>NZ_LBJU01000131.1:0-350586 GCF_028128835.1 Bradyrhizobium sp. CCBAU 65884 | reverse complement strand
CCCGACATCGCGATTGCCTCGGCGCGCGAGGCTGCGCGCACTGCGCCCACGCTGGAAGCGCTACGCGAGCTGATGCAAGGCTTCGAGGGTTGCGCGCTGAAGCACACCGCGACGCGATTGGTATTTGCCGACGGCAATCCGCAGGCGCGCATCATGTTCGTCGGTGAGGCGCCGGGCCGCGACGAGGACATCGAGGGGCTGCCCTTCGTCGGGCGCAGCGGCAAGCTGCTCGATCTCATGATCGGCGCGATCGGCCTCAACCGCAGCACGGCCTACATCGCCAACGTGATTCCGTGGCGGCCGCCCGGCAATCGCACCCCGACGCCGCAGGAGACGCAAATCTGCCTGCCCTTCATCCAGCGCCAGATCGAACTGGTGAATCCCGACGTGCTGGTGACGCTCGGCAATCCCTCGACGCAGACGCTGCTCGGAACGCGCGAGGGCATCATGCGCACCCGCGGGCGCTGGTTCGACTACGAGACGGGGGCGCGCACCATCCGCGCGCTGCCGACGTTCCATCCGGCCTATCTGCTCCGCTCGCCGTCCTACAAGCGGCTGGCCTGGCAGGATCTGCGCGCGATCGCCAAGGTGCTGACGGGGTAGCGAGCTCTCGTGTCCCGGACGCGGTGCGGCACGCAGTGACGCTCCGCAGAGCCGGGACCCAGAAAGCAACACAGTACGATGCGGCGGGATGGCCCCGGCTCTGCAGCGCACCGCCGAAGAGGCGCTGCGCAGCGTCCGGGGCACGAGACCTACGTCCTCACGTCCCCTTCGGCCGCACGATGGCCCAGCCGACGCGCAGGAGCTGCTGGCGACCGGTCACCAGCCATTCGAAGGCGCGCGGGACTTCCGGGACGATGCCGGGAAAGCGCTTGAGGATGTCCGGCGGCGGCGTGCCGGCGGTATCGGAAGCGCGCCAGACCACGACGCCGCCGGTCTCGCTGAATTTGGCCTGATTGATCCACGGCGTGCGCGCAGGGTCGGCGTCGATGAAGAGATGCGGCCGGCCGGAATGCAGCGTGATCAGGCTCGCAAGCGAGGTCTCGCCGGCCACCGCACGCAGGCGATGGTTGGTGCGGCGGGCAAAGCTCTCGTCGAAGAAGTCCGAGATCGCGCGCGCCGGCATCGAGGTCGCGATCTCGTTCGTGCCGGTCCAGGGCAGCAGCAGGACGGCGAGCACGACGCCGACGGCCGGCGCCACGACGGCGGCGGCCCAGACCGTCCGCAGCATCCGCGCACGGCGCATCGCGATGAGATCGCCGGCTGCGACCACCACGGCAAGCCCGGACACAACCAGCACGACGCCGGCGCCGCCGACGACGGAGTCGAGCCCGAGCAGGCCGGAGATGAGCACCGCGCCCAGCGCCGGCGCCAGCGCGAAGAAATAGACGAAGTTGCGCGCCATCGGCTCGACCGGTGGTCGGTAGATGATCGGCGGCTCCTCGCCCTTGCCGGCGAACAGCCCGGTGTTGAGGAAGGTCAGCGCCGGGATCGCAGCGGCCCCGAGCACGAGGCCGCCGAACAGCCACGCCGCATGCAGGGCGCGGGCATCCAGCTCCGCAACTTGCGGCAAGGCCGGCATCACCAGCGTCTCGGCGCGCATCAGCCAGACCGCGTAGGGCAGCGCCAGCACCGCGACGACAACAAGCGCGAACAGCGGATCGAGCGCGCGCAGCGTCCGGCGGCCGCCGGCGGTCGAGACCGCGAAGACGACGAGCAGCAGCAGCAGGAAGATCGCCGCAGGCGTCGTCAGCAGCAGGAGACCGGCCTCGATCGACCAGGCGAACCAGGCATTGCCGCGACGCTGGCCGATGATCTGCCAGGAGTGCAACAGCAGCAGCGCCCAGAGCGGCCGGGCCAGGACAAGCGGGCCGAAGTCGAGCGCCGACGAGGAGAAGGCGAGCACCGTCATGGTCAAGAGCACCGCGAGCACCGCCTGCTGCGAGCCGACCACGGCGCGGGAGAGATGATAGAGCGCAATGAACGTCGCGATCTCGCAGAGCTCGGCGAGCACATAGACGCCGAACATGTGGCCGCCGGCGGCGCGATAGGCGATGTCGGCGAGCCAGACCGGCAAGGGCGGACCGAGATCGGTGCCGACCTGGTATTCGCGTCCGAAAGCCAGGAGCGTCGCAAGGCTGCCAGGCGGGCTGCGGTAGAACACCAGCGCCACGAACAGCCACATCGCGGCCTGCAGCAGCACGGCGATCCAGACGATCAGCCGCGGCCGGGCGCGAATGAGCTCGATGACCAGGGAGGTAAACCGCATGCAACGCCCGAAAGATGCAGCCAACCCGTCCAGCCGGCCCTATTCGCTCACAAACACTTTGATAAGGGGCGCTGCGCGTTGTGGCAACGACGGTTTCCTCGTCATGCCCGGGCTTGTCCCGCCTGGCTAACTCTAGAGATTCGCCGACGCGTCGATTTCGACGCTGGCTTCCACCGGCACCTCGACCTCGGTCACCGCAAACAGATCCGGCACCGGCTCGACGGTCCACGGCATGTGCTTGGCGCGTGCGGCCGCGACCGGGGCGAAGAAGCGGCGGTGATGGACGGAGGGGCCGAGGCGGTCGAGCGCGTCGAGGTGCTCGGGGACGGCGTAGCCCTTGTGCTGCTCGAAGCCGTAGCCGGGACAGTCCTGCGCCAGCGCGCACATCAGGCGGTCGCGCGTCACCTTGGCGATGATGGAGGCCGCCGCGATCGACAGCACGATGCCATCGCCGCCGATCACGGCTTCGCAATCGCAAGGAGTGTCGAGCCGGTCGCGGCCGTCGACGAAGACGTGCCTGGGCGCCTCCGGCAGTGCCACGACGGCGCGCTTCAGCGCCCACAATGAGGCGCGCAATATATTGTCGCGGTCGATTCGCGAGGGCGAGGCGACGGCGACCGAGACCTGGGCGGTGGCGCAGATCTTGTCGAACAGTTTTTCGCGCTCCTCCGCCGTCAGGCGCTTGGAATCGTCGATGCCGCGCGGGATGCGGTCGGGGTCGAGAATCACGGCTGCAGCCACCACGGGGCCGGCGAGCGGCCCGCGGCCGGCCTCGTCGCAGCCGGCGACCGGCCAGACGCCGCACTTGATCAGCGCGCGCTCGCGCCGGAAGCTCGGCGGTGCGACCGCGATAATGCCTTTCTTGCCTGCGGGAACGGTCGTTGTTTTGGTCGCAGGCGCTTTGCCGGCCTTGGCGGGCGCTGCCTTTTTCGCAGCGTCCTTCCTTGCCGCGTCTTTGGCCGGTGTCTTGGCGGACTTGTCCCGAATCATGGCGGGGATCGTGCGCAAGCGGCCCGGCCGGCGCAACCGGGAACCCCGCGCAATTCCCGTTATTCAGGCCGCCCTATTCTGCCAGATGCACCCGCCGGTCCTCGCCGACCTCGATGCCGGGTGCGACCACGACCTCCCAGGGATGGCCGTCGGGATCGGCAAAATAACCGGAATAGCCGCCGTAATCGGTCTCGTGCGCGGCCTTCGCGAGCTTTGCCCCCTTGCCGAGGGCAAAGGCCAGCACTGCATCGACCTCCTCTCGGGTCCGACAGTTCCAGGCGATCGTGGTGCCGCGGAAGGTCGACGGCCTCGGCTGGTCCGGCAACGCCGCGTCGGCCGCGAGCTGATCCCAGGGATACAGCGCGAGCACCGGACCGCCGGTATCGTAGAACGCCACCGCCTCACCGGTCGCCTGCAGCCGGCGCGAGAACCCGAGCGCGTCGTAAAAGGCGATGCTGGCGCGGATATCGCTGACACCGAGCGTGATGACGGTGAGCCGCGGCACCGGAGCCGAAACTTGCTTACTCATACGACACCTCTTCCACACTTCCCGCTCAGAACAGGCTCAGCTGATCGCCGTTCCGCTTCGGCCGGGCAAAATGATCCGTGGTCAGCTTGGAGCGCCTTTTGTTGAGGCCGAGCCTGTCGCAGGCGATCTCGAAGCGGCGGCCGATGGTCCAGGCCATCGGTCCGGTGCCCTTCATCCGCTCGCCCCATTTCGCATCGTAGTCGCGGCCGCCGCGCATGTCGCGGATCAGCGTGAAGACGTGGCGATAGCGGTCCGGATAGTTCGCCATCAGCCATTCGCGGAAGAGATCGCGCACCTCCAGCGGCAGCCGCAGCAGCACGTAGGAGGCCTCCTTGACGCCGGCATGGGCGGCCGCGTCCAGGATGCGCTCGATCTCGGAATCGTTCAGCGCGGGGATCACGGGCGCGACCATCACGGTGGTCGGGATGCCGGCGTCCGAGAGCTGCTTCAGCGCTTCCAGCCGCTTCGGCGGCGTCGAGGCGCGCGGCTCCATGGTGCGCGCCAGCTTCGGATCGAGCGAGGTGACCGAGATCGCGACCTTGGCGAGGTTGCGCTTGGCCATCCGCGCGAGAATATCGATGTCGCGCACCACCAGCGCCGATTTGGTGACGATGCCGACGGGATGGCCGGCACGCTCGAGAACCTCGAGGATGCCGCGCATGATTTTGCGCTCGCGCTCGATCGGCTGATAGGGATCGGTGTTGGTGCCGATCGCGATCATCCGGGGCTCATAGCCGGTCGCGGCGAGCTCCTTCTCCAGCAGCGCCGGCGCCTCGGGCTTGACGAACAGTTTTGACTCGAAGTCGAGCCCCGGCGACAGGCCGAGATAGGCATGGGTCGGCCGCGCGAAGCAATAAACGCAGCCATGCTCGCAACCGCGATAGGGATTGATCGAGCGATCGAAGCCGATATCGGGGGAATCGTTGCGGGTGATCACCTTGCGTGAGGTGTCGACGCCGACACTGGTCTTGAACGGCGGCAGCTCTTCCAGGCTCTGCCAGCCGTCGTCGAAGGCGACGCGCGCCTCGGCCTCATAGCGGCCGCTGGCATTGGACTGTGCGCCCCGCCCTCGCCTGCGCGCGCGGTCGATGGCGACGCCAAGTTCTGGAAAGTCAGAGTCCACACCCGCCGGCTCGGAGGGCGCCTTGACCGGCGGGTGCTTGAGAGCATGAGACGATGCTGCTGGACTCATGAAGCCAGGATAGCACGACAACGGAACAAATCAAGAACACAAACAAAAAATGGGAAAACAACCCCATGCAAAGTAGGCCGCCCAAATTTCGGGCGCGGTCCTTTGACCTCACGCAACACCCCCGTCATGACGATCTCGTTTGATGCCGGTCAGGGATCAATCGTCGCGGAACAATGTTGGTGACGATCGCCGGGTGAAGGTCAGCAGGAACATGACAAATCAACAACAATCGGCCGCGGCAAGCAGCAACCTCGACCTCCTCGATCGCTACTGGCGCGCCGCAAATTACCTCTCCGTCGGGCAAATCTACCTGCTCGACAATCCGCTGCTGCGCGAGCCCCTGCGGGCCGAGCACATCAAGCCGCGCTTGCTCGGCCATTGGGGCACGACGCCCGGCCTGAACTTCATCTACGCCCATCTCAACCGCGTCATCCGCGCGCTCGATATCAGCGTGCTCTATGTCTGCGGTCCCGGCCATGGCGGTCCCGGCATGGTCGCCAACACCTATCTGGAGGGCAGCTACAGCGAGATCTATCCCGACATCGCGCGCGACAAGGACGGATTGCGCAAGCTGTTCAGGCAGTTCTCGTTTCCCGGCGGCATTCCGAGCCACGCGGCAGCGGAAACGCCGGGCTCGATCCACGAAGGCGGCGAGCTCGGCTACGCGCTGGTGCACGCCTACGGTGCAGCGCTGGACAATCCTGATTTGATCGTGGCTTGCGTGGTCGGTGACGGCGAAGCGGAAACCGGCCCGCTCGCTGCCTCCTGGCACTCCAACAAGTTCCTGAACGCCGCGCATGACGGCGCGGTGCTGCCGATCCTGCATCTGAACGGCTACAAGATCGCCAATCCGACCGTGCTCGGGCGAATGCCCAACAGCGAGATCCGCGATCTCTTCCGCGGCTTCGGCCACGAGCCGCTGTTCGTCGAGGGTGATGATCCCAAATTGATGCACCAGGCCATGGCGGACGCGCTCGACGTCGCGCTCGCCAGCATCCGCTCGATCCAGCAGCACGCACGGGACGGGCGCAAAAGCGTCGAGCGGCCGCGCTGGCCGATGATCGTGCTGCGCAGCCCGAAGGGTTGGACCGGTCCGAAAGAGGTCGACGGCAAGAAGGTCGAGGGTTTTTGGCGCGCGCATCAAGTCCCGGTGGCGGGCTGTCGCGAGAACCCGGCGCACCTCAAAGTGCTCGAAGACTGGATGCGCAGCTACGAGCCCGAAAAGCTGTTCGACCAGAGCGGCGCGCTCATTCCAGAACTTCAGGCGCTCGCGCCCGATGGTATCAGGCGCATGGGCGCCAATCCGCATGCCAATGGTGGCCTGCTCAAAAAGGAGCTGAGGCTGCCGGACTTCCGCAGCTTTGCCATCGAGGTGCCGCAGCCCGGCGGCGCCATCGGGGAAGCGACGCGCGAGCTCGGCAAATTCCTGCGCGACGTCATCCGCCTCAATGCGAAGGAGCGCAATTTCCGCATCATGGGCCCGGACGAAACCGCGTCAAACCGGCTGGACGCAGTGTTCGAGGAGACCGAGCGGGTCTGGATGGAGCCGATCGAGCCCTATGACGTGCACCTCGCGCAAGACGGCCGCGTGATGGAAGTCTTGAGCGAGCATCTCTGCCAGGGCTGGCTCGAGGGCTATCTGCTCACCGGCCGCCATGGTTTCTTCTCCTGCTACGAGGCCTTCATCCACATCGTGGATTCCATGTTCAACCAGCACGCCAAATGGCTGAAGGTCACGCGCGATCTGCCATGGCGGCGCCCGATCGCCTCGCTCAACTATCTCCTGACCTCGCATGTCTGGCGGCAGGACCATAACGGCTTCAGCCATCAGGATCCCGGCTTCGTCGATCTCGTCGCCAACAAGAAGGCCGACATCGTTCGCATCTACTTCCCGCCCGATGCCAACACGCTGCTGTGGATCGCCGATCACTGCCTGCGGACCTACAACCGCATCAACGTCATCGTCGCCGGCAAGCAGCCGGCGCCGCAATGGCTGTCGATGCAGGACGCTGCCACGCATTGCGATGCCGGCATTGGCATCTGGAGCTGGGCGGGGACGGAAGATGCGGGCCAGGAGCCCGACGTGGTGATGGCCTGCGCCGGCGACGTCCCGACGCTGGAGACGCTCGCCGCCGTCGACCTGTTGCGCAAGGCGCTGCCGGATTTGAAGATCCGCGTCGTCAACGTCGTCGATCTCATGACGCTGCAACCGAAAGACCAGCATCCGCACGGCCTGTCCGACCGCGACTTCGACAGCCTGTTCACGCGCGACAAGCCTGTCATCTTCGCCTATCACGGCTATCCCTACCTGATCCATCGGCTGACCTATAACCGCACCAATCATGCCGGCATGCATGTGCGCGGCTTTGCCGAGGAAGGCACCACGACGACACCGTTCGACATGGTCGTGCTCAACGAGCTCGACCGCTACCACCTCGCGATCGAGGCGATCGAACGCGTGCCCGGGCTCGCGGCCAAGGCTGCGCAAGCGAAGCAGCAATTCCGTGACAAGCTGATCGAGCATTCGCGCTATGTGCGCGAGCACGGCGAGGACATGCCTGAGATCCAAGGCTGGGTCTGGCCTAACAGCTCCGACGGCAATACCCCGGCCGAAGCCGGCGACTAGCCATGTCGGACACGGTCCTCGTCCTCAACTCGGGATCGTCGAGCATCAAGTTCGGCCTGTTCGAGATCTCGGCTGTTGAACCCCGCCTGCTCTGCAAGGGGCTGCTCGACGAGCACGAGGCAAAACCCCGGCTCGTGGTGAAGAGCCCCGCGGGCGAAGACCTGTTCGAGACAGCGAGGGAGGCGCCGGACGCCGACGGCGGCCATCTGTTCGCCGATGTGCTCGCCTTCATCGACGACCGGTTCGGCGGACACCATCTGCGTGCCGTCGGCCATCGCATCGTTCATGGCGGGCCGGATTATTCAGGCCCGGTCGCGCTGACCGACGACGTGATCGGAAAGCTTAAGGCGCTGACGCCGCTGGCGCCGTTGCACCAGCCGCGGTGCCTCGCGCCAATTCGCGCGCTCGCGGCGATCCGGCCAGCGCTGACGCAGATCGCGTGCTTCGATACGGCGTTCCATCACGGCCTGGCGCCGCCGGCGAGCCGCTTCGCCATTCCGAGGCGCTACGAGGAACGTGGCGTCCGACGCTACGGATTTCACGGCCTCTCCTTCGAGTATGTCGCGGGACGCCTCGCCGAGATCGCGCCGGAGCTCACCGCCAAGCGTACCGTCATCGCGCATCTCGGCAACGGCGCCAGCCTGTGCGCATTGCGCAACGGCCGCAGCGTCGACACCACCATGGGGCTGACGCCGCTCGACGGTCTCGTGATGGGCACACGCTGCGGCACGATCGATCCCGGCGTGCTGCTCTATCTGCAGCAGCACGAAAAGATCTCGATCGAGGATGTCCAGCACCTGCTCTATCACCAGTCGGGCCTGCTCGGCGTCTCCGGCATCTCCGCGGACATGCGCACGCTGCTTGCGAGCGGCGAGATTGCCGCGCGAGACGCGGTCGATCTTTTCACCTTCCGCGCGGCGCAGCAGGTCGCGATGATGGCAACCACGCTTGGCGGCCTCGACTGTCTGGTCTTCACCGGCGGCATCGGCGAGCACGCCAAGGAGATCCGCAGCGCGATCGGCGAACGTCTCGCATGGATGGGCGTGGGCATCGATGCGGCGGCGAACGAGCAGGCACGTGAGCGGATCAGCGGTAGCGATAGCGCGGTCGATGTGCGCGTCATTGCAACCAATGAAGAGCTGACGATCGCGCGCCATTGCGCCGCGCTGCTGCAGCAAGGCCATCCCAACTGAAAGAACGTGTCAGTCTCGTAGCGTGGACAAAGCGACTTGTCCGCCGTTGCTCGAAGAGCGAAGGCGGAAGCGTGCCCACCACGTCTGTCAATGTGGCGTCGATGGTGGGCAGGGCGCAAGTGCGCCTTTGCCCACCTACGATTCCTGACTCGCGGGGACTGGAGAGGGCACAATGGCACGCACGAACTAATGCGTCCCGGTCAGGATCTGAAAACACCCGATCGCGACCTCGATCACGATCAGGACCACGACCGCGATCTCCAGGCGGAGCGAGCGCTGGGTGTCGATGATGTCGGTCAGCGCGTTGGCGGTCTCCGACACCGCGGTGAGCTTGCGCTCGAGCGTGTCGAGGCGTTCTTTCAGCTCGTACTCGTCCTCGAGGCGCGAATAGAGCCGGTCGAGCTCAGGCTTCTCCCAGAGCACGTCGGGCTTCTCGGCGATCGCGACGCGCCCGGCGACGCGCTGCTGCACCAGCAGTGCATTGCCGATCAGTTGCAGGATGCCCTTGCGACGGCGCGGCGTGCGTCCGTGCTCGGCGAGCTCCCGCGCAAACGGCTCGATCACATCGAAGACCGCGGCGACGCGGCGCTCGTCGCGCGCGAGCGACGTACTCTTGGCGAGCGCGTCCGCAACCAGCAGCAGCCGGTCGTCGGAGAACTTTGCGAGGCAGATCGGCCCGCCCGGCTGGATCGCTTCAGTGCTTTCATCCTTGCAGAGCTGTGCCTGCGCAATCTCTTCCTCATACGGGCTGAGCTCGCCGATCACCCGCGGCTTCAGGCTGTCGATCAGCACTTTCTCCTCGGACGGGAGCAGCCCGATCAGCACCACGACGCCGTAACGGAAGATCACGGCGAGGCCGGCATGGACACGGAAGGCGGCGGGCGTCGACGAGACCAGCGTGCCGATCTCGAGACCGGCGGCGTTGATGCGATCGCCCAGCATCAGCGCGCGGATCCGCAAGGTCGGCGCAGCCTCCGGCTTCGGCGATGTCGAGGCCGTGCCAACAGCGAGTTGATCGGCGTTCACAGGAAGCCTCCGCCGCCACCAAGGTCACACATGTCCCGTTCGAACCTTTCTTGCAGGGCGCCCCGTCCCTGCAGGAGCCAACTACCCGCGCGCCGCGCAATGTCGCCGTAAAACTCCAGGTCAATCCCCCCGGGACGAGCTTGTGCCGAAACATTCGGCAACATCGCCAACCCGCGCGTGACACATTTGGCTGCGAGGACTGGCTGCAGTTTACCATCGCACGCCGAAGCGCGGCCGGAAAGTTGCACTCGGCAACGCCACGTGTTTATGACAACATCATAACAAGCTACGCTTCTCCCGAAGTGCAGACATTGAAGCCTCAATCATGCTGAGCGTCATCATTCCGACCGAAGGCGTCGAGCAGACCGCGGTGGCGACTCTGGCCGCGCTGGTCCCCGGGGCCGCCGCCGGCGTCATCCGCGAGGTGCTTCTGGTCGACGGCACCCGCAACGGCGTCATCGAGCGGGTTGCCGACGTCGCAGGCTGCCGTTTCGTCGGCTTCGAGGGATCCTCGCAAGGCGCCGCGCTCGCGGCCGGCGCGCTCCAGGCCCGCTCGCCGTGGCTGATGTTCCTGCCCGCAGGCGCCGTGCTCGAAACCGGCTGGATCGAGGAAACCACCCAGTTCATCCAGGCCGTCGCGACCAGCGGACGGGACCGCGCTGCCGTGTTCCGCTATGCGCGCTCGCCTTACGCCGATACCGGATTGCGCGACATCCTCCGGGCCGTGGTGCGCAGGGTGATCGGCCCGCTCGGCGATCAGGGCCTTTTGATCGCGCGTGATCATTACGACCGGATCGGCGGCTACCCGCCGCAGGCCCGCCGTTCCGAGGCACGACTGCTCCGCCGGCTCGGCCGCTCGTCCCGGACCGTGCTGCGCAGCCAGATCGTCATGGTCGGCTGAAGCCACCTGATACTTGCCAAAGTCAAATAATTAATTGACAATGGCAAATATTGAGGTGCCGTCATGCCATCAAGCTCTTCCCCATTACCCCTTGCAATCGAGCAGGTCGCCGACGATCGCATCGCAGCGGTCCGCGCCTTCAACCGCTTCTATACCCGCAAGCTCGGTGTGCTCGACCAGCATCTTGGGAAGAGCCCGTTCTCGCTCAGCGAGGCCCGCGTGCTCTACGAACTCGCGCATCGCGACGAGCTGGCGGCAAAGGAGATCGGAATCGAGCTTGGCCTCGATCCCGGCTATCTCAGCCGCATCGTGCAGAGCTTCGACGAAAAGGGGCTGATCACGCGCAGGCCCCTGCCCGCAGATCGCCGGCAATACCAGCTCAGCCTCACCGCCAAGGGCCGCCAGACCTACGCCAAGCTGAACCTGAGCTCGCAAAACGAGGTCGCCGCAATGCTGGCTCAGCTTTCGGCCAGCGATGCAACGCGGCTCACGCAGGCCATGGCGACCATCGAGGCCCTACTGGAGCAACGTCGAACCCAGCCTGCGGCTTTCATGCTGCGCAGCCATCGCGTCGGCGACATGGGCTGGGTCATCTCCAGGCAGGCCGCCGCCTATGCCGCGGACTACAACTGGGACATCAGCTACGAAGCGCTGGTCGCCGAGATCTGCGCACAGTTCATCAAGAACTACGATGCCGCGCGCGAGCACTGCTGGATCGCGGAAGTGGGCGGCGAGCCCGTCGGCTCGATCTTTCTGGTCAAGGCCACCGACGAGATCGCCAAGCTGCGCCTCTTGCAGGTGGAGAAGAAAGCGCGCGGGCTCGGTGTCGGCCGTGCGCTGGTCGAGCAATGCCTCCAGGGGGCACGCGAGCGGGGCTACGGCAAGATGACGCTGTGGACGCAAAGCATCCTGGTTGCCGCACGCGGCATCTATCAAAGCGCAGGCTTCAAGCTCGTGAAGCAAGAGAAGCACCACAGCTTCGGTGCCGATCTGGTCGGCGAGACCTGGGAGCGGGATCTGTAGCGCTGTCGCTACAAGTCAGGAATCGTAGGGTGGGCAAAGGCGCATGAGCGCCGTGCCCACGGCCCCTGCATTGCGGACAGAGATCGTGGGCACGCTTCCGCCGTCGCTCTTCGAGCTATGGCGGACAAGTCGCTTTGCCCACCCTACGATACTGATGATGCGGAGAGCCCCCCGAGAACGATCCGCCCTTACACCGTCGCGCCTTGCGCCTTCGGCCTTCGCAGATGCTCGTCCAGCCGCGGCATGATCTCGACGAAATTGCACGGGCGCGTGCGGTAGTCGAGCTGAGCGGCCAGGATGCCGTCCCAGCCATCGCGGCAGGCGCCGGGCGAGCCCGGCAGGCAGAAGATGTAGGTCGCCCCCGCGACGCCGGCGGTGGCGCGGCTCTGGATCGTCGATGTCCCGATCTTGGCGTGGCTCAGCATGTGGAAGGCGATGGAAAAACCGTCCATGCGCTTCTCGAACAAGGGCTCGATCGCCTCCGGCGTGACGTCGCGTCCGGTGAAGCCGGTGCCGCCGGTCGTGATGACGACGTCGATGCCGCTATCTGCGATCCAGCGGCGAACGACGGCGCGGATCGCCTCGACATCGTCGGTGACGATCTCGCGCGCGGCGAGACGATGGCCGGCCGCGGCTAGGCGGTCGGCAAGCGTCTGGCCGGACTTGTCATCCGCGAGCGCACGGGTGTCGGACACGGTGAGCACCGCGATGTCGAGCGGGATGAACTGTTTTGCTTCGTCGATGGAGGCCATGATGCGTCTCTCGTGTCCCGGACTAGGTGCGGCGCAACAGCGCCGCGACGCAGAGCCGGGACCCATTTAGAGGCTTGGGAGACCGGCGGTGTGGGCCCCGGCTCTGCAGCGCACCGCTGAAGTAGCGCTGCGCTGCGTCCGGGGCACGGCAGCGAGACTACTACGTCCCGCCGCCGAACGTGTTGCAGGCCTGGACCGTGCCCTGCTGGTAGCCGGTCATGAACCACTGCTTGCGTTGCGCCGCCGAGCCGTGGGTGAAGGAGTCAGGCACGACGCGTCCCGTGGCCTGGCGCTGCAGCGTATCGTCGCCGATCGCGCTCGCCGTGGTCAGCGCGGCGTCGATGTCACCGGCTTCCAGGAAGTTCGGACGCTTCTTCGACTCGCGATTGACCCAGACGCCGGACAGGCAATCGGCCTGCAATTCCACCTTCACCTGGAGCGCGTTGGCCTCCGCCTTCGAGCCCGCCTGCTGCTGCAGCCGCGTCACGCGCGGAATGATGCCGAGCAGGTTCTGGATGTGATGGCCGGCTTCGTGCGCGATGATGTAGGCGGTGGTGAAGTTGCAGGCGGACTTGCCGGAGCAGCCGCGGAAGCGCGTCTCGACCTCGCGGAAGAACGAGGTGTCGAGGAAGATGGTACGATCCGGCGGACAATAGAACGGCCCCATCGCCGACTCTGCCCGGCCGCAGCGGCCGCCATTGGTGACGTTACGGAACAGCACGACCTTCGGCCCGGTGTAGGACTGGCCCGAGGCCTGGAAGATCTCGCTCCAGCGGTCGTCGATCTCGCCGAGAATGCCGGAGATCATGCTGCCCATCTCGTCGGTCGGGGCGCCGCGCTTGGCGGTCGAAGACGACTGGCGATCGGTCTGGTAGCTCGGCGCCTGGCCGCCGCCGGTGAGGATCTCGGCGCCGCCGATCAGGATGCGCGGATCGATGCCGAAGGCGTAGCCGACCAGGCCAAGCACGATGATGGTGCCGATGCCGAGCCCGCCGCCGCCCATCGGAAGGCCGAACCCGCCTCCGCCACCGCCGCCTCCACCATCGTCGCGACGATCCTCGATGTCGTCGCTGCGGCGGAAATCATCGTAGCGCATGGCGGGTTTCCCTCAGTCGTCGATTGGCATCATTTGGGCGCAGAAGCGCGAAAGCTCAACGCGCCACACACGTAAAATTTCCGTTGCTTTTATCAATATCCCGCTCGGCAATTATTGCCTAGTGCGACAGCATGCCGATGCCAGCAATTTTTTCCGAGGGTCGAGCAATTTTTTCCGAGAGAAATTTGGCGCCTTTTTGGAGCCATGATCGCTCCCGCAACGCGACGAAACGCGAAATACACTGCAAAACACGGCGAGTGCGCGCAGTGAACCGCACGCGGGGAGCGATGCGAGGCCTGCTCACGAAAGCGGCGGGTTAAGTCGATTTTTACTTTGCCGCTTCATTGTAACGGTCAGTCGGTTGTTTGGTCCCGCGTCGCCGACAGCGTCGCCTGAGTCAGAGTTCTTGAGTCATGGTAGTGTCGCGTCGCGGGGCGTCTGCAAGGGCGCCCCGCACAAATTTTGAGTCCGCTTCGCACAGCATCATCCTCGGTGATTGCGTCGCCGAGATGTCGAAGCTTCAGGCTGGTTCGGTCGACCTCGTGTTCGCCGATCCGCCCTACAATCTCCAGCTCAAGGGCGACCTCAAGCGCCCCGACGAATCCCATGTCGACGCCGTCGACGACGACTGGGACAAGTTCGATTCGTTCTCCGCCTATGACGATTTCACCCGCGCCTGGCTGCTTGCCGCCCGCCGCGCGATGAAGCCGTCGGCGACGATCTGGGTGATCGGCTCCTATCACAACATCTTCCGCGTCGGCGCGATCATGCAGGACCTCGGCTTCTGGCTCCTGAACGACATTGTCTGGCGCAAGTCGAACCCGATGCCGAATTTCCGCGGCCGCCGCTTCACCAACGCGCACGAGACCATGATCTGGGCCGCGCGCGACGAAAAGGCCAAGGGCTACACGTTCAATTACGAGGCGCTGAAGGCCGCGAACGAGGACGTGCAGGCACGTTCCGACTGGCTGATCCCGCTCTGCACCGGCGAGGAGCGCCTCAAGGGCGCCGACGGCAAGAAAGTGCATCCGACGCAGAAGCCGGAAGGCCTGCTCGCGCGCGTGCTGCTGTCCTCGTCCAAGCCCGGCGATCTCGTGATCGATCCCTTCAACGGCACGGGCACCACCGGCGCCGTGGCCAAACGCCTCGGCCGCTCCTATATCGGTTTCGAGCGCGACAAGACGTATGCCAAGGCTGCCGAAGCCCGCATCGCCGCGGTCGAGCCGCTGCCGGAAGCAAGCCTTGCCCCGTTCATGACCGCGCGCGAAGCGCCGCGGGTCGCGTTCTCCGAACTGATCGAGCGCGGCATGATCATGCCCGGCACGAAGCTGTTCGACGCCAAGAAGAAGCTCGGCGCGCTGGTCCGTGCCGACGGCGCCATCATGTTCGGCGACAAGGTCGGCTCGATCCACCGCATCGGCGCGGTGGCGCAGGGCGCCCAGGCCTGCAACGGCTGGACCTTCTGGCACATCGAGACCAAGAAGGGTCTCAAGCTGATCGACGAGCTCCGCGCCGAAATCCGCGCCGGCATGGCGGCGGAGTGATCCTCTCCGCCGTCATTCCGGGGCTCGCGAAGCGAGAACCCGGAATCCACCCAACCACAGCACATGCGGCCCAATGGATTCCGGGCTCGCGCAAGAGGCGCGCCCCGGAATGACAGCAGTGGTGGTTGAATGCCGCCCCCGCCAGGACTAGATTCGCCCGATCAGCCCCGTCCTGACCGGTGGGCCCCATGCGACGACAGTCCGAGACATTGCTGCTGGTGCCGCTGCTGCCGATCTTCCTGCTCGGCATGTTTCCGATGTTCCTGATCGCCCTGCTCGGATTCTTCGGCCTCGCGCTGTTGGGCGTGCTCGTGATCTCTGTCGGGCTCGCCAGCAGCAACGAGGCGCACGACAATTTCAATCACGACGTCATCGTTCACGGCTACGCGCGCGGATCGGAGCGCGCGGCGCGGGCCTCCGACATGCATCTGGCCACGCGGCTCGGGCTGCGGCTGGAAGCGGTCGGCGCCGCGATGGTCGTTACGGCGGCAATCGGCCTTTGTTACGCCGGCTGATCTGCGTGGCGCGCAGATACCGCCCGGCAAACTCGCCGGTTGCCCTCCCGCAACGGGTTCAGGCAAGACAGGCCGCACGGCAATGACGCTGCGTCCGCGCCTTGCAAAAACACTGGGGAGATCGATGCTCAAATTCTATTTCAACGGATCGCCGAACCCGACCAAGGTCGCGCTTTTTCTGGAGGAGTCCGGCCTGCCCTTCGAGCCGGTGAAGATCGACACCCGCAAAGGCGAGCAGTTCACGGCCGAATTCCTCAAGATCAATCCGAATGCCAAGGTCCCGGCGATCGACGATGGCGGCACCATCGTGTTCGACAGCAACGCCATCCTGCTCTATCTCGCCGAGAAGACCGGCAAGTTCCTGCCCGCCGCGAGCGTGCGCGGCGAGACGCTGTCATGGCTGATGTTCATCGCAACCGGCGTCGGGCCGTATTCGGGTCAGGCCGTGCATTTCAAGCATTTTGCGCCAAAGGACCAGAACCACGATTACGCCCATAACCGCTACCAGTACGAGACGGATCGCCACTACAAGGTTCTCGACGGTCACCTCAAAGGGCGCAGCTACATGGTTGGCGACAGCTATTCCATCGTCGACATGGCGCTGTGGGGCTGGGCGCGGATGCTGCCGTTCAAGCTCGGCGACGACGCCTTCGCGCGCTACCCCAACGTGAAGCGGCTGGTGGACGAGATCTCGGCACGGCCGGCGGCGGCACGCGCGATCGCGCTGAAGGACAAGTTCACCTTCAAGGCCGAGATGGACGACGAGGCCCGCGCCAACATGTTCAAGCACATGGCGACCAAGGTCGCCTGATCGCGCCGTTCTTTTCAGGCCACGCGCATGCGCGTGGCCTTTTGCGTTTGGGATTCAGGCGGCGTGGACCGAGTTCAGGAACCTGGCCACTTCGAGCTTGAGGCGGTTGCTGTCGGCCGACAGCGAGCGCGCCGCCGACAGCACCTGCGATGAGGCCGATCCGGTTTCGGAGGCGCCACGCTGCACGTCGCCGATGTTGGACGACACCCTCTGCGTGCCATGGGCCGCCTGCTGGACGTTGCGGGAAATCTCCTGCGTCGCCGCGCCCTGCTGCTCCACGGCGGCCGCGACCGTCGACGAAATCTCCGACAGCCGCTCGATGGTGCCGCTGATCTCCCTGATCGAGCCGACAGATTCCTCCGTCGCGGCCTGGATGCCGGAGACCTGCTGGGCGATCTCGCCGGTGGCCTTCGCAGTCTGCTCGGCGAGCGCCTTGACCTCGGAGGCGACCACGGCAAAGCCGCGGCCGGCTTCACCCGCGCGCGCCGCCTCGATGGTGGCGTTCAGCGCCAGGAGGTTGGTCTGGCCGGCGATGGTGCTGATCAGCTCGACCACGTCGCCGATCCGCGCGGCGGCCTTGGAGAGCGCACCGACGCGGTCGTTGGTCCTGCTCGCCTGACCGACGGCCTCGACCGCGATACGGGCTGATTCCTGCACCTGGCGGGCGATCTCCGACACCGAGGAGGACAGCTCCTCGGTCGCCGAGGCAACCGCCTGCACATTGGCCGAGGCCTCCTGCGAGGCGCTGGCGACCTCCGTCGACAGGTCCTGGGCCCGCGAGGCGGTCGTGGTCAAGGTGCCGGCGGAGGCTTCGAGCTCGTTCGATGCCGACGACACGGTGTTCACGATCTCGCCGACCGCCTGCTCGAACTGATCGGCGAGCCTGACCATGTCCTTTTTGCGGCTTTCCGCCTGCCGCGCCTCGACCTCGGTCTGCTCGGCGCGCAGTCGCTCGGTCTCGACCATGTTGTCCTTGAACACCTGGATCGCCTTGGCCATGTCGCCGATCTCGTCGGCCTTGCCGCGGCCGGGGATCTCGACCTCGAGATTGCCGCCCGCGATCAGCCCCATCGCGCGCGTCATCGAGGCCAGGGGACCGACGATGCCGCGGGCGATCAGGAAGGCGACGATGCAGCCGAACAGGACGGCGAGGCCACCGGCGATCTCCTGAATGGTCGTGGTGCCCGCGATCACGGCTTCGGCGGTCGTACGCGATTCCTGATAGTCCTTCTTCAGGGTCGCTTCCGCGGCCTTGAGCCTGCCGACGCTGTCGACGATGAGGGGCGCGAGGCTCTTGTGGTAGATCTCGTCGGCCTGAAGCATCGCGGCGGACGTCGTCTCGAACGCCGATTTGTAGATTCCGAGCGAGGTCTTCACCGGCGCGAGCGTGGAGCGCAATTCCGCCGCCTGCGGGCTCTTTTCGAGAGCCGCGAGCCGCTGCGCCGCCCTGTCTACGCTCGCCCTGAAATTCGCGGGTCCCTGCGCGTCGCGCAGCGCCAGGAAGCGCCAGTTCGCGACCCGAACAAGGAGGATCCTGGATTCGAGGTCGGCGACGAGGGCCGCGGTGTCTTCGTCGACGGCGGCGCGCGCCGCATCGACCAGCTTGCCCATCTTGACGGCGAGCTCCTCGCCGCTCGGCAGCAACGTCGCCTTGCCCGTTCTCGCCTCGTTGACGGCGTCGCCGAGATTGTCACGCAGGCGTCGCATCTTGGCAATGTCGTCGATGAGGCCGTTGTAGAGCGCTCGTCGATCCTCCGAGAGCGTCCCCTTGGCGCCGACCCGCAACAGCTCGGTCGCCGCGGTTTCCCGCTCTTGCGCCTCCTTCATCGCGGGCTCGTTGGCGTCGTAGACGTAACGCAGATTGGCCCGCTGGATCGCCTGAAGCTGGGTCGATATCTCCAAAACCCGCGCCGTGCTGTCCGAAAGTGCGGATTGTCTTGCGACCTGATCCTGCACCGCCCGCAAATTCCAGACGGCAACCACCGCCATCACGAGACCAACCACCACCAAGGCCATGAAGCCTGCGTACAGGCGTCCCCTGATCCGCAAACGAAACTTCGGCATTCCCACTGTCCACCCAGATGCATTTCACTTCGAGCGGCCGAACAATTCCGGCAAATCGTCACGACCACCCTGGCAGCCGCGCGTCTTTGCGACCCACGCTGCACTGCGACACAATGGGGGACACTCGTTAATTGAACCTTCAAATTTTTCGCGCGATCTGGATCTGCGGGCGCGAAAACTGCTGCTTTTGTCAGCAGCTATGCAAAGTTCGCGTACGAATCCCGAGCGGGATGCGCAGAGCTGCATGCGTTCACAGGACGAACGACTATTGGGCGCCAGCCTGCTGCAATTTGCCGAGCGCGTGCTCGACCACTTCCAGCGTGTACGGCTTCTGGACCACCGGCGCCGAGGCCAGATCCACCGGAAGCGGCGCGCGCTCGCCATAGCCGGTTGCGAAGATGAAGGGCACGCCGATCTCCTTCAGCTTCTGCGCCACCTTGATGCTGCTCTCGCTGCCGAGGTTGAGATCGAGCAGGGCAAAGCTCGGCCGGGTCCGCTCGATCGAGCGCAGCGCCTGGTCGACGGTCGCGGCGGTGTCGACATGACGCGCGCCGAGATCGAGCAGGATGACCTCCGCCGCCATTGCGATGATCAGATTGTCCTCGACGATCAGCGCGGTCTCGGAGATCCGGGGTCGGCTGGACTGCTGTTCCTCAAGACGCATGGCGGCTCCTGCTATCGACGGCACCAGCTCGACGAAATTGGGGGGAATGACGAACGTCGCCTGCACGCCCAGAAGGTCGAAGCGGATTTCGGCATCGCCCTTGAGATCGAACGGCACCGAGCGCTCGATGATCGTGGTGCCGAAGCCACGCCGCGACGGTGGCTGCACCGGTGGGCCGCCGCTTTCCTTCCATTCGATCACGAGGCTCGACGAGGGATCGAGGCGCCAGACCACCTCGACGCTGCCGGTGGAATCGGCGAGCGCGCCGTATTTGGCGGAATTGGTCATCATCTCGTGGACAACGAGAGCCAGCGTGGCAAACGCCTTGGGATCGAGCGCGACGTCCGGCCCGCCCATCTTCACCCGGCCTGCGCGCGCCCCGAGATAGGCGCCGGCTTCGGATTCGAGGAGGGTCCGCAGCGCCACCGGCGCCCAGTTCAGATTGGTGATCTGGTCGTGGGCGCGGGCCAGGGCCTGGATGCGACCGCCGAGAACGCTCGCAAACTCCTCCACGCTCATCGCCGTGTCCTTGCTCTGCGCCACCAGCGCGCGGACCAGGCTCAGGATGTTGCGGACGCGGTGATTGAGCTCGGCGATCATCAGCTCCTGCCGCTCCTGCGCGCCGCGGCGCTCGCGCGCGGCGAGGTCGGACAATTGCAGGATCACTTCCAGCAGTGTGACGCGCAGACTCTCGGCGATGCGGATGTCCGCTGCCGACCACGGTTTCGACTGGCCCGCCACGGTCTCCTGCCAGAGCTCGAAGCTCTTGCGCGGCGTCAGGCGCGGCCCGTTCGGACCTTCGTCGTAGATCTTGTCGGGAGCGCCGGCCCAGTTCACCGCCCGCGTGACCTCGCGCCGGAAGAAGATCAGGCAGTCGCGCGGGGTCCGTGAGATCGGAATGGCGAGAAAACCCGCCGCGCGGTCGCGAAAAGCCTGGCCAGCGGCATAGACCTTGGCGATCTCGGCGCTGGCGAAGATCCGGCCCGGCGAGGTCCGGTTGATGAAGGCGACGAGGTCCTTCACCTCGTCTTCGGTCGGCGTGTCTCCCTCGAGCGCGATCTTGTTTTCGGACCAGACCGCGACGCCGTCGCAGTCGATCATCTTGCGGTAATCGCCGAGAAAGTCGACGATCGCGCGGCGGCTGTGGTCGTGCGAAGCAGCGATCTCGATCAAGCGCTCCTGGACCTGGTGGGCCCGCGCCTCATAGGCGACATCGCCCTCGCGCTCGCGTCCCTCGACGATCCAGGAAAACATCTGCCCGAACAGCTCGGAGGCCGTACGCTTGTCGAACGAAATGTACCGCGGCGAATAATGATGACAGGCGAACAGACCCCACAGCTTGCCATCGCGCAGGATCGATACCGACATCGAGGCGGCCACCCCCATGTTGCGCAGATATTCGATATGGATCGGCGAGACCGAGCGCAGCACGCTCATCGAAAGGTCGAGCAATCCCGCATTGTGCGTGGCGGTCGACATCAGGGCAGCCGACCTGGCGTTGACGTCGGCAATGATGCGCAGCCAGTTGCGCTGGTAGAGGGAGCGCGCCTGCCTTGGGATATCCGATGCAGGATAACGCAGGCCGAGGAAGGATTCGAGCCCTGCTTCCGCGGTCTCGGCGATCACCTCGCCCGATCCGTCCGGGTGAAACTGGTAGACCATGACGCGATCGAATCCGGTCAGCACCTTGAGCTGACGCGCGGCCTCCCGCGCGAGCTCGGTCATGCCGCGCGTCTTGCGGATCCGTTCGAGCATCAGGCGGACGAGCTCGCCGGAATTGACGCCGGGCTCGTGGACGCTCGGCTCCGCCTCGACGATGAGGTAGACGCCGGAGAAATGGATCGAGAGATCGTAAAGCGGTTTGCCGGCCTGGAGCTCGACGCCGAACAGGCGCTCGGTCGCATCCGGCCCACTCAAATAGTCGACGCGACCGCGGATGGTCTCGACAGCGGCTTCGGAGATGGCGCTCGTCAACGGCTGCTGGAGCAGATCGGCGACGTCGCTTCCGAGAAAGCTGCCGACATTGTCCGAGGCCATGCAGATCGTGAAATCCGAGAGCACAGCGAGCATGAAGCCAAACGGCTGCACGCTGCCGGGAATGTGGATCGGCTCGCGATCGCAATTGGTGAGATTGACCGCCTCGTTCATGCCCGCTCCGCCGCCCGCTCGAACGCGGCGAAGGCAACCCGCGCCGCCGCGATCACCTCGACCTCGTCGCAGGCCTCTTCGCCTTGAAGCTTCGACAGGAAACTCTGCCACAGGCGCTTGCCGGCACCATGGCTGAGATAGCTGGTGGCCTCCGTCATGCGCAGGTCGGCGGCCTCCGCGACCTCTTTCAGCAGGAATCTTGCCCCGAGCCGAGAGCCCTCCAGCACGTACATCGTACCGAGCATGCCGCTGGGCGTCAGCGGCGGCACGGATACGGTGGATTGCGCGGCGCCGCCGAGCCGCCCGAGATCAGCCGCGATCGCGGCACTGCGCGACCGCTCCGGCCAGTCCGGAAATATCCTGGCGACGCCTGCCGCGACGAGCGCGGCCTCGAGCGGAAGAAGCGCGCCGGCGCTGGCTTGAAGAAAGCGGCGATAGCCCGCCAAGACGGTGAGATCGAACGACGAAAGTTGCGCATCGAGCTCCCGGTGCGCACCCGCAGTCGCATCTCTCAGTCGCTCACGAAGTCCAGGGAAGCCAGGGTTCACCTGTGTCGAGACGTCCGAAACCCCAGCCAGCATGAAATTCCCACACGCGCGCAATGCCGGGGGCGCGATTGCCCCGGAAGCGAAGGAAACGCCGGCGGAATCCGAAGGTTCCGCCGGCACTGGAATATCTGGAGAGGCGCGGACCGTACCCTCGACTCTTTATTTCCGCCGGCGGGGCTTGTGCAGCTCGTACGCGATCTCCGCCCTGGTCATCCCGCAGTCCAGAAGCTCCCGCTCGCTCATGGCGGCGAGTTGATCCCGGGCCCGGGACCGTTCGCGCCTGATACGGACCGTTTCGACCAGCGCCCGCCACGCCCGCACGACCATCGCCGGCTCCGCCCGATGAAACCCGCCGGCGGACGCGACGCGCAATCCACTCAGCTCGCAGCCCTCACCGGCGCCTGCGGAAAAGAACCGAGCGCCCGCTCGGTCAGGATCGAGTCGCAGTACTCGCGGATCTCCTTGATCTTGCCGTCCTCGAGACGAAACACCAGGCAATAGTCATTGTCGTAGCGCACGCCTTCGGGCGTGACGTTGTCGCCCTTTGCCTCCACGACGACCACATCGCCGTCGGCGATGAAGCGGTGAGCGACCGTGCGCGTGCGGTCGCGCAGGCGGGTGCGCACATAGCCGTGCAGATCGTTGAGGATCGACTCCTTGCCTGAGAAGGTGCGCGACCAGGAATACTGGCCGGTCACGACCCATTTGGCGTCTTCGGCAAGGCTTGCAGCGAACAGGGCTCGATCGCGCGCGTTCGGATCGGGATTGGCGGCGGCGGCGAAAATATCCTGCATCAGTTTCTTGTTGGCGATCGCATTCATGGCGGCATCTCCGTTTGGTGGGAACGCGGAGATGATCGCCGCAGCATCAGAATTCTTCAAATCGATAGAGAATATGATATCTATTCGCCTGATGAATTTGAATTCGCTTGACCTCAACCTGCTGACCGCGCTCGACGCCCTGCTGCGCGAGGCCAGCGTGAGCCGCGCCGCGCTGCGGATGGGCCTGTCGCAGCCGGCGGCCAGCCACGCGCTGCAGCGCCTGCGCGACATTCTCGGCGATCCGCTGCTGGTGCGCACGGGCGCGCGGATGGAGCTGACGCCGCGGGCGCAGGCCCTGCGCGCGCCGCTGGCGCAGGCGCTCGATCAGGTGCGCGGGCTGTTCGTGCCTGATGACTTCGACGCCGCACGCAGCGAGCGGCAATTCCGCCTGATGATGCCGGATCTCGCAGTCGAGCTGCTGATGCCGCCGCTGATGGAGAAGGTGACGCGGGCCGCGCCCAACGTCCGCATCGACATCGTGCCATGGCGGGGATCGGCGATTTTCCACGCCGAGTTCGCCCGCACCATCGACCTCGTGATCTCGATCGGCAACGCCTTCAAGGGCTTTCACCGCCAGCTGCTCTACGTCGACAGCGACGCGCTGGCGGTGCGGCGCGGCCACCCCTTGGCGGCGAAGCTGAAGCGGCGCGAGACGTTCCTGGGCGCGCGCCATGTCGGCGTGATCATCCGAGGCAGCAACGAGGATCTGATCGACACCTGGCTGCGCGCCAAGGGCATCGAGCGGCACATCTCGCTGGTCGTGTCAGGCTATCTCGAAGCGCTGCACGTCGCTGCCCGCACCGATCTCGTCGCCTTCGTGCCGCGCCGGCTGATCGCGGCACTGTCGAAACAGCTCGGCCTCGTCACCGTGACGCCACCGCTCGACCCCGGGATCGACGAGCAGTTCATGTTCTACCCGACCCGCGCCCAGATGGACCCCGGCTCGATCTGGCTGCGCCGACTGATGCTGCAGACGGGGCGGGAGCTGGAGAAGCGGAAGGCTGGGTAGGATGCTGCTTCACCAAACACGGTGTCGTCCCGGACAAGCGCAGCGAAGCGGAGCGCCGATCCGGGACCCATAACCACAGGATGCGGTTTGGCGAAGACTGCTCGTTCGGGATTGCTACCGATCGCAATCGATAGATTCCGCGGTATGGGTCCCGGGTCTGCGCTTGCGCTTGCCCGGGACGACACCGCGTATTTGTCACGCCTTCTGCGCTTCCATCACCTTTGCCACGGCGGGGCGCTCGGACATGCGCTTGAAATGCTCGGCGATCTTCGGGGTCGCGTTGATGTCGACGCTGTCGCCTTCGAGCCAGGTCGAGAGGGTGTAGAGATACGGATCGCAGATCGTGAACTGATCGCCCATCACCCAGGGCCCCCGAAACATCTTCTGCTCGATCAGGGCGAAGCAGGCGGCCATGGTCTTCGGGACCATCGCCTTCATGTCGGCGAACGAGCTCTCCTGCGTCGCCCAGCGCGGACCGCGCATCTTGTGGGCATGATTGATGTGCACGGTCGAGCAGAGGTAGGAGTTGAACGACTGCACCTGGGCGAAGTCGAAGGGATCATCGAGCGGCGCGAGCTTCGCCTTGGGGAAGGTCTGCGCGAGATAGGCCAGCATCGCCGGCGTCTCGGTGAGGACGCCGCGATCCGTCACCAGCGCCGGCACACGCCCCTTCGGGTTGATCTTGAGATAGTCCGGGCTGTTCTGCTGGTTGTCCTTGAAGCTCAGCCGCTCAGCCGCGTAGTCGGCGCCGGCCTCCTCCAGGGTGATGTAGGTGGCGAGCGCGCAGGTGCCGGTGGCGTAGTAGAGCTTGAGCATGTCGGACCTCATGGGAAAGCCCGAGGTTAACGGCCCTCCGCCGCCCCGTCCATAGGGGACCTCTTCGCAGTTGCCCACCGCCGCCCGGCTGTGCGAAGACGCCGTCAATCGGAGGGGGATTTTGTCATGACCGTACTCATCGCCGGTGGCGGCATCGGCGGGCTGACGCTTGCGCTCAGCCTGCACCAGATCGGCGTTCCCGCAAAAGTCTTCGAAAGCGTCGCGGAACTGAAGCCGCTCGGCGTCGGCATCAACGTGCTGCCGCATGCGGTGCGCGAGCTGATCGAGCTCGGGCTGATGGACAGACTGGACGCCAGCGGGGTGCGGACGCGCGAGCTCGCCTATTTCTCCAAGCACGGCAAGCCGATCTGGAGCGAGCCGCGCGGGCTGGAGGCCGGCTACAAATGGCCGCAATTCTCGATCCATCGCGGCACGCTGCAACAGCTCCTGCTCGACACCGCGATCGAGCGGCTCGGCCGCGACAACATCCTCACCAGCCACCATCTGACCGGCTGGACCGAGACGGCAGATGGCGTGCGCGCCGACTTCATCGACCGGGCAACCGGCAAGGCCGCCGGGACTTACGACGGCGCGATCCTGATCGCCGCCGACGGCATCCATTCCGCCGCGCGCGAAAAGCTCTATCCCAATGAAGGTCCGCCGATCTGGAACGGCCGCATCCTCTGGCGCGGCGTCACGCCTTCCAAGGCCTTCCTGACCGGCCGCACCATGATCATGGCCGGCCATGAGATCCTGAAATTCGTCTGCTATCCGATCAGCAAGGCGCCGGACGCGGCGGGCAACCATCTGATCAACTGGGTCGCCGAGCGCCACATGCCGCCGACCTATCAGTGGCGGCGCGAGGACTATAACCGCACCGCGCGGCTGGAGGAGTTCCTGCCCTGGTTCGAGAGCTGGCAGTTCGACTGGCTTGACGTGCCCGGCCTGATCAAGAACTGCCCGCACGCCTATGAATATCCGCTGGTCGACCGCGATCCGGTCTCGCAATGGACCTTCGGCAAGGTCACGCTAATGGGCGATGCCGCGCATCCGATGTACCCGATCGGCTCGAACGGCGCCTCGCAGGCCATCCTCGATGCCCGCACCATCACCCGCGAGATTCTCGCGCATGGACCGACGACCGCGGCGCTGCTCGCCTATGAGGCCGAGCGCCGCCCCGCGACCACCGACCTCGTCCTGCTCAACCGCAAGAACGGACCCGAGCAGGTCATGCAACTGGTCGAAGAGCGCGCGCCCGACGGCTTTGAGGTCGTCACCGACGTGCTGTCGCAGAAGGAACTGGAAGACATCGCCGCCAACTACAAGCGCGTTGCGGGCTTCCAGGTCGAGGCGCTGAACGCGAAGCCGCCGATCGTCAGTGGAGATGCGAAGCGCGTGAGCGCCTGAAGGCGGGGCGGCAAGAGTTGTCCAACCGCCCCGCGTCCGTCACGGCCCATCAATATCCATACTGTCTGGAACACACCCAGTTGCCGTAGGCATCGTAGCAACGGTTGTTGTAGTAGCCGTATGCACCAGCCGCCGCCGCTCCGACTCCGACTGCCGCGGCTCCGTATGCGGCTCCCCGGTAGACGCCTCTACGCGCCGCAGTACGTGCTACGGGGTACCCTGCTATCGGCCGGGAGACGTGAGCGCGGCCGCCGTAGCGACCAGCGTGAACGGCACCGCCTCTGTAGTGCGCGCCTCCACCGTGAAATCCCCCTCCCCGATAGCCGCCACCTCCTCCGCGGCCGCCGCGCGCGAGTGCGTCATCGGGAACAAGGCTTGCGCCGACAAGTGCGGCCGCGGCCAAGCCAACCAGAGCATATCGAAACATGGGCGTCCTCCCGTCATTGGAGTGCCGGTTCTATCCGCAGGGTGATGCCGTCAACGGGACAGGCACTTGCCCCATCATTTGGCGCGCCCTGCATGTCCAATTGACCTAGATCAACGCCTGTCTTTTTCAAAGTCCCGGGATGGTCCAGCGCTTTCAGGCCGAGGCTGAAGACCATGAGCGGCCGCAACCGCCCGCTGGTGCGCTTCGATCTAAGCCAATCCTTGGATGCGAGAGAAAAGAAATTTGTCCATTCGATAGACGCGAATAACCGAGGCTGCGATCATGAAGTTCCGGGCGGGGTTGCTTGCGGCGGCTATCTTGCTGGCCGAAATGCACGCAAGTCATGCGGCGATACGGATCGCCGGCGATCGTGGCGGGCTAATCGACACCTATGTTGACAGATATGAACGCCTGCGCACTTCCGGAGAGACCGTCATCATCGATGGACTTTGTGCCTCATCGTGCACCATCGTTCTCGGTGCAGTTGCCGCTGACAAAATCTGTGTGACCTCGAAGGCCGCTCTCGGCTTCCACGCTGCTTGGGATTTCGGTCGGAAAGGAAGGACGATTACCGACCCTGACGCCACCAATTACCTATACTCCATGTATCCCGGGCCGGTGCAGCGTTGGATCGCGGCGCGCGGCGGGTTGAGGCCGCAACTCATCTTGCTGCGCGGCAAAGCACTTCGGGCGCTGTATAAGCCTTGCGCGCAGCACTCCGCGACACGGCCCCGACGGTAACGACTACCGCACCACCCTTGCCGCTTCCAGCAACCGCTCGGTCGCGCTTGCCGTTGCCAGCACCGTGCCGTTCTCCGCCATCAGCTTGGCCTCGACGAACGCAATCGTCTTGCCGAGCTGCGTCACCGTCGCCTCCCCGATGATCGGACCGGGCTTGGCGGGGCTGAGGAAATTCACGGTCATGCTGATGGTGGTGGTATAGAGCCGGCCCTCGCTCATCACCAGCACGGCCGGGCCCATGGTGTCGTCGAGCATGGCCGAGAGCATGCCGCCCTGGATGAAGCCCGCCGGATTGCAGAACTCCGGCTTGCCCTCGAAGCCGAGCTTGATCCAGCCCTCCTCGGGGCGGGCATCGAGCAGGCGCCATCCCAAGAGCTCCGCACAGGGTGGCCTGGGAAAATTGTCGAGCGCGGTCTTGACCATTGGCAGCCTCCGTTTCGCACCCCGATAGCGTAGCGCTGCTGCCAGCGTGCTGTCAGGAGGACGAGCCCGCTGAAAGGTTGAGCGCGTGCGCAATGACCTTGCGCATGACATTGGGCAGCGCCTCGTCCGCAAGGGTGGCGAGCGGCACCCAGCGCATGCCCTCGGGCGCACGGGTGCGGGCTGCGGCCTTCGCCGTGTAGACCACCAGCTCCAGCGGAAAATGTGTGAAGACGTGGGTGACGACGCTCATTTTGCGCTGCCAGCGCGACAGCCCCTTCAGCGCCGGCGCCTGCAGCTTCGCCGCCGCGTCGTCCTGGCCGGCGAGCCAGTCCGAGCCGGGCACTTCGGTCATGCCGCCGAGCAGGCCCTTTTCGGGCCGGCCGCGGACCAGCAGATCCTCGCCGCGTGTGACGACGAAGGCCGCTCCGCGCCGCAACGTTCCGCTCTTCTTCGGCGCCTTGCGCGGAAAGGTCTCCTGCGTGCCTTGGAGGCGCGCCGTGCAATCCTCGTTCAGCGGACACAGCGAGCAGGCCGGCTTTTTCGGCGTGCAGATCGAGGCGCCGAGATCCATCAGCGCCTGCGCGCTGTCGCCGGCGCGGGAGTTTGCAAGCAGCGTCGCCGCTAGTTGCTGGATCAGAGGTTTCGCCTGCGGGAGCTGATCTTCAACTGCAAAGAGCCGCGACACCACGCGCTCGATATTGCCGTCGACCGGCATGGTGTGGCGATCGAAGGCGATCGCCGCGATCGCCGCCGCCGTGTACGGCCCGATGCCCGGCAGCGCACGCAGCCTCTCCTCGGTGTCGGGAAAGATGCCGCCATGCTCGCGCGTCACCGCGACCGCGCAGGCGTACAGGTTACGCGCGCGCGAGTAATAGCCTAGCCCGGCCCACATCCGCAGCACATCATCCTGCGAGGCCCGTCCGAGCGCAGTGACATCCGGCCAGCGCGCGACGAATTTTTCGAAATAGGGCCCGACCGCCTTCACCGTGGTCTGCTGCAGCATGATCTCCGACAGCCAGACGCGGTATGGGTCCGACGTCTCGCCGGGCGCGGCACGCCAGGGCAACCGGCGGCGGTGGCGGTCGTACCAAGCAAGCAACGCCACCGGGCGTGATGATGTCTCCGGCTGAGAAGGTTCCGGCTTCGGCTTACGGACGGATCTGGAGCTCATTCCTGCACTGTAACGGCAATGCACCGGCCTCTCTACGTCATGCCCGCGCTCGTCGCGGGCATCCACGCCTTTCTTCGAGGGAAGAACGGGATGGCCGGGACATAGGCGAGCGGAAGCGACGCCGTCCTTCGGACGGCTAGGCCCGGCCATGACGCGCCGCGGGTCTGTGGCCCGCCCGCCGAAGTGCTATAAGGACCCATGTCCAAATTCCCTCCCAAACCCGGTCCGATCAGCGCCAAGCCGCTGGGCATCCTGCTCAACGACGTCTTTGCCGAGGCCTATGCCAAGCAGGGCTTTGCGGCGCGCGAGCTGGTGACGCGGTGGGCGCAGATTGCAGGTCCCGAGATCGCGGCCCATGCCGAGCCGCTGAAGATGCAATGGCCGCGCCCGGTGGAGGGCCAGCCGCAGGAGCCGGCGACCCTGGTGCTGCGGGTCGAGGGGCCGATGGCGCTGGAGATCCAGCATTCCGCGGACGTGATCCTGGAGCGCGTCAACCGCTTCTTCGGCTGGAGCGCGGTCGGCAAGCTCGCCTTCCGCCAGGCTCCACTGTCGCGCCCGCGCCGACCGGTCCGGCCCGGCCCGCCCGATCCCAAATCGGTGGCCAAGGTGGCGGAGAGCCTGGGCGATATCGAAGATGAACAACTGAAGACGGCGCTGGCGCGGCTGGGGGCCGCCATCAAGCGAAATTGAGCCTTATTTCGCGGCCAATCTGGACCCGTCTCTACCGCTCGCCATTGCCTCAAGCTACGTTTCAAGCTAGCGACAGGCCGCCCGGGCGGGAACCTCATAGACCCCCTGGGGCGACATTTTTGCCAATTCGGGAGCCGACCTTGATCATCACCCGCCGCGCCTTCACCACGATGCTGTCGCTGACCGGGCTTGCCGCGCTCGCCGGGCTGTCGCCGCTGCGGTTCATCTCGGAGGCCGCGGCGCAGTCCGCCGCCGACGTCACCAAGCCCGTGTCACTGCCCGACATGGCGCTCGGCCCGAACGATGCCGCCGTCACCATCACCGAATACGCCTCGATGACCTGCCCGCACTGCGCCGCCTTCAACGAGCAGGTGTTCCCGAAGATCAAGAAGGAATACATCGACACCGGCAAGGTGCGTTACATCTTCCGCGAGTTCCCGCTCGACATCAAAGCCGCCGCCGGCTCGATGCTGTCGCGCTGCATCGCCAATGGTGATGGGCCGAAATACTTCGCCGTCACCGACATGCTGTTCCGCCAGCAGAACGACTGGGTGGTGAAGAACACCACCGAGACCCTGACGCGGATCGGCAAGCAGGCCGGCCTCACCCAGCAGCAGGTCGAGGCCTGCCTGAAGGACCAGGCGCTGCTCGACAAGATCGCCGCCGACCAGAAATATGCCAGCGACGTTCTGAAGGTGGATTCGACGCCGACCTTCTTCATCAACGGCGAGAAGATCAAGGGTGAGGCCTCGTTCGAGGAATTCGCCAAGAAGATCAATCCGCTGCTGAAGAGCTGATTCGCTCGTCAAGATTCTGATTCGCATCTCGAAATCCGTATCTTTCCCGGCATAAATCCCTTGGGAAAAGCGGCTTTGGCCGGTTGCCCTCGCGGGGCACCGCGGCCATTGTCCAGCCGCATGAGGCGCCTCGCGCGACTCACCCGGATAGCGACACTGTCTTCCATGGTAGTGTCCCGGCAGGGGGATTCGCGCCTGCCAACAGAGATGCGTGCTTATGAAAATCACCCGCCTGCGCCTTCACGGTTTCAAGTCCTTCGTTGAGCCCACGGACTTCGTCATCGAGCCCGGCCTGACCGGCGTGGTCGGCCCCAACGGCTGCGGCAAGTCGAATCTCGTCGAAGCGCTGCGCTGGGCGATGGGTGAGACCTCGTACAAGTCGCTGCGCGCCGCCGACATGGACGCGGTGATCTTCGCAGGCTCCGGCAACCGTCCCGCGCGCAACCACGCCGAAGTGACGATGACGATCGACAATGCCGATCGCACCGCGCCGGCGGCGATGAACGACAGCCAGCTGCTCGAAATCTCCCGCCGCATCGAGCGCGAGGCGGGGTCGGTCTATCGCATCAACGGCCGCGACGTGCGCGCCCGCGACGTGCAGATCCTGTTTGCGGATGCCGCCACCGGCGCGCGTTCGCCGGCTCTCGTCCACCAAGGCAAGATCGGCGAGATCATCCAGGCCAAGCCCGAGCAGCGCCGTCGCGTGCTGGAAGACGCTGCCGGCGTCGCCGGTCTGCACGCCCGCCGCCACGAGGCCGAGCTGCGGCTGAAGGCGGCCGAAACCAACCTCACCCGCGTCGAGGACGTGATCGGCCAGCTCGCAGGACAAATGGAAGGCCTGAAGAAGCAGGCCCGCCAGGCCGTGCGCTACCGCGAGGTCGCGGCCAAGGTCCGCAAGGCCGAAGCAACCCTGTTCCACCTGCGCTGGGTCGGCGCGCATGCCGACGTCAACGAATCCGGCCAGACCCACGATCTCGCGGTGCGCGAGATGGCCGAGCGCACCCAGCACCAGGCCGAAGCCGCCCGCATCCAGGCGATCCGCGCCGCCGAAATGCCGGCGCTACGCGATGCCGAGGCGCGCGCCGCCGCAGGCTTGCAGCGCCTGACCAATGCTCGCGAGCTGCTCGACCGCGAGGAGGAGCGCGCCAAGGAGCGCGTCGCCGAGCTCGAGCGCCGCCTTGCCCAGTTCGAAGGCGATATCTCCCGCGCCCAGCAGCAGACCATGGACGCCGACGTCGCGCTGCAGCGGCTCGACACCGAAGATTCCGAGCTGAAGGAAGAGATCAAGTCGCGCGTCGAGAAGCGCTCCGGTGTCGACGAGCGCGTCGGCGAAGCCGAGGCGGTGCTGACCGAAACCGAACAGCAGTTCGCCGAGCTCACCACCGCGCTGGCCGACCTCACCGCCAAGCGCAACCAGCTCGAGGCCAACGTCCGCACCCACCGCGACAAGCTGGCCCGGCTCGACCAGGAGATCGCGAACGTCGCTGCGGAAGAGCAGAAGCTTGCCGCCGAGACTGGCGGCTTTGGCGATCTCGACGAGCTGACCGCGACGGTCGAGACCGCGGAGCAGACGCTGGCCGCCTCGGAAGCCGCGGCGCAAGCGAGCGAAGCCGCCCACGTCGCGGCACGCCAGACGCTGGAATCCTCGCGCTCGCCGCTGGTCGAGGCCGACAAGCGCGCACAGCGGCTCGAAACCGAGGCGCGCACGATCTCCAAGATCCTCAACGGCGAGACCAAGAATCTGTGGCCGCCGATCATCGACGGCATCACCGTCGACAAGGGCTTTGAAAAGGCCATCGGCGCCGCGCTCGGCGACGATCTCGATGCCCCGATCGACCCGTCGGCGCCGATGCGCTGGACCAATGTCGGACACACCGACGGCGATCCGGAGCTGCCGGAAGGCGCCGTGCCGCTCGCCAATCATGTGCAGGCGCCGGCCGAGCTGACGCGCCGTCTGGCCCAGATCGGCGTGGTTCCGCGCGAGCGCGGTGCCGAGCTGGTCTCGCAGCTCAAGACCGGCCAGCGGCTGGTCTCGCCCGAGGGCGACGTCTGGCGCTGGGACGGCTTTGTCGCGGCGGCGCATGCGCCGACCGGTGCAGCCCGCCGCCTCGCCGAGCGCGCCCGTCTCGTCGACATCGAGAACGAGCTGGAGCAGGCCCGCATCGACGCGCAGATCAAGCGTCAGGCGCTGGAGAACGCCGAGTCCGAGCTGCAGATGGCCGCGAGCACCGAAGGCGCCAGCCGCGAAGCCTGGCGCGCCGCCCAGCGCGAGCTCAACGTCGCGCGTGAACGCCATGCCACCGCCGAGCGCGAGATCAGCCGCCACGCCGCGCGCAAGGCGACGCTGTCGGAAGCGCACAGCCGTCTCGCCGCCGACCGCGCCGAGGCCGAGGCCGCCTACGAATACGCAGAAGCCGGCATCTCCGAGCTGCCGTCGAGCGAGGATACCGAGACCCGTCTGGCCGCGGTTCGCAGCGACATCGAAGGCCATCGCCGCATGGCCGCGCAGGTCCGCGCCGAGGCGCAGGCGCTGGCACGCGAGGCCGAGCTGGCCGACCGCCGCGTGCAGGCGATCCTCGCCGAACGCACCGAGTGGCAGAACCGCAAGGAGAGCGCGGCCTCCCACATCGACACCATCCAGGCCCGCATTGCCGAACTCACGATCGAGCGCAGCGATCTCGAAAACGCGCCGCAAGTGTTCGCCGAGAAGCGCAGCGCGCTGATCACCGAGATCGAATATGCCGAGAACGACCGCCGCATGGCCGCCGACGCGCTCGCCACCGCGGAAAGCGCGATGGCGGAGACCGATCGCGTCGCCAAGCTGACGCTCGAAGCCCTCTCCAGCTCGCGCGAGGCCACCGCCCGCGCCGAGGAGCGCATGGAAGGCGCGCGGCGCCGTCTCGAGGACATCGAACGCGAGATCCGCGACATGCTCGAGGTCGAGCCGCAGGCCGTCGCCGGCCTCGCCGAGATCGAGCCCGGCGCGGAGCTGCCGCCGCTGCACGACATCGAGGAAGACCTCGAAAAGATGCGCCGCGACCGCGAGCGCCTAGGGGCCGTCAACCTCCGCGCTGAAGAAGAGCTGCGCGAGGTCGAGACCCAGCACACGGGTCTGGTCACCGAGCGCGACGACCTCGTCGAAGCCATCAAGCGGCTGCGCCAGGGCATCCAGAGCCTCAACAAGGAAGCGCGCGAGCGTCTCCTGACCTCGTTCGAGGTCGTCAACAACCACTTCAAGCGCCTGTTCGTCGAGCTGTTCGGCGGCGGCGAGGCCGCGCTGCATCTGATCGAGAGCGACGACCCGCTGGAAGCCGGCCTCGAAATCATCGCCAAGCCGCCGGGCAAGAAGCCGCAGACGCTGTCGCTGCTGTCGGGCGGCGAGCAGGCGCTGACCGCGATGGCGCTGATCTTCGCGGTGTTCTTGACCAACCCTTCGCCGATCTGCGTGCTGGACGAAGTCGACGCGCCGCTCGACGACCACAACGTCGAACGGTACTGCAACCTCCTCCACGAAATGACCGGCTCGACCGACACGCGCTTCATCATCATCACGCACAATCCGATCACGATGGCGCGGATGAACCGGCTGTTCGGCGTTACGATGGCTGAGCGCGGCGTGTCGCAGCTGGTGTCGGTCAGCCTGTCAGAGGCGGTGGACATCCTCGACCAGAACGTGGCTTGAGAAGATTGACCGTCATTCCGGGGCGATGCGCAGCATCGAGCCCGGAATCTCGAACCACAATCTCTGGATTCCAGGTTCGCGCTTCGCGCGCCCCGGAATGATGGGAGGTTGATGATGATCTCACCCACCCTCCCCGCCGAATTGAAAGCCGCCCTTGACGGCAGGCTGCAGGGCTTCTCCCGTACCGACGCCGCACAGCGTTCGCAGAAAATCTCGACCAGCTACCGCGCCGGCGGCGGCTCCGGCACGATCAAGTCGGACGCCGATGCGCTCGCCTATGCGCTGGCGCGCATGCCGGCGACCTACGCGGCCGTCGCCGCAAGCCTGAATGCGCTGACCGAGATCGCACCGGATCTGGCTCCGGAAACGCTGCTGGACGTTGGCGCCGGCCCGGGCACCGCGAGCTGGGCCGCCGCGGAGGCCTTTCCCTCGCTACAGGATTTTACCCTTCTCGACGCCAATGCCACTTTGAGCCGGCTCGCGCTCGAACTCGCGCGCGACAGCACGCGGCTGGCGGAATGCCGCTATCTGCCGGGCGATGCCGGCGGCAACCTCGCCGAGGTCGCGCAAGCGGATCTCGTGGTTGCGAGCTATGTCATCGGCGAGCTCAGTGAAAGCGAGCAGCGCGCGCTCGCCGCGGCCATGTGGGCGAAAGCGCGCCACGCACTGGTCGTGATCGAGCCCGGCACGCCAGCCGGCACCGCGCGCATCCTCGCGCTGCGCCAGCAATTGATCGCGGCCGGCGCCTTCGTCGCCGCCCCCTGCCCGCACGAAAAACCCTGCCCGCTCACCGCGCCCGACTGGTGCCATTTCAACCAGCGCCTGCCGCGCTCGCAGGCACACCGGCAAATCAAGGGCGCGGAGGTGCCATTCGAGGACGAGCGCTTCATCTACGTCGCGCTGACCCGCACGCCGCCCGCCGTGCGCGCCGCGCGCGTGCTGGCGCCGCCGGATGTCGGCAAGGCCGAGATCACGGCCAAGCTCTGCACCGAGGATGGCGTCGCCATCACGAGGGTGCCTCGTCGCGACAAGGCCGCCTATGCCGGGGCACGCCGCTGGCGCTGGGGCGACGCCGTTCTGTCCGAAAGTTAACCTCGTTCCGGACTTTTGCTTTGAACGCGGGCGGCTCCACATTCGACCAAGCCTTACCTCTCCTCTGCGCCGGGCTCTCATCCTGCGCCAATTTGGTCTAGGCTAGCGCCCGCCTTCTTCCCCCTTCAGGAGTTCTCCATGTCGACCGGCTGGATCGTTCTCGGCGTCATCGTCGTCCTCGCGCTGTTCGCCTTCAGCGCCTACAACCGCCTGGTGGCGCTGAGCCAGCGCGTCGGCCAGGCCTTTGCCGATATCGACGTGCAGCTCAAGCAGCGCCACGACCTGATCCCGAACCTGGTCGAGACGGTGAAGGGCTACGCCTCGCACGAGCGCGGCACGCTCGACGACGTCATCAAGGCACGCAATTCGGCGATGTCGGCGCAGGGGCCGGCGCAGGTGTCCGCGGCCGAGAACCAGCTGTCCGGCGCGCTCGGCCGGCTGATCGCGCTGTCGGAGGCCTATCCCGACCTCAAGGCCAACGCCAATTTCCAGCAGCTCGCATCCGAGCTTTCCGACCTCGAGAACAAGATCGCGGCGAGCCGCCGCTTCTTCAACAACGCGGTCCAGGAATACAACACCGGCATCCAGCAGCTGCCCGCCGCTTTGTTCGCCGGCATGTTCGGCTTCACCAGGAAGGACTTCTTCGATCTCGGCGCCAGCCGCACCGAGGTCGAGGCCGCGCCGCAGGTGAAGTTCTGATCTTGAGCCGATAGGCCGGCAGGGCACCCGCGTCATGGCCGCGTATGGTCTCTACACGCACATCGCCTCGAACAGGTTTCGTTCGATGCTTCTGCTCGCCGGCCTGTTCATGCTGGTCTACGTGCTGGTCTATGCTGGCGCGTTGGTCGCCGAAGTCGTCATCAACGGCAATGAGACCGTCGTCTATTACCTGAGGCGCGCCCTCCACGATCTGATCGTGGCCGCACCGGTTGCGACGATCGTGGCGGCGGCCTGGGTCGTGATCGCCTATTTCTTCCACCAGTCGATGATCGACGCGGTGACCGGCGGCCACGACGTTACCCGGCAGGAGGAGCCGCGGCTCTACAATCTGCTGGAAAACCTCTGCATCTCGCGCGGCATTACCATGCCGAAGCTGAAGATCATGGAGAGCCCGGCGCTGAACGCGTTCGCGACCGGCCTCAATCCCAGGCAATATTCGATCACCGTCACCACGGGTCTGCTCGATGCGCTTGATGACAAGGAGATCGAGGCGGTGCTGGGCCATGAGCTGACCCACATCAAGAACGGCGACGTGCAGCTGATGGTGGTCGCCGTCATCATCGCAGGCGTGGTCGGCTTCTTCGGCGAATTGTTCTTCCGCCTGTTCACCAATTTCAATTGGAGCTCCGGCTCCGGCGGCTCATGGTCCTCGGGCTCCTCCTCCTCGTCGTCGCGGTCGTCCTCGTCATCGAGCGACAACAAGAGTTCCGGCGGCGGCGCGGGGATCGTCATCATCATCGCGATCGTGCTGATCGTGGTGGCCTGGCTGCTGTCCCAGGTTGTCAAGCTCGCACTGTCGCGTTCGCGCGAATATCTCGCCGACGCGGGCTCCGTCGAGCTGACGAAAGACCCCGATGCGATGATCTCGGCGCTGCGCAAGATCGAGAATCGCGGCGAGCTGCCCGGCGCGACCTCGGCTGTGATGGAGCTCTGCGTCGACAATCCCCGCGAGGGCTTTGCCGATCTGTTCGCGACCCACCCGTCCGTGCAATCCCGGGTCGACGCGCTCGTCAAGTTCGCCGGCGGCCACGATCCGGGCCCGCTGCCGCCGACCGAGGAGACGGACGAGCCCGAGGCGCAAGCTGACCCGCAGGACGCCCCACCGCCGCTGCGTCATGGCCCGTGGGACGATGCGGCCGCTCCGCCGCCCCTGCCCGCACCCGGCCCCTCCGGGACCGCGAGCAGCAACCCGGCGGGCAATCTCATGGGTCCCTGGGGCCGTCATTAAGCACGCGATGTCCTGCCACGCGCAGCGGGTTTCGCCGCGATTGGGAAAAACTTCGGGAATTGCCGTATCGGCATGCCGAGGAATTGAATTCTCCCTTGTTTCTGCCATGTTCGCGCCCAACAGCAGACTTGGGACATCCTTCGGACATCGATTTGGGGCCCGGCCGATTGCGACCTCGCGATCGGGGGCGCGCGTTAGGGGACAGCAATGGCAAAGCCGGCAGTGGTTGTGGTGGGCGCGGACAAGGGCGGGGTCGGCAAGACCACGGTATCGCGCACCTTGCTCGATTATTTCTCGGCCAACAACGTGCCGACGCGCGCCTTCGACACGGAATCGCCGCGCGGAACCCTGAAGCGCTTCCACCCCGACATCACCGAGATCGTCGACATGACGACGACGGCCGATCAGATGAAGATCTTCGATACGCTCAACGCGACCAGCCCGTCGGTCACCGTGATCGACGTCCGCGCCGGCCTGCTCTCGCCGGCGCTGGCCTCGCTGCGCGACATCGGCTTCTTGGATGCCGCCAAGGCAGGCCAGATCACCTTCGCGGTGTTCCACATCCTCGGACCCTCGATCGCCTCGCTGGACGAGATCGCCGAAACCGCGGGCTTCATGACCGGCGCAAAATATTTCCTGGTGAAGAACTTCATCAACGACACCCAGTTCTTTCAATGGGACCAGGCGACCTACAATTCCTACTTCCACCGCATCAAGGACGCGACCGAGCTGACCATCCCCAAGCTCAACGAAATGGCCTATGAGCAGGTCGAGGTTTCGTCCGTCCCGTTCCTGAAATTCGTCGCCAACAAGGGCATCAGCGACGAGGCCGCGAACTATTCGTTCGTGCTGCGCGGCTATGTCCGGCACTGGCTGGCCAATGTCTGGAGCGAGTTCGACCGGATCCGGCTGACCGACATCGTCGGCTCGAAGCCCGCGACCCGCAACAGCGAAAAATAGTTGCGCAAGCAGGGCTGATACGGCTGGATTGGTCGCTAGGTTCGACTGATATAGCTGCCGATGCCCGCCACGCCCGTCTACATCATCTGCTCGCCCCGCCCGCAGGTCGGCAAGACACTGCTGGCGCGGCTGCTCGCTGAATTTCTGCTGCTCAAGAACGGCAACGTCGCGGCCTTCGACGTCAATCTGAAGGAACCGTCGCTGCTCGACTACCTGCCAAAGATCACGGAGACCGCCGACGTGATCGACACCTACGGCAAGATGCAGCTGATGGACCGCGTCATCGTCGATGATGGCATGGCCAAGGTGATCGACCTCGGCTTCCACGCCTTCGACGAGTTCTTCAAGATGACCGACGAGATCGGCCTCTTGAAGGAGGCCGCCCGCCGCCATGTCGCGCCTCAGATCCTGTTCGTCGCCGACACCGATCGCGCCTCCGCCCGCGCCCACGAGATGCTGCGCGGGCAGATCCCGCGGATGAACCTGATCACCGTGGACAATGAATATGTCGTGCGCGGCGAGCTGCCGGCCGCGATGGCCGGCGGCCGGCTGTTCCGCCTGCCTGCCTTGCCCGGCTTCCTCAAGACCTATGTCGACCGGCTGAACTTCTCCTTCACCGGCTATCTGCGCCAGGAGAAGGACGCCTCCACCGAGCTGCACCAATGGACCCGGCGGAATTACTTTGCCTTCCGCGAGCTCGAGCTCAGCCTGATCCTTCAGCGATCCTAGATAATTTCACCCGGATAATATTGACTGCGGGTTGGAGCGGGCTTATTGAGGCGGGCATCAATATCCCCCTCAGCAAGGCCCGTCACCGTGAGCATCGACCGGAAAGCAGCGATCGCCGCCTACAAGGAGCGGAAGACCATTGCGGGCATCTTCGTCGTGCGTTGCGCGGTCTCGGGCGAGGCCTGGGTCGGCCAGGCGCCGAACCTGGAGACGATCCGGAACCGCATCTGGTTCTCGCTGCGCCAGGGCAGCCACACCTGCCGCAGCCTTCAGGCTGCCTGGAATGCGCATGGCGAGCCCGGCCTGACCTTTGGCGAATGCGAGCGCCTGGAGGATGAGGAAACCGCCTATGTCAGGAACGCGCTCCTGAAGGAGCGCCTGCTGCATTGGCGGGATGAACTGAAGGCCGAGGCGATCTGAAGATCGTGGCGACCTCTCAGTGTCCCTCGAACGTCATCAGCGTGCGCACCGGCACGTCCATGGCGCGCAGCTTGGCGGCGCCGCCGAGCTCGGGCAGATCGATGATGAAGCAGGCGGCGACGACGTTGGCGCCGATCTGGCGCAGCAGCTTCACCGCGCCTTCCGCGGTGCCGCCGGTGGCGATGAGGTCGTCGACCAGGATGACGCGCTCGCCGGGCTGGATGGCGTCGACATGCATCTCCATCTCGTCGATGCCGTATTCGAGCGAATAAGCGATGCGCACGGTGGTGTGCGGCAGCTTGCCCTTCTTGCGGATCGGCACGAAGCCGGCCGAGAGCTGGTGCGCCACCGCACCGCCGATGATGAAGCCCCTCGCCTCCATGCCGGCGACCTTGTCGATCTTGTTGCCGGCCCAGGGGTTGACGAGCTCGTCGACCGCGCGGCGGAACGCGCGCGCGTCCGCGAGCAGGGTCGTGATATCGCGGAACATGATCCCCGGCTTGGGATAGTCGGGAATGGTCCGGACGCTCGCCTTGATGTCGTGGTCAAAGGTCATTCGGTTCTCATCTCAGTTGTCATTCCGGGGCGATGCGTCAGCATCGAACCCGGAATCTCGAGATTCCGGATCTGGTGCTGACGCACCATCCCGGAATGACGAGGTGAAATATCCTGCACTCAATTCGCCCCAGCATCCAGCCGGAACGCATTCTCGACAATACGTAGTCCCACCTCATTGCTGAGCGACATCAGCGATTCCGGATGGAATTGCACGCCGGCGACCGGCAGCGTCTTGTGCTCCAGCGCCATGGCGACGCCGTCCTCGGTGCTGGCGGTGACGGACAACACCTCCGGCATGCTGTCGCGCTCGACAAAGAGCGAGTGATAGCGGCCGATGACGATCTCGTTCGGCAAATTGCGCATCAAGCGTCCGCCGCGCACCTGCACCCGCGAGGGACGGCCGTGCGCGGGATGGGTGAGCTGGCCGAGCTCGCCGCCGAAATATTCGCCGATCGCCTGCACGCCGAGGCAGACGCCAAACACCGGCAGCTTCTGCTCCAGCGCCGCGTCGATCGTCTTCTTGATCCCGAAATCTTCCGGTCTGCCGGGGCCCGGCGACAGCACCAGCAAATCCCATGTCTTCCGCTTGAGCATGTCGAGTGCATGCACATGGCGGACCACGGTGACGTCGGCGCCGACCTGGCGGAAATAATCGGCGAGCATGTGCACGAAGCTGTCGTCGTGGTCGATCAGCAGCACCCGCTTGCCCGAACCGGTCGCATCCGGCGCAAAAGTCGACAGCGGCTTTGGCGGATCGCCGCGCAGCGCCTGGAACAGGGCTGCGGCCTTGACCTGGCATTCGCGGTCTTCCGCGGCAGGATCCGAGTCGAACAGACAGGTGGCGCCGACACGCACTTCAGCCAGACCATCCTTCATGCGAATAGTGCGGATGGTGAGGCCGGTGTTGATGCTGCCGTCGAAGTTCACTGCGCCGATCGCGCCGGCATACCAGCGGCGCGGCGAGCGCTCGTGATCCTCGACGAACTGCATCGCCCACAGCTTGGGTGCGCCGGTGACGGTCACGGCCCACGCGTGGGTGAGGAAGGCGTCGAGCGCGTCGAAGCCGGGACGCAGCATGCCCTCGACATGATCGACGGTGTGGAAGAGCTTTGAATAGGTCTCGATCTGGCGCCGCGCCAGCACCTTGATCGTGCCGGGCACGCAGACGCGCGCCTTGTCGTTGCGGTCGACGTCGGTGCACATGTTGAGCTCGAACTCGTCCTTCTCCGAGTTCAGGAGCTGGCGGATCTGCTCGGCGTCGCCGATCGCGTCGGTGCCGCGCGCGATCGTGCCTGAGATCGGGCAGGTCTCGACCCGACGTCCGTCCGAGCGCACGAACATTTCCGGCGAGGCCGACACCAGGAATTCGCCCTCACCCAGATTCATCAGCGCGCCGTAGGGCGACGGGTTGATGACGCAGAGCCGCTGGAACACTTCGGCAGGCGAGCGATCGCAGGGCTCGGCGAACAGCTGGCCCGGCACCGCCTCGAACAGATCGCCGCGCGCAAACGCAGCACGCGCCGTCTCGACGGTGGCCTGATATTCGCCGGGCGCGTGATCGGCAAACCCCTGCCGCGGCGTCTTCAGATACGGACTCTCGGCGGTCTCGCGCGGCAGGCCCTCGGTCGACTTGCCCTTCCAGGCAAAATCGTAGCTCAGCACCACGCCGCGGCCGGTGGCGCGGTCATAGGCCAGCAGGCGATCGGGCACGTAGAGAACGATGTCACGCTGGTCGCTCTCTCGTGCGCGCTTCTGCACGAGGTCCTCGATCTGGAACACGAGGTCGTAGGCGAAAGCGCCGAACAGGCCGAGCAACCCGTCGTCATTGGCCGAGAAGGCGGCAATGATATCGCGCACCAGCGACATCACGCTGGCGCGCCGCGTGCGCTGGTCTTCCTCGACCGGCGCATCGCCGCGGATGATGTGGCCGGCAAGGCGCGTGGCGTTCTTCTCGGAGATGACGACGCAGGGCTCGCGCAGCACATCGCCGAGGAAGGCGATCAGCACCTGCCCGCGCGCGTTCAGCGCCTCCAGCTTGAAATTGACGCCTGATGTCTCGAGCTTGAGCGGGGGATCGGAGAAGCCGAGGTCAAAGCTCTCGTAGCGGCCGGGCACGGTCGTGCCCGAGGACAGCACCACGCCGCGGCGGCGGTCGAGCAGGTTGATCAGGTCGTCGAGCCTGTTGGCGCCGCCGGTAAACTGCTCCGCCACGCGCGTGATCGCCAGACCCGCGCGGGTCGCGTAGTCGCTTCTGGCCGGGAGGGCAAAGACTGTCCTGTTCATGTCGTCCTCTTACGAAACTTGCCGAGGGAACGCCACACAGGACAAACGAGAAGGCCGCCGCACTGTGCAGGCGACCTCAGACGATTTGGGAAAGGTAAATCGCACCGGCCACCTCTTAGGAGGTGCGCCACCAAAGACGGGCTGGGCAGGCTGCGGTGCTCATGGGCGGATACTCACCATGGCGCGGGGGCGGCGTCAAGGTGAGAAACCTACTCCCCGCGACCGGGCGCGCAGCGTCCGGCTGCCGCTTCTGCTTGGCTCAGGGCTCCTCGGCCTGCGGCCCCCAGCCGAACCGGTTCTTCGTCCGATCCCATTTGAGGACGGAATAGCCGTCGCATTCCATGCATCCCCAAAGGACGAGCTTGCCGCCCTTGTCCTTCGAGAGAGCGGCGAACTGGCGGTTCGTGCGTATGGCGTCGACAAAGCGGATCTTCGGCTTCTCGCCGTCCGCCTGATCGAGGAGCAGCATGAACCTGCCCTTGGGACCCGCACACTCCTGAAACACGCCGACCACGGCGATCTGCTTCGTGGCGCCGCCGTCGAAGCGCCCCTCGATGGTAAAGGACATGCCGGCGCCCTTCATCGCGTCGGTGCCGTTCTCGAACATCAGCTCTTTGGGGATCAGGTCCTTGCGGAATTCAGTCGCCTTGCACCAGCTCTTGCGGATCTGGTTCGCGGGGATACCGCGAACCTCCGTCGTGAAGGGTTGGAATTCCGCGATGACCCACCAGGCCTCCGTTTTGAGATTACCGTTCAGCGTGACGAAGGCTTGTTGTCCCGGCGCCTGAGCTGCCGTCAGCAGCAGGACGCCAAGGACGATCACCGGTCGAACGATCGAGCCGAGCACGCGGCGCGTGAGAAACGATGTCGACATTCCCTCGCTGCCCCTGGTCGATTGCTCCCGTCTCAACCCAGATGCTTCCTGAAAAACTCCGTCGCCCGTCCCCAGGCGAGTTCGGCGGCTTCGCGGTCGTGCACGGCCTGGCGCTGCTCGTTGACGAAGGCGTGCTCGGCGTCATAGCGGAACAGCTCCAGCGACTTCCCGGCGGCCTTCATGGCCTTCTCGAAGCCGCTGACCAGCTCCGGTGTGCACCAATCGTCCTTGTTGGCGAAATGGGCCTGGAGCGGGATCTTGACGTCGGCGGGCTTGGCCGCCTGCTCCGGCGGGATGCCGTAGAACACGACGCCGGCCGCGAGCTCTGGCACATGCACCGAGCCGATGATGGTGACGGCGCCGCCGAGACAGAAGCCGGTCAGCCCGACCTTGGCGCCGTTACGCGACAGATATTGCGCGGCGCCGCGCACGGTCTGCGTGGTGGCGTCCATGAAGTCGAGCGAGTTCATCTCCTTGTTGGCGCTGTCCGTGTCGTGATACGGTACCACCTTGCCCTTGTAGAGATCGGGTGCCAGCGCGTCGAAACCGGCCAACGCGAAGCGGTCGCACAGGCCCTTGATCTGGTCCGACAGGCCCCACCATTCCTGGATGACGACCACGCCCGGCGCATTGCCGCGCGCGGCATTGGCGAGATAGCCCGAGGCGTCCTTGCCGTCCGGGCGCTTGAAGGTGATGGCGGTTCCCATGGTGTCCTCCGATGAGATCTTGGGGGAGCGGTTGGTGGCATTTTGGCGGGTGCATGCGAACGACGCAATCACCGCGCAAACAAACTCTCGTGCCCCGGATGCAGCGCAGCGCGCCGCCCCTTGCGGCGTGATGCGCCGCCGATCCGGGGGTCCAGCTACGAGCATTCTGGGTCCCGGCTCGCGCTTCGCGCGTCCGGGACACGGACCCAACAAAAAAGCCCCCTTGCGGGGGCTTCTTCATTTCTCGTCGCATCAGAGCGCTCAGTGGGAGCTGGCCCAGACCTTCTTCTTGGTGAAGTACATCAGCCCCGCGAACAGGATCAGGAACACGAAGACCTGGAATCCGAGGCGCTTGCGCGCTTCCATGTGCGGCTCGGCGGTCCACATCAGGAAGGTGGTGACGTCCTTGGAATATTGCGCGACCGTGGTCGGCGAGCCGTCGTCATAGGTCACCTGGCCGTCGCTGAGCGGCTTCGGCATCTTGATGGCGTGGCCCGGGAAGTACTTGTTGTAGTACGAGCCCTCCGGAATGGTCACGCCTTCCGGCACCTTGTCCTCGAAGCCCTGCAGCAATGCCGAGACGTAGTCCGGGCCCTGCTCCTGGAACTGGGTGAAGAAGTCGAAGATGAACCAGGGGAAGCCGCGCTTATAGGAGCGCGCCTTGGTGATCAGGGAGAGGTCCGGCGGCGCCGCGCCACCGTTCGCCGCGCGAGCGGCCTGCTCGTTCGGGAACGGCGAGGGGAAATAGTCCGCCGGACGCCCCGCACGCTCGAACATGTCGCCGGCATCGTTCGGACCGTCCTTGACCTTGTATTCCGACGCGAAGGCCGCCGCCTGCGCCACCGAATAGCTGGGCCCACCGGGCTCGGCGAGGTTGCGGAAGGCCACATAGGACAGGCCGTGGCAGCTGGCGCAGACCTCCTTGTAGACCTTCAGGCCGCGCTGCAGCGCGCCGCGGTCGAACTTACCGAAAGGGCCGGAGAACGACCATTTGTTGCCCGGAGGCGTATCGCTGCCTTCAGACGCCTTCGCGCTGTCGACCGAGCCTGCGAACAACGAACCGGCGAGCGCCAGCATGATCGCGGTCGAGACCATCGGCGTCGATCGGCTACCGGTCTTGGCCAGCACCGCATCCGAGATCGAGTTCGGCACCGGCCGCGGCTTCTCGATGCGCGAGAGCAGCGGCAGCACGATCAGGAAGTAGGCGAAGTAGCAGACCGTCAGGACCCGGCCGGCAATGACGTAGATGCCTTCCGGCGGCTGCGCCCCGAGATAGCCGAGCAGGATGCAGACCACGACGAAGATCCAGAAGAACTGCTTGGCCAGCGGGCGATACTTCGACGACCTCGTCTTCGCGGCGTCCAGCCAGGGCAGGAAGCACAGGATGATGATCGCACCGAACATCCCGATGACGCCGGCGAGCTTGTTCGGGATCGAGCGCAGGATCGCGTAGAACGGCAGGTAATACCATTCCGGCACGATGTGCGGCGGCGTCACGCCCGGGTTCGCCGGAATGTAGTTGTCGGCGTCGCCGAGATAGTTCGGCATGTAGAAGATGAACCAGGCGTAGAGCAGCATGAAGCAGGCGACGCCGAACATGTCCTTGATGGTCGCGTGCGGCGTAAACGGCACCGTATCCTTTTCCGTCTTCGGCTCGACGCCGTCAGGATTGTTCTGGCCGGCGACGTGCAGCGCCCAGACGTGGAGCACGACGACGCCCGCGATCAGGAACGGCAGCAGGTAATGCAGCGAGAAGAAGCGGTTGAGCGTCGGATTGCCGACCGAATAGCCGCCCCACAGCAGCGTCACGATGCTCTCGCCGACATAGGGAATGGCGGAGAACAGGTTGGTGATGACCGTGGCGCCCCAGAAGCTCATCTGACCCCAGGGCAGCACGTAGCCCATGAAGCCGGTCGCCATCATCAAGAGGTAGATGATGACGCCGAGGATCCACAGCACCTCGCGCGGCTCCTTGTAGGACCCGTAATAGAGGCCGCGGAACATGTGAACATAGACGGCGACAAAGAACATCGATGCGCCGACCGCATGCATGTTGCGCAGCAGCCAGCCGTAGTTCACGTCACGGACGATCAGCTCGACCGACTTGAAGGCGAGATCGGCATGCGGCGTATAGTGCATCGCCAGGATCACGCCGGTCAGGATCTGCATCCCCAGCATGAAGGAGAGGATGGCGCCGAAGGTCCACCAATAGTTCAGGTTACGCGGGGTGGGATAGGCAACGAAGGAGGAGTGCATGAGGCCGAGGATCGGCAGGCGCCGCTCGATCCATTGCAGGGCCGGATTGCTCGGCTGGTAGTCGGATGGTCCGCTCATGATGCGATCCTGAGGAAATAGTACGACGAGACGGCGGGAAGCTTCGGACGAGGATCCGAGGCTCAGCCGATCTGGATTTTGGTGTCGGAAACGAACTGGTACGGCGGCACCGGCAGGTTAGCGGGCGCGGGCCCCTGGCGGATGCGGCCGGACGAATCGTACTGCGAACCATGGCAGGGGCAGAAGAACCCGTCGTAATTGCCCTCATGGGCGATGGGGATGCAGCCGAGATGGGTGCAGATACCGATCACGACCAGCCATTGATCATGGCCGGACTTGACCCGCGCCTCGTCGGTCTCGGGATCAGGCAGGCTCGCCACGTTGACGGCGCGCGCCTCGTCGATCTGCTTCTTGGTGCGGTGGCTGATGTAGATCGGCTTGCCGCGCCAGAACACCTTGATGTCCTGACCTTCGGCGACCGGACTGAGATCGACCTCGATCGGCGCACCGGCGGCGATAGTCGAAGCGTCAGGATTCATTTGGGAGATGAAGGGCCAGAGCGCGGCTGCGCCCCCTACTGCTGCAGCTGCCCCGGTTGCAACGAATAAGAAATCACGGCGTGTCGGATGGTCCGCCGAAGACGCTGTCGTCACGATTCCAACCCTTTCTTCTTACGCCACCGGTGGAACCGCTCCAGGAGCCCCCAAGGTCCCCGGAACAGTCTGCCGGCGCCCGCGGCCCCCCGCGGCGGCAGAACTTCGCCCATTCACCTCTAAACGGGTGAAACAGCAGTCCAGAATCGTTCTATTGGCACCCTTGCCGGGCGAGCGCAAGCCCGCTATCGGCGCGGGAGCGTGCCATGCACGAATTCCCGGGCGGGCGATGTTTTATTGAGACATTTCCGGCCCGCATCGCCCCCGATACAGCCCTCGCACAGCCCATGCAGATAGCGCTTTTCCAACCCGACATCGCCCAGAACACCGGCACGATTCTCAGGCTTTGCGCCTGCCTGGGCATCGCCGCCCATATCATCGAACCGGCGGGCTTCCCCGTCTCCGACCGCCTGTTCCGCCGGGCGGGAATGGACTACCTCGACCACGTCAGCCTTATCAGACACGACTCCTGGGCCAAATTCGAGGACTGGCGCGCCGCACATGGCTACCGCCTGCTGCTGTTCACCACGAAAGCTGCCACCGACTACCGCGATTTCCGTTACCAGACGTCGGACATCCTGCTATTCGGGCGCGAGAGCGCCGGTGTCACGGACGCGGTGGTCGAGGCCGCCGATGCCCGGCTGGTGATCCCGATCAAGGCGGGGCTGCGGTCGCTCAATGTCGCCATGACCGCGGCCATGGCCGCCGGCGAGGCGCTGCGGCAGATCCGGAACCCGCAAGCCTGATAGATTGAGGAGAGACGATTGAGTTACGCGGTCAAGGAGATCTTCCTGACCTTGCAAGGCGAAGGCGCCCATGCCGGGCGCGCGTCCGTGTTCTGCCGTTTTGCCGGCTGCAACCTCTGGAGCGGCCGCGAGGCGGACCGCCTTGAGGCCACCTGCAAGTTCTGCGACACGGATTTCGTCGGAACCGACGGCACCTTCGGCGGCCGCTACGGCTCGGCCGCGGAGCTCGCCGACACCATCGCCGCGCAATGGACTGCGGCCGCCGCCAACCGCTACGTGGTGCTGACCGGAGGCGAGCCGCTGCTCCAGGTCGACGCCGCGCTGATCGAGGCGCTCCACGCCCGCGGCTTCGAGATCGGCGTCGAGACCAACGGCACCATCGCAGCGCCGGAGGGGCTCGACTGGATCTGCGTCAGCCCCAAGGGCGGCAGCGAGCTGGTGCTGCGCCAGGGCCACGAGCTGAAGCTGGTCTATCCGCAGGCCCTCGCCGCGCCCGAGACGTTCGAGGGCCTCGCCTTCGAGCGCTTTTCGCTGCAGCCGATGGACGGACCGGAGGTCATCGAGAACACCGCGCGCGCGATCGACTATTGCCTGCATCATCCACAATGGCGGCTCAGCGTGCAGACGCATAAATCGCTCGGCATCAGATAGGACGCGACTGGGAATGCAGATGGACATGTCGACGATCGACGACCGCAAGACCCGCGCCCGCACCTGGTTCGAAGCCTTGCGCGACGACATCTGCGCCAGCTTCGAGCGGCTCGAGGACGACGCCCCGCAAAGCCTTTATCCAGGCGAAGCCGGTCGCTTCAAGCGCACGCCCTGGCAGCGCACCGACCATACCGGCGCGGCTGGAGGTGGCGGCGTGATGTCGATGATGCACGGCCGCCTGTTCGAGAAGGTCGGCGTGCACTGCTCGACCGTGCACGGCGAGTTCGCGCCCGAATTTCGCGCCCAGATCCCCGGCGCCGCGGACGATCCAAAATTCTGGGCCTCCGGCATCTCGCTGATCGCGCATATGCGCAATCCGAACGTGCCCACCGTGCACATGAACACCCGCTTCGTGGTCACCACGAAAGCCTGGTTCGGCGGCGGCGCCGATCTCACACCGGTGCTCGACCGACGGCGCACCCAGGACGATGCCGACAGCATCGCCTTCCACGCCGCGATGAAGCAAGCCTGCAACCAGCCGAACGGCGTTGCCGACTACGACAAGTACAAGAAATGGTGCGACGAATATTTCTACCTGCCGCACCGCAAGGAGGCCCGCGGCATCGGCGGCATCTTCTACGACTGGCACGACAGCGGTGACTGGGACGCCGACCTCGCCTTCACCAAGGACGTCGGCCGCGCCTTCCTGAAGATCTATCCCGACATCGTCAGGCGCAATTTGGCGGCAGGCTGGACCGCCGCGGACCGCGAGGAGCAATTGATCCGGCGCGGCCGCTATGTCGAATTCAACCTGCTCTACGATCGCGGCACCATCTTCGGGCTGAAGACCGGCGGCAATGTGGATTCGATCCTGTCGTCGATGCCGCCGGAGGTGAAGTGGCCATGACTGTTTCGAGGCCGCTGCCGCGCGCCATGCTGATCGACATGGATGACACCATCCTGTCGGCCTATGGCCGGCCCGAGATCGCCTGGAACACGATCGCGAACGAGTTTGCCGAAGAGCTGGCGCCGCTGCCGCCGCCGCAAGTCGCAACCGCGGTGCTCGCCTTTGCGCGGCAGTTCTGGTCGACTGCGGAGCCGATCTGGCGGATGAAGCTCGGCGAGGCGCGGAGGCTCACGGTGCGCGGCGGCTTCGCCGCGCTCGCCGCAAATGGCCATCGCGCGCTGCCCGACGATCTCGCCGATCGCATCGCCGACCGCTTCACCACCTATCGCGAGGAAGCAATCTTCGTCTTCCCCGGCGCGCATGACGCGATCGACGCGTTCAGGGCACGCGGAATCAAGCTCGCGCTGGTCACCAACGGCGCCGCCGACATGCAGCGCGCCAAGGTCGAGCGGTTCGAGTTGACCCATCGCTTCGACCATATCCAGATCGAGGGTGAGCACGGTTTCGGCAAGCCGGAGGAGCGCGCCTATCTGCACGCGATGGAGGCGCTGGGCGTTTCCGCAAGGGACACCTGGATGATCGGCGACAATCTGGAATGGGAAGTGGTGACGCCGCAGCGCCTCGGCATCTATTCGATCTGGATCGACGTGCACGGCGACGGCCTGCCCGAAGGCTCGACGGTCAGGCCCGACCGCATCATCCGCTCGCTGACCGAGCTGGTGCCGGAGCGGCCGTAACCGGGCCCGAAGACAAAATATCGAAAACAACCCCATGCACAGTAGGGCGCTGCTGCAATTACAACGGCTTACAGCACGCGCAAAATGAATTTCTGATTTTACGAAATGATTTGACCTGTCGGGCAAAACAGGCGCATGATGCCATCATCGCGACGCACGGGACGTACCCCCTGCGCACCCCATCCGAGAAGCGCCTTTGCCTCTCGCAATGGGACTGCTCCGGCTTGACACTCCATCATCGGCGTTTCAGCAGTCTGGCAGCGGATGCGCGCTGCCGCAGGACATCCACTGATCCCGCATCCCGTGATCGGCGCGTCATGCCGGCTTGTTAGCTTCTTAAGTCAATCAACCGAAAGGACCATCCATGGAACTGAAAGCCGGCGATATCGTCATGCTGAAATCCGGCGGCCAGCCGCTGACCGTCGCGAACGTGAAGGGCGACGACGTGATCTGTCTCTGGATGGGCGTCGAAGGCGACCTGTTTCGCGAGACGCTGCCGCTCGCCGTGCTCGAGCGCCTGGAAGAAGTGGACGAGGATGATGACGACGAGGACGACGAAGACGAGGAGTAGGCACACCTAAGACTGCATCCTCGTTGGATCGGAGCGCTTCGCTCCGGCGCTCGTGATGTCCGCTTCTCCGCCAACAACGGCGCGGTAGCGGACATCGCCAGATGATTGCGGGACTTGCGATGAAGGCCTTTGTAGACGGCTCGTCTGATTTCGAATCATGCTGGGGCGCGCGTCGCTAAAGGCGATCATTCGCTCTCCAGCAGACAGGGGCGACAGTTTGACGCGACTGTGAGCCGCAATTTTGGACCGCGGTGGATATAGTCGAACGCAGCATCCACGCGCACCTGCGATGGAACAACGAACGTTCCGGCAGATAGCGTGACACCGTTCCGAATTTCCGCCACGTCGAGATGAGTGGCTGGCGCACATCGCGCCCCGGGGCTTCTATGCTCTGCGCGGCGCTCTCGCGGCCGCAGTTTCCGCCCGCTCAAGTCGGCACCATCGCGAAAATCTAGCAGTAGAGATATCCGCCCGCGTCGGCTAAGCAATTGAGGACCAGCGGACGACCTCTCGCCACCTCGCAGTTTGGGGCAATGAACGCAAATGTTCCTCCTTGCCGTTCTCGTCCTTCCTTTCGCCGGAAGCTTCATTGCCGCCCTGTTGCAGGTCAATGCGCGCAACGCCGAGGCATGGCTCGCCGGAGGAGTTGCACTCGCCGCGTTCGGCCTCATCGCCACGGCTTATCCCGATGTCGCGAATGGTGGCGTCATCGGGTGGCGAACGGAGTGGGTGCCCGAACTCGGACTCGCGTTTGCGCTGAGACTTGATGGCTTCGCATGGGCCTTCGCAATGCTGGTCACCGGAATTGGCTTTCTGGTGGTGCTGTATGCCCGCTACTATATGTCGCCAAGCGATCCCGTTCCGCGCTTCTTTTCCTTCCTGCTCGCGTTCATGGGCGCAATGCTGGGGATCGTATTCTCCGGCAACCTGTTGCAACTGGTTTTCTTCTGGGAACTGACCAGCCTGTTTTCGTTCTTGCTGATCAGCTACTGGCATCACAATTCGGCTGCAAGGGACGGCGCACGAATGGCGCTGGTGATCACTTCGACCGGCGGACTTTGCCTCTTCGCCGGCGTGCTGCTGATCGGTCACATCGTAGGCAGCTATGACCTGGACAAGGTGCTCGCTTCCGGAGACGCGATCCGTTCGCACGCGCTCTATGTCCCTGCACTCGTGCTGGTCCTGCTCGGCGCGCTGACCAAGAGCGCCCAATTTCCGTTCCATTTTTTGGCTGCCGCACGCGATGGCGGCTCCGACGCCCGTATCCGCTTATCTCCATTCGGCAACGATGGTGAAGGCCGGCGTGTTTCTTTTGGTCAGGCTCTGGCCGGCCCTGGGCGGATCGAACGAATGGTTGTGGCTGGTGGGATCGGCTGGTTTGATCACCTTTCTCTTGGGCGCATTTCTCGCGGTGTTCCAGCAGGATTTGAAGGGGCTGCTGGCCTACTCGACGATCAGCCATCTCGGCTTGATCACGCTCCTGACCGGACTGGATACGCCGTTCGGGCAGATCGCAGCGATCTTCCACATCATGAACCATGCCACGTTCAAGGCATCGCTGTTCATGGCCGCGGGCATCATCGATCACGAAACCGGCACTCGCGACATTCGCCGCTTGAGCGGTCTCTGGGCGTTCATGCCGATCACGGCGACTCTGGCCATGGTCGCCGCCGGGTCGATGGCCGGTGTGCCGCTGCTGAACGGATTCCTCTCGAAAGAGATGTTCTTCGCCGAAACGATCGAGATTCATGACAACTCGATGGTCGATCGAGCGCTTCCCTATATCGTCACCGCCGCGAGCACTTTCAGCGTGGCCTATTCGCTCCGGTTCATTCGCGACGTGTTCTTCGGCCCGGCCCCCGTCGGCCTCCCGCGCACGCCTCACGAGCCCCCGCTCCTGATGCGACTTCCGGCCGAGCTTCTCGTGCTTGCATGTATCGTCGTGGGCATCGCCCCCGCGTTAACCGTTGCACCTATCCTCGATACCGCTGCTGGAGCAGTTCTCGGTTCCAGGATGCCGGAGTACAGCCTGAGAATATGGCATGGCTTTACCCCCGAACTGCTGATGAGCATCCTGGCGATGGTGGGTGGGGTGGGCGTCTATGTGATGCTGCGCTCCTACCTCCTCGTCAACGAGGGACCGCCCTTGCTCGGCCGCTTCAGCGGCAAGCAGATCTTTGACTGGATGATGGTGACGTTATCCTGGCGACTTGCACGCTGGCTGGCGAGCAAGCTCGGGACGAGACATCTCCAGCCACAGTTGAGGATCCTGGCCGGCGTGGCGTTCGTCGCTGCCCTGCTGCCACTCTATTCACGTGGCATCATGCTGGCGAATCCCCTAGGGGCCAAGTTTGACCTCGCCTTTGCATTGCTCTGGGCGGTGGGCGCTGCCTGCGCCATCGGCGCTGCGGTCCAGGCTAAATTCCATCGCGTCGTCGCGCTGATCCTGCTCGGGACTGCCGGTCTCGCGACCTGCGTCAGCTTCGTGTGGCTGTCCGCTCCCGATGTCGCGCTGACGCAGATCGTCGTCGAGACGGTGACGACGGTTCTCCTGTTGCTCGGCTTGCGATGGTTGCCGAAGCGCGTCGCACCGGTCGGCGCGAGCCAGGCTGCCGGCAGGATTCGATGGCACCGCGTGCGTGACTTCGCTATCGCGCTCTTCGCCGGCGTCGGGCTGGCCACGCTCGCGCTGGCAGTGATGCAGCACCCGGCTACGGACAGCATCTCGCGATACTTCGTCGAAAACGCGTACACGAAAGGTGGCGGAACCAACGTGGTCAACGTCATCCTGGTGGACTTCCGCGGATTCGATACGATGGGCGAGATCACGGTGCTCGCGGTCGTTGCACTGACCGTCTACGCGCTCTTGCGCCGCTTCCGTCCGGCGCCCGAGAGCATTCCCGTTCCCGAACAGCAGCACGCGCAGGATAGCCACGACGAAGCGCATCCCGATCGACAGAAGGGAGACACTGCCAAGGATACAACGGAGACTGCGGCGCTGATGATGGGGCTGCTGTTTCCGGTGATCGGCGTCGTGGCGATCTTCCTGCTGTTGCGCGGGCATGACCTTCCAGGCGGAGGCTTCGTGGCAGGCGTCGCAATGGCGACCGCGTTCATCCTGCAGTACATGGCTCGCGGCACGGCATGGGTGGAAGCTCGTCTTCACGTCATGCCCGTGCGCTGGATGGGCTTCGGGCTTCTGTTGGCGGGGGGCACGGGAGCCGCCGCCTGCGTCTTCGGATACCCCTTCCTGACCTCGTACTTTGCGTATGCCGAGCTGCCTCTGGTCGGCCGTGTCCCGATGGCCAGCGCCTTCCTTTTCGACATCGGCGTGTTCTCGCTCGTGGTCGGTGCCACGGTGCTGATGCTCATCGCAATCGCGCATCAATCGTTGCGTCGCTACGGAGGTCCACTCCAGACCGGCCAGCGCTTGCCCGGCGAGCGGTCGAAGGAGGAACTGGTCTGATGGAGCTCGTGCTGGCGATCGGTATCGGTACGCTTGCGGCGTCCGGCGTGTGGCTGATCCTCCGGCCGCGCACGTTTCAAGTCATCATCGGGCTGTCGTTGCTCTCTTACGCCGTCAATCTCTTCATCGTGGCCGTGGGGCGGGTGCGGAGCGGGGCTCCGGTGCTTATCGCAAAGGAGATCGGCGATGTCGCCAAGCACGCTGATCCGGTCCCGCAGGCGCTGGTGCTGACTGCAATCGTCATCAGCTTCGCGACCACCGCTCTGTTCCTGGTGGTTCTGCTCGCATCGCGCGGCCTGGCACGGACCGATCATGTGGACGGTCAGGAGCCGGAAGCGTGAGCGGCGCTGCAAGTCTGGTCATCGCGCCAATCCTCCTGCCTTTGCTGGCTGGTGCCGGCATGCTGCTGCTCAACGGAGAAAGACACCGGGCCATCGTGGCAGGCCTCAATGTCGCCGGAACCGTTGCACTCGTTTGCATCGCGGTGGTCTTGCTCGGAATGTCCGATGCAGGAACCAGGGAAGTCTACCGTCTGGGCAATTGGCCTGCTCCGTTCGGAATCGTCCTCGTTCTCGATCGGCTGTCCGCCCTCATGCTGCTCCTGACCAACGTCCTGGCGCTGGCCACGGCGGTGTTCTCTCTTGCCCGTTGGCACCGGGCAGGCGCGCATTTCCATTCCCTGTTTCAATTCCTGCTGATGGGCCTCAACGGCGCCTTCCTCACCGGCGATCTTTTCAACCTGTTCGTGTTCTTCGAGCTGTTGCTGGCGGCATCATACGGCCTTCTGCTGCACGGTTCCGGCATTGCACGGGTGAAGGCGGGGCTGCATTACATCGTCGTGAACCTGGCGGCGTCGCTGTTGTTTCTGATCGGGGTCAGCCTGATCTACGGCGTCACCGGGACGCTCAACATGGCGGATCTCGCGGCAAGAGTGCCCGCCATCGCCGCCGAGAGCCGGGGCTTGCTCGAAGCAGGTGCGGGCGTGCTGGCGGTCGCCTTCCTGCTCAAGGCCGGAATGTGGCCTCTGAGCTTCTGGCTCCCGACGGCCTACGCAGCCGCAAGTCCGCCGGTGGCGTCGATCTTTGCGATCATGACGAAGGTCGGCGTGTATGTCTTACTGCGTCTGTCGCTTTTGCTTTTCGGCGAAGGCGCCGGCGCATCGGCCGGCTTCGGCAGCGACTGGTTATTGTGGGGCGGCTTGGCGACGACCCTATTCGGAGCGATCGGCACGTTGGCATCGCAGGATACCGCACGCCTCGGCGGCTTTTCGGTGCTCGTATCCTCCGGAACGGTGCTCGCTGCCACGGGGATGGGACAGGTCGGCATCACCAGTGCAGCGCTCTTTTACCTGGTCAGCTCGACGCTCGGCATCAGCGCCTTCTTCCTTCTCGTCGAGCTCATCGAACGCGGCCGCGAACCTGGAGCGGACATGATCGCCGTCACCCGGGAAGCCTATGGAGAAGAGGACGAGACAGGCGAAGCGGAAGAGGACGTCGGCACCGCCATCGTAGCCACGATGGGCTTACTCGGCGTCGCTTTCATCGGCTGTGCGCTGGTCATCGCCGGGCTGCCTCCGCTGTCCGGCTTCATCGCTAAATTCGCGCTGCTCGCGGCGGCGCTCAATCCGACAGAAACGCATCAAAACGGCGCCGTTCCCGGCAGCGGATGGGCGCTTCTCGTTGTGCTGATCTTCTCTGGTTTCGCGACGTTGGTCGCGATGGCCCGCGCGGGAATCCGCATCTTCTGGGCCTCGCCCGATCGCACCGTGCCGCGCGTGCGCGTGATCGAGATGGCGCCGATCATGTTCCTGCTGATCATCTGCGCCGCCCAAACGGTCCTGGCCGGTCCCGTGATCCGTTTCATGCAGGCTACGGCACAATCTCTGCACGCGCCGGCGGGCTACGTCAGCGACGTCCTGGAGGCCGCCCCCGAAGGCAGCCGAAAAGCGGAGGGCAAATGACACGCTTTCTGCCCTTTCCGATCGTGAGCTTCTGCCTTCTCGCATTGTGGCTGCTGCTCAATCAAGCAGCCACGCTCGGGCACATCCTCCTCGGCTGCATGGTCGCGCTCGTCGGCGGGCGGATTCTCACCGTGCTGGAGTTACCGAGCGTGCGGGTCAGACGACCCGGCGTCATTCTGCGACTGTTGGGACTGGTCGCGGTCGACATCGTCCGCTCCAATCTGGCGGTTGGACAGATCGTTCTCGGTTTTGGACGGCGACAGCGAACGGCGGGTTTCGTGAAACTTCCCCTCGACATGCGCAACCCGTACGGGTTGGCCTCATTGGCTTGCATCATCACGTCGACCCCCGGAACGCTGTGGGTGAATTTCGACGCTCAGAAGGGTTCGTTGATGATCCATGTTCTGGACCTCGTCGATGAAAACGAGTGGATCCGCACGATCAAGGACCGCTACGAACGCCATCTGCTGGAGATATTCGAATGAGCCAGCTCATGCTGACCTACTCGCTCGTTGCCGCGCAAGTGCTGCTCGGGTTGGCGATCGGCTGCGGCGCCTTCCGCATCTTTCTAGGGCCGCGGGCACAGGATCGCGTCCTGGGCTTCGACACGTTGTCCGTGAACGCGATGTTGTTGCTTCTGACGTTCGGGATTCGATCCGGCGAAGCGCTTTATTTCGAGGCGGCTCTGGCCATGGCGCTGTTCGGCTTCGTCGCGACGGTTGCACTGGCCAAGTTTCTGCTCCGCGGCGAGGTGATCGAATGAACGGCATCGAACAATTGCCGCCCTGGGCTGCGGTTCTCACGGCAGTTCTTCTGCTCACTGGCGCGGCCGTCACGCTTGTCGGTTCGCTCGGCCTGTTGCGTCTCGGCACATTTTACGAGCGGGTCCATGCGCCGACGCTGGGGACGACGCTCGGCACCGTCTTCATCGCGGCCGCTTCGATGGTCTACTTCTCGGTCCTGCAGAGCAGACCGGTGTTGCACGAAATCCTGATTGTAGGGCTTGGCGTCGTGACCACCCCTATCGCGCTGACTGTGTTGGTCGGCGCAGCCCGATTCCGCGATACCGCCGAACAAAGTCCGCCAGCGCGCGAACCGGAGAATAATTAGGACGAAGCACGCGGCGCCACAAACGACCAAGCGCTGATTGCAGACGGCTCTGCGGATCGGCCAAGGCCGGCTAAATGTCGCATTTGATTCTCGCGGCAAATGCCTACGTCTAGCGCGTGGATGATGCCGAGCTGCGCGCGAGTTCGCCGCAACCTTCAGCCGGCCGTGCGACCGGAGCAATTGGCTCCGCGTTCGGCACGCGCCGCGCTTCCGAGGGGCGAGGCTTCAGACACGCCAGCAATGCGGGATGCCGCTCGGAAATCGGCTGCATCCCAAACAGAGGCCGTGATGACCAAAGTGCTACGAGATCGAATTCAGGGGAACCGGCTGCAGATCGGCCGGTGACCCGGGCGATTGCGGATCGCCCGGGTGCGGCAACTCGACGATTCCAAACCAAGCCGGGAGTTCCTCATGTCGGTATTTTCAGCGTTGCTCGTCCTGACCTCGTGGATGATGTTCATCTGGATTTGCGATCCCGACGGATTCCGCGCGGCATTTGCGCGCCGTCCGCCGCCGATTCCTCGCGATCCGAAAAGGTGACTTTGGAGGGTGCTTTGTCACCCCCTGCCGCCGTGTACACCATTTGCTTTTGACCGCGACGCGTTACCGCGCTCCGCCTCTCGCGGCGCGTCCGCGCGTTCGCGGTCCGCTTCCAAGCCAATCGAATTACCACCGCTGGCACGAAATCGACCTGCCATCGTTGGCCAATATGAGGGTCCTGACATGATCATCGTCGCTGCGACGGATTTCTCTACGCGCTCCCATCGCGCGCTCCGGCAAGCTGGCCTTCTGGCTCGCTCCCGCCGTGCCGAGCTGCACCTTGTTCACGTCGTTGATGAAGACCAGCCGGCCGATCTGGTCCGCATGGAAGAACGGGAGGCACAGCGGGTGCTGGTGGAGCAGATCGGGTCCATGCCCGAGCTGCATGACGCTCGCTGCTATCCGACCGTCGTCAAGGGCCATCCCTTCGACGGGATATTGCGCGCGGCCGCAGCAGTCGGCGCAGATCTCATCGTGATGGGCGGCCATCGCAAGCAATTTTTGCGCGATATTTTTACAGGGACCACCATCGAACGTGTCATTCGCGGTGGAAAATATCCCGTGCTGATGGTGAACAACGAGGCCCAGCGGCGCTATGAACGGGTTCTGGTGCCGGTCGACATGTCAGAAACATCGGCTGAAGCAATCCGCATCGGCCTGTCCACCGGACTTCTGGAAGAAGACGGAGCGACGCTTCTTCACGCCTTCTCGCCGATGGCCAAGACGCGATTGATCAGCTCTGGGGCTAGCTCGGCCGTCATCACCGGATATGTCGAGAGCGAACGTCACAGGGCAATGGAGGAACTGACCAGTTTTCTGGTGACCAACGAGTTCGGCACGCGACGATGGTCTCTTCGCGTCGGGGAAGGCGGACCCATGCAGATCATCACCCGTGCCGTCGAGGAGAAGCGGCCCGACATGCTCGTGATGGGTACGCACGGCCGATCCGGATTGCTTCGGGCGTTGATCGGGAGCGTAACGGAGGAAGTCCTGCGCTCGCTGAACGTGGACGTCCTGGTCGTCCCTCCCGCCAGCCCCAAGCTCGGGATGGCGAAGGAGGCAGTCGCGTCCGAACCGAAGGCGTGAGGCGTGCCGTGGCTCATCCCCGTGCCGTTCACAGGGCCGAGAGGGGCGCCGAACCTAGCGGCGTCGTCGTTCGGCGTCGCGGGCAGCCAACCTTGGTGCGGTTCGTCTGATCGGACTCCGCGTGATTTTCGGCGGATCACTGGCTGGAAACGTCTGCTGCAATTGTCGATCGAGTTCCTCGTCGAGTTCACGCTTCTCCCGCTGCTCCAGCGTCTCGTACTGCTTGGGCATAGCCTAATCTCCACGTCTGGCACTTGGCTACCAACCGGTCTGCCACCAGGATTGTGACGCCAAAGTCCAGAGTCAACGCAATGAAGCGAAAGGTGTTGCGTTCAAGCTTCAACGATATTCAGACGAGTCCTCGGCACTGAAGGAAGCAGCTACCCGATCAGTTGCCTCGCCGCCGCCGAGATCATCACCAGCCCTCCGGTGATCACGGCGACATCGAGGATCACGGTGTGGATGTGCACCGGCATCCGCTCCACGAAGGCCTTTGCCAGGAACGCGCCGGGGATCGCGATCGCTCCGATCAGCAGCGCGAAGGCGAGCACCTGCGCGGTCACGGCACCGGCGAGGCCGAACACTGAGATCTTGATGAGGCCGGTGCCGAGCGAGATCATCGCGTCTGTTGCGATCACGGCGGCGCCTTCGAGGCCTGCGGCCATCAGCAGCGACAGCAGGATCACGCCTGAGCCCGAGGTGCCGCCGACCAGCACGCCGTAGCCGACCGACCCGGCGGCAAGGCCGCTGTCGCCGATCTTGACCTTTCGGCGGCGGAGGACGCGGCGCAGCGGCACGCTCAGGATCAGCATGGTGCCGATCACGAGCGCCGCGCCGGCATTGGTGAGACGCGTATAGCCGTAGGCGCCGAGTGCGGTCGTCAGCGCGGCGCAGGCGAGCACGATCAGCGCGCGGCGGCGGTCGGCGTAGCGCAAGTAAGCAACGGCTCGGCTGGAATTGGTGAAGATGGCGGAGATCGCGATGATCGGCACCACCGGCTCGGCGCCGACCAGCGGCACCAGCACCAGCGGCATCAGGGCGCCGGTGCCGTAGCCGGCGAGACCACCGATGATCGAAGCAAACAACGCCATCAACGCCACCAGCAGGAGCTGAAAGATCGAGATGTCGGCGAAGCCCGAGACGATGGTCACGTTCTTTCGTCGCGGCTGATGCGTGCCGCAGCTTGATCGGCGATGGAAGCAAGTGCGGCTTCCTCTAAGGGAAAATCCGCCGCAAGCCAAGCGTCCTCGGCGAGCGTCAACACATGTCCGAGCGCTGGTCCTTCGGCCAGACCGCGCGCGATGAAGTCGGCGGCCTTCAGCGGAAATTTCGGCGCAGTCCAGCGCTGCGGCAGCTCGGCGAGAGCGCGCCAGCGCATCGAGGTGACGTCGCCACCGGCGCGCGCCCAGCCGAGCAACACACGATCGTGATAGCGCTCGGGGCCGAGCCGATAGAGCAGCCGCCGTGCATTGGCCTCATCCTTGGCGGCGAAGCGCCACCAGCGGTGGCCCATCGAATCCAGTGCCTTGGTCTCGGCATTGGAGAGCCGCAGACGCGCGGCGACGCGCTTGGCATCCTCGGTCACGGCGACGGTCAGCGCGGCGAGGCGCCGCGTGCTGCTGGCGATGAGGCCGAGTTCGCGCTCGATCGCGATCATCGCCGACAGCGGCCCGGTATAGGCAACGCCGCCGATCAGCGCTTGCAGCAATCCGCCCTCGGCCATGGCCAGCACGGCCGCGGATGCGCCGCCGGCCACCAGCAGCTTCAGCATCTCCATGCGCACCCGCTCGGCCGAGAGGCTGGCAAGACCAGCACGCCCCCGGATGCAGGCGAGATAGCCGTCGCGATCGGGATCGCCGGCACCAAAGGCGGCGTGGATGCGGAAGAAGCGCAGGATGCGCAAATAATCTTCAGTGATGCGCTGGTCGGGATCGCCGATGAAGCGCACGCGGCGCGCTTTGGCATCCGCGATGCCGCCGACATGGTCGTAGACGACGCCGCGCGCATCGACCGACAGGCCGTTCATGGTGAAGTCGCGCCGCTCGGCGTCCTTGACCCAGTCGCGGCCGAACGCGACCTTGGCCTTGCGGCCGAAGGTTTCGGTGTCCTCGCGCAGGGTCGTGACTTCATAGGGGTGGCTGTCGATCACCAGCGTGACGGTGCCGTGGTCGATGCCGGTCGGCACGCTCTTGATGCCGGCGGCCTTGGCGCGCCGGATCACCTCCTCCGGCCGCGCGGTGGTCGCGATGTCGATGTCGCCGGGCTGAAGACCGAGCAGCGCGTTGCGTACGGCGCCGCCGACCACGCGCGCTTCCTCGCCGTCGACGTTGAGCAATTGCAGGACGCGCGCGGTCCCGCCTGCGGTCAGCCAGGGCGCATCGGCAAGAATCGGGGCAAGGATCGGCTCCGCGCTCATCGTGCGGCCCCTATTTTTCCACGCCCGGCACCAGCCGGCCGTTCTCGATATGGGCGGGAACGTAAGTCGAATCCGGAGCGGCGCCGGAGAAGTGCGCAAGTCCGATCAGGCCCGCAATGACCAGCACGATCGCCGCCAGCGCAAGACGCGCGACGACCGCGACCGGCCAGGAGGAACGCGCGAACAGGCCGGACCGCGTCGCGGCCAGGAACAAGGCGTAGACGGCAAAGGGAATGAGGAAGATTCCGATCTCGGTCAGAACCGGCCGGATCATGATGAATAGATCCGCTCATACAGCACACGCAGCATGCCGGCCGTCGCACCCCAGATGTAGCGTTCCGCGAACGGCATCGCGTAGTAGAACCGCTCCATGCCGCGGAATTCCTTGCTGTGCACCTGGTGGTTCACCGGGTTCATCAGGAAGGATAGCGGCACCTCGAACGCATCATCAACCTCGGAATGGTTGATGGTGAGCTCGAAGCCGGGCCTGACCCTGGCGACCGTCGGCAGGATGCGGAAGCCGAAGGCGGTGCCGTAGAGATCGAGATAACCGATCGGCTCGACGAAGTCTCTGGACAGCCCGACCTCCTCCTCGGCCTCGCGCAGCGCCGCATCCAGCGGCGAGGCGTCGGTGGCGTCGATCTTGCCGCCGGGGAAAGCGATCTGGCCGGCATGGTCGTTGAGATGCGCCGAGCGCTGCGTCAGCAAGATGGTCGGCTCGGGATGATCGACCACCGCGATCAGGACCGCCGCGGGGCGCACCGGCTGCTCGCGCGCGACGATCTCGAGCATCTTGTCGGTGCCGGGATCGCCCGAGGCGGGAATGATGTTCGGATCGTAGAGGCCGAGCGGAACGTCGAAGCCGAGCTTCGCCCTGGAGCGGGCGAAGAAATCCGCCGCGCCGGCGGCGACAGGATCGCTCTTCAAGATAGGCTTGTTCAAAGCGCGGCCCTCACCTGCTCCGCATCGGCCATGGCGAAGAATTCGCCAGCCGATTCGACGCCGAACATCGGCTGGCCATCGACCATCCGCTCCTCGCCCATGTCAACCAGATCGTAATAGAGCGCCCTTGTGACCTTGGCCCAGAGCTCGGCGCGAACGTGCAGATAAGGCGTCAGCCCGCCGTCCCTGGCCTGCTCGAAACGCAGCCGGTGCGCGGCATCGCAGGTGACCCAGTCGTCGACATTGGTGCGGAAGCGCAGCACGCGGTGGTTGCCCTCGCCGTCCTTCTGCATCTCGACTGCCATGAAGGGCGCGTCGTCGACCCGGATGCCGACCTTCTCCACCGGCGTGACCAGGAAATGCTTGTCGCCCTCGCGCTTGAGGATGGTCGAGAACAGCCGCACCAGAGCGGGGCGCCCGATTGGCGTCCCCAAGTAGAACCAAGTACCATCGGAGGCGATTCGGATGTCGAGATCGCCGCAAAACGGCGGATTCCACAGATGCACCGGAGGCAGCCCCCTCTTGGCGCCTTCGGCATTTGCAGCACTTTTGGCGGCGGCAGTCAGCCCCTCAAGACCGCGATCGGCGCTCTGCCCTTGGTTCGCCATGGTTTGCCCTGACTTTGTCCGTTGGCACGATTGGTGCAGGTCTGACTTGTACGTCTACGTTGTAATCCGTTGCACGGTTCCACCCCGGATTAGTCCGGTGGGGGAGGTCGCCACTTCGTGATGCCGTACATAACCCGAAGCCGATAAGGTGGGGATAGGTTAATTCAACGAATACATGGCCTTCCTGCAAGTCTAGCATAGGCCCATGAGTTGACGTGATGATCTGACGTGATGATCCGTGACGTGGTGACGTGACGGCGCAAGCAAGCCGCGTGGCAGGCTGAAGGAGCTAAACGGATGGCGGAGAGTGTCGAGAAACTCGAGGACGGGATCGTTCGTTCGGCCGAGCAGGTGTCGAGCCAGATTCGCGCGGCGAAGGATGCGATCGCGTCCGTCATCTTCGGCCAGGATCGCGTGATCGAGAACACGCTGGTCACCATCCTCTCCGGTGGCCATGCGCTGCTGATCGGCGTGCCCGGCCTTGCCAAGACCAAGCTGGTCGAGACGCTCGGCGTGACGCTCGGTCTCGATGCCAAGCGCATCCAGTTCACGCCCGATCTGATGCCGTCGGACATTCTCGGCGCCGAGGTGCTGGATGAGAGCACCGCGGGGAGGCGCGCCTTCCGCTTCATCGCAGGTCCGGTGTTCGCGCAGCTCTTGATGGCGGACGAGATCAACCGCGCCAGCCCGCGCACGCAATCGGCGCTGCTGCAGGCGATGCAGGAGCAGCACATCACCGTGGCCGGCGCGCGCCACGATCTGCCGAAGCCTTTCCACGTGCTGGCGACGCAAAACCCGCTGGAGCAGGAAGGCACCTATCCGCTGCCCGAAGCGCAGCTCGACCGTTTCCTGATGGAGATCGACGTCGACTATCCCGATCGCGACGCCGAACGCCGCATCCTGTTCGAGACCACCGGCGCCGAGGAGACGCTGGCGAGGGGTTCGATGACCGCGGACGCGCTGATCACGGCGCAGCGGCTGATCCGGCGCCTGCCGGTCGGCGATTCCGTCGTCGAGGCGATCCTGTCGCTGGTGCGCTCGGCCCGTCCTGGTCCGGACGCCGGCGAAGCCGGCAAGTTCATCGCCTGGGGCCCCGGCCCGCGCGCCAGCCAATCCTTGATGCTGGCCGTGCGCGCGCGGGCGCTGATCGACGGACGCCTGGCGCCGTCGGTCGACGACGTGCTCGACCTCGCTGAGCCCGTGCTGAAGCACCGCATGGCGCTGACGTTCCAGGCGCGCGCCGAGGGCCGCACGATTCCGGACGTGATCCGGCAATTGAAGACACGGATCGGTTGATGGCAGCGGAGAACGGGCACACAGCGAAGGAGATCATCGCGATCCGACGTGCCGATGGCGAAAGCCGCACGCTCGCAGCTTCCTTGCCGCGCCTGGTGCTCGAAGCCCGCCGCATCGCCGCCAACGTCATCCACGGCCTGCACGGAAGGCGCCGCGCCGGCTCCGGCGAGAATTTCTGGCAATACCGCCGCTTCGTCTCCGGCGAGCCGGCACAGAACGTCGACTGGCGCCGATCGGCGCGCGACGACCATCTCTATGTCCGCGAGCTCGAATGGGAAGCCTCGCACACGGTGTGGATCTGGCCGGACCGCTCGCCGTCGATGGCGTTCGCCTCGAAGACCGCGCGCGAGTCCAAGCTCGAGCGCACGCTGATCGTCGCCTTCGCGCTGGCCGAGCTGCTGGTGTCCGGCGGCGAGCGTGTCGGCATTCCCGGCCTGATGGCGCCGACCGCGAGCCGCAGCGTGATCGACAAGATGGCGCAGGCGATGCTGCATGACGATGCCGACCGCCTCAGCCTGCCGCCGTCCTTTGTGCCGGCGGCGCTGGCCGAGATCATCGTGCTGTCGGATTTCTGGTCGCCGATCGCGGAAATCAAGACGACGCTCACAGGCCTCTCCGGCTCCGGCGCGCATGGCGCCATGGTGCAAATCGTCGATCCCGCCGAAGAGTCATTCCCCTATTCCGGCCGCGTCGAGTTCGTCGAGCCCGAAGGCTTCGGCGTGATCACCGCCGGCCGCGCCGAGAGCTGGGCGCAGGATTACACCGCGCGGCTCGCGCTGCACCGCGACCAGATCCGCGCCGAGACCAACAAGCTGGACTGGCTGTTCACCACGCACGCCACCGACCGCTCCGCCGCCGAGCTGCTGCTGTTCCTGCATGCCGGCATGCAGGTGAGCAAGTCGGGCGCCCGCACCGCGACGATCAAGGTGGGGCCGGCCGCATGATGGGACTGCCGCTCGCCTTCACCGAACCGCTGCTCCTGATCGGCCTCGTCAGCCTGCCCGTGCTGTGGTGGCTCTTACGCGTGATGCCGCCGCGGCCGCGCCGCATCGAGTTTCCGCCGACGCGCCTGCTGTTCGACATCGCGCCGCGGGAGGAGACGCCCTCGCGGACGCCGTGGTGGCTGACCGCGTTGCGTCTCCTCGCTGCGGCTCTCGTCATTTTCGCGGCCGCCGGCCCGATCTGGAATCCGCAAACAGGCGCAGCCGACAGCAAGGCGCCGCTGATGATCATGCTCGACGACGGCTGGAGCGCCGCGTCGCACTGGGACGTCAGGATCAGGGCCGCCGACGAGCTGATCGCCAATGCCGAAAACGACCGCCGCGCCATCGCGCTGGTGCCGCTATCCGAGCCGAACCGCGACATCACCCTGATGCCGGCGGGCGCGGCGCGCGTCGCGCTGCGGCAGCTCGCGCCAAAGCCCTATTCGATCGACCGCGTCGAGACGCTGGCCGCGGTCGACCGCTTCCTGAAAGCCACCGGCGACTGCGAGATCGCCTGGCTGTCCGACGGCGTCGACACCGGCCGCGGCGAGGACTTCGTCGCTGGCCTCGGCAAGACCATCGGCGATCGCAGCCTGATCGTGTTCGAAGGCGGCACCTCCTCGCCGCTGGCGCTGGTCGCGGCCGAGAACGCCGCGGCGAAGATGACGGTGAAGGTGCTGCGCACCGACAGCGGCATCGCCATGGGCACCGTGCGCGCGCTGGACCAGAAGGCCTCGCCGATCGGAGAGGCCCGCTATACGTTCGGTCCGCAGGACAAGGAGACCGACGCGGCGTTCGATCTGCCGGTCGAGCTGCGCAACGACATCACGCGGCTCGAGATCTCGGGCGAGCGCTCCGCCGGCGCGGTGCAGCTGCTCGACAAGCGCTGGCGCCGCCGCGCCATCGGCATCGTCTCGGGTGCGACCAGCGAGACCGCGCAGCCGCTGCTGGCGCCGACCTTCTATCTCACCCGCGCGCTGGCGCCGTTCGCCGACGTCAGGCTCGCCGACAAGGGTTCGCCGCAGCAGGGCATCACACAATTCTTGGACCAGAAGCTGCCGATGATCATCCTCGCCGATGTCGGCACCATCGCGCCGGAGCTGCGCGAGCGCCTCAATGCCTGGGTCGACCAGGGCGGCGTGCTGGCGCGCTTCGCCGGCCCCCGGCTGGCGCAGGCCGAGGACGACCTCGTGCCGGTCAAACTGCGCAAGGGCGGCCGCACGCTCGGCGGCAGCCTGACCTGGGAGAAGCCGCAGCATCTTGCGACCTTCGCGGCCGACGGACCGTTTGCCGGCGTCGCTGTCCCCAAGGATGTCACCGTGAGCCGCCAGGTGCTGGCCGAGCCCGATGCCGTGCTCGCCACCAAGAGCTGGGCCTCGCTGGAAGACGGCACGCCGCTGGTCACCGGCGAGCATCGCGGCAAGGGCCTCGTCAGCCTGTTCCACGTCAGCGCCGACATGCGCTGGTCGGATCTGCCGATGTCGGGCACCTTCGTCGAAATGCTCCGGCGGGTCGTCGACATGTCGGGCTACACGTCAAAGCCAGGCCCAGGCGTTGCCAGCGAAGCGACCATCGAGACGGTGGCGCCGCTGCACATTCTCGACGGTTTTGGCGCGTTCGGCCCGCCGCCGGCGAGCGCAAAGCCGCTGCCCGCGGATTACCGCGACCGCGCCACGTCAGATCATCCTCCGGGCTTCTATGGCCCGGCCGAAGGACCGCTTGCCGTGAACACACTTGCCAGCGCCGACCGCATCGCCGCGCTCAACACCGCGAGCCTGCGCGCCCGGCACGCCACCTACACCAATGCCGAGCCGCGGGACCTGCGCGGCTGGCTGCTGTCGACGGCGCTCGCGTTGTTCCTGATCGACGCCATCATCGTCGCGGTGCTCGGCGGCGGGATCGCCGCGCTGCTGCGCCGCCGCGCAGCGCCCGCAATGATCGTGCTTGGCCTGCTGTTCGCCTCGCTCTCGCCCGCGCCGTCACGCGCCGACAGCGCCGCGGACGATTTCGCGATGAAGGCGACGTCGCAGACCCGCCTCGCCTATGTCGTCACAGGCAATGCCGACGTCGATTCCATCGTCAGGGCCGGCATGTCCGGACTGACGCTGTTCCTGGCGCAGCGCACCGCGCTCGAGGCCGGCGATCCCGTCGGCATCGACCCCGCGCGCGACGAACTCGCCTTCTTCCCGCTGATCTACTGGCCGATCGTGCCGGGCGCGCCCAAGCCGCCGCAGGACGCCATCAACAAGATCGACGCCTACATGAAGCAGGGCGGCACCGTGCTGTTCGACACCCGCGACGCGATCGAAGCGCCGCCGGGCGCCAACGGCGCCGCGCAGACCCCGGGCATGCAAACGCTGCGCGAGATCCTGTCGTCGCTCGACGTGCCCGAGCTCGAGCCGGTGCCGCGCGAGCACGTGCTGACCAAGACCTTCTATCTGCTGCGCGACTTCCCCGGTCGCTTCGTCACCGGCCAGACCTGGGTCGAGACCCTGCCGCGCGACGAGGACGAGGACAGCGCGCAGCGGCCGGCGCGCGGTGGCGACGGCGTCTCGCCGATCATCATCACCTCGAACGATCTTGCCGGCGCCTGGGCGGTGCGGCCCGACGGCCAGGCCATGCTGCCGGTGACCGGCGGCGACACCCGCCAGCGCGAATTCGCCTACCGCGCCGGCGCCAACATCGTGATGTACACGCTGACCGGCAATTACAAGGCCGACCAGGTGCACGCACCGGCCCTGATCGAACGGCTGGGGCAATAGGATTGAGATGAATTACGGCATCGCATTCACGCCGCTTGTCCCCGCGATCGTGCTGTGGATCGCGCTCGCCGCGATCGTCGTCATCGCGATCGTGCTGCTGGTCGCGCGCGCGCGCGGCGCCGCCGTGCGCGTGGCCGCGCTGGCGCTGTTCCTGCTCGCGCTCGCCAATCCCTCCTTCACCCGCGAGGACCGTGATCCCCTCACCTCGGTCGCGGCTGTCGTCGTCGACAAGAGCCCGAGCCAGAATTTCGGCAACCGCAATCGGGAGGCTGCGCAAGCGCAGGAAGCGCTGGTCGACAGCCTGAAGAAGGTCAAGGGGCTCGAAGTCCGTGTCGTCGAGGCCGGACAGGCCGACGGCGAGACCGACGGCACCAAGCTGTTCGGCGCCCTCGCCTCGGTCTTGTCGGACGTGCCGGTCGACCGGGTCGCCGGCGCGTTCCTGATCACCGACGGCCGCGTCCACGACATTCCGGCCAGCGCCACGGCGCTTGGCTTCCAGGCGCCGGTGCATGCGCTGATCACCGGCCAGAAGGACGAGCGCGACCGCCGCATCGCGATCACGGCCGCTCCGCGCTTTGGCATCGTCGGCCAGACCCAGACCATCAGCTACCGCCTCGACGACCAGGGCGTCACGGGCGAGCGCGCCAAGGTCACGATCCGCAGGGACGGCGAGGTCATCAACGAGCGCACGCTCTCGAGCGGCCAGGCTGCGAGCGTCGACGTCGACATCAAGCATGCCGGCCCGAACATCGTCGAGATCGAGGCCTCGCCGCTCGAGAGAGAGCTGACGCCGGTGAACAACCGCGCCGTCGTCGCCATCGACGGCGTGCGCGACAAGCTGCGCGTGCTGCTGGTCTCGGGCGAGCCGCATTCGGGCGAGCGGACCTGGCGCAATCTGCTCAAGTCCGACGCCAGCGTCGACCTCGTGCATTTCACCATTCTGCGTCCGCCGGAGAAGCAGGACGGCACGCCGATCAACGAATTGTCGCTGATCGCGTTTCCGACCCGCGAGCTGTTCCAGCAGAAGATCAACGAATTCCAGCTGATCATCTTCGATCGCTACGCCCGCCAGGGCGTGCTGCCGATCGCCTATTTCGACAACATCGCGCGCTATGTGCGCGGCGGCGGCGCGGTGCTGGTCTCGGCCGGCCCCGACTACGCCTCCAACACCAGCATCTGGCGCACGCCGCTGGATTCGGTGCTGCCGGCCGAGCCGGTCGGCGTGACGGAAAAACCGTTCTATGCGCATCTGTCCGACATCGGCAAACGCCACCCCGTCACGCGCGCCCTGGAGGGCTCCGCCAGCGAGCCGCCGCGCTGGAGCCGTTTCTTCCGCACCGTCGACACCCGCAATTCCGTCAACCCGCCGGTGATGACGGGGGCCGACGGCAAGCCGCTTCTGTTCCTGTCGCGCTTCGGCGAGGGCCGCGTCGCGCTTCTGCTTTCCGACCACATCTGGCTGTGGGCGCGCGGCTATGAGGGCGGCGGCCCGCATCTGGACCTGCTCAGGCGGATGTCGCACTGGCTGATGAAGCAGCCGGACCTCGACGAGGAGGCGCTGCGTCTGCAGGTGCAGGGCAAGAACCTCGTCGTGGTGCGTCAGACCATGGCCGACAGCGTCCAGCCGGTGAGCGTAACCTCGCCGTCCGGCGCGTCGCAGGATCTGACGCTGAGCCCCGGCGATCCCGGCGAATGGCGCGCCAGCCTTCCCGCGAGCGAGCTCGGCCTGTGGCAGGCTACCGACGGCACGCTGAAGGCGTTGATCAATGTCGGCCCGACCAATCCGAAGGAGTTTTCGGAAGTCACCTCCACCGTCGATACATTGAGGCCGCTGACGCAGGCGACCGGCGGCAACGCCGTGCGCGTGGCGAGCGGCGCCGACGTCGAGCTGCCGCGCATCCTGCCGGTGCGCTCGGCCAGCGTCTTTGCCGGCGACGGCTGGATGGGGGTGCGGATGCGCGACGCCAGCGTCGTCAAGGGCGTCGGCGTGCTGCCGATCTTCGCCGGCCTGATCGGCCTGCTGCTGCTGCTCGGCGCGTTTGCGGCGACCTGGGTCCGCGAGGGGCGTTGATCCAATCGGACGGGGAGAGGTGTTTCGAGTTCTGGGTGCGCACCATTCAACCAAAGCTCATCCCACTCTAGTTGCCCGAACGACACATCGCGCGGCCACCCGCGCGAGATCGCCCGACCGCCGTTGACATAAGCTGACCGTTCCTGCGATGTTACATTATAACATCGCGACGTCAGGGATTGGCGCCTCGCGACGTGGGGGTGGCGTTTCCAGATGAAGTGGTTCCGGTCGAATATCAGGCACTGCGCCCGGCTCGCGTTGTTCGCGATGCTGGTGCAGTTCGCGCTGACGTTCGGGCACAGCCACTGGTTCGCGCAGGCCGCGCCGCTCACCCAATCCTCGCTCCAGCAGACCGACGGCGCCAACGGCGTTGCTGCGGTCGACCGCGCCGCGGTCCAGAAGCAATCGCCCGCCGCTCCCGACCGCGAGCATCAAGGCGAGGACAATTGCGCGATCTGCGCCGTCGTCGCGATGGCGGGCACCGTCATATCGGCGACGCCGCCGGTGCTGCTGCTGCCGCAGGCGATCGAGCTGCTCCACCGCACCACTGATGCCGAATTTCTCCATCTGAAATCGGCCGGCACGGCGTTCCAACCGCGCGCCCCTCCCGCGTCCTGACTCTCAACATCGCTTGATCACGCCCGGGCTCGCCGCGCATCGGCAAATGCCCGGGAGACGTTGAAGTCGAATTCCGTCGCGCCGCGACGGCAGGCCGCCTCCGATCAGCACACAATCATGCGGACGGCGCCTGACTGGAATCAGGACCATGTCATTCAAATTGCGACGCGCGCAGCGTCTTGGCGGAGCGAGCCTGCTCCTGCTCGGCGCCGCCGCCACGCCCGCTTTCGCCCAAACGCCTGCGCAAGAGAAATCGTCGACCGAGATCCCCGCCGTCACCGTGACGGCTCCGAGCCCTATCGTGCGCAGAGCGGTGGTGCCGTCGCGCAACCCCGGCCGCGGCACGCGGACCGCGCGGGTGCGCAGCCGCCAACAAGCGGCGGACGCAGCATCGGCAGCCGCCGTGCCCGCCGCGCCTCAGCAGGGCGTGCTGCCTATTGTGACCAACCAGTTCGCGACGGTCACGGTGGTGCCGAACGAGGAGATCCGCCGCGAGGGCGGCGGCCAGCTCGGCGATCTGCTGTTCTCCAAGCCGGGCATCACCGGCTCGAGCTTCGCGCCCGGCGCCTCCAGCCGGCCGATCATCCGGGGTCTCGACGTCAACCGCGTCGGCATCGTCGAGAACGGCACCAATTCGAGCGGTGCGTCCGATCTCGGCGAGGATCATTTCGTCCCGATCGATCCGCTGGCGACCAACCAGATCGAAGTGGTGCGCGGGCCTGCCGCGTTGCGCTACGGCTCCACCTCGATCGGCGGCGTCGTCAGCGCCACCAACAACCGGATTCCGGATGCGGTGCCGAACTGCGCGCCGTCATTCCAGGCTTACGGCCTGCCGACCAAGGCGCCGCTCGCGAGCGCAGCGACATCGCCTTGCGTCACCGCCGAGACCCGTACCGCGTTCTCTTCGGTCGACCGTGGCGTGGAAAGCGGCGTACTGCTCGACACCGGCGGCGGCAATTTTGCGTTCCACGCCGACGCCTATGGCCGCACGACCTCGGACTATTCGATTCCGGGCTATCCCTATCTGAACGATCAATCGCGCCCGGTGAACGGCCGCCAGCCGAACTCGGCGACGCGCTCGGATGGCGCCTCGATCGGCGGCTCCTACTTCTTCCAGGGCGGCTATATCGGCGCATCGATCACGCAAAACGATTCGCTCTACCACATCCCCGGCATCGACGGCGCCGACCACCGCACGCGGATCGACGGCCACCAGACCAAGATCAACGTCAAGGGCGAATATCATCCCGACGCCGCCGCGATCGACACCGTCCGCTTCTGGGCCGGCGCGACCGACTACCGGCACAACGAGATCGGCCTTGCCGATCCCGCCGACCTCAACAGCGACGGCATCAGGCAGACCTTCACCAACAAGGAGCAGGAAATCCGCACCGAGGTGCAGCTGATGCCGTTCAATGCGCGCTTCGCCGAAGTGACGACGGCGCTGGGCTTCCAGGTCGGGCATCAGGAATTGAGCGCGCCGAGCCCGGACAATCCCGGCACGCTGTTCAACGGCCTGTGGGACCCTAACAACAGCACGCGCGTCGCCGGCTACGCCTTCAACGAGTTCAAGTTCACGGAGGCGACGCGGGCGCAGATCGCCGGCCGCATCGAGCATGTCGAGCTGCACGGCACGACGCCGGACTTCCCGGCCGATTATTTGCCCGACGGCACGCCGCAGGCGGCGATCGCGCGCAATCCGTCCTTCACGCCCAAGAGCGGCAGCATCGGCCTGCTGCAGGATCTGCCGGGCGGCATGGTCGGCAGCATCACCGCGCAATATGTCGAGCGCGCGCCGAAGGCGGCCGAGCTGTTTTCACGCGGCGGCCATGACGCGACCGCGACCTTCGACATCGGCAATCCCAACCTCACCATCGAGACCGCGAAATCGATCGAGCTCGGTGTGCGCAGGGCGACGGGGCCGTTCCGCTTCGAGGCAACCGTTTACTACACGCATTTCGACAATTTCATCTATCGCCGCCTCACCGGCGTGTCCTGCGATGACGACTTTGCCTCCTGCGGCACGCCGGGCGCCGAGCTGAACCAGGCGGTCTACTCGCAGCGCAATGCCAATTTCCGCGGCGGCGAATTTCAGTCGCAGCTCGACGTCGGCGCGTTCCAGGGTGGCATCTGGGGTATCGAGAATCAGCTCGACTTCGTCCGCGCCACCTTCAGCGACGGCACCAACGTGCCGCGCATTCCCCCCATGCGAATGGGCGGCGGCGTGTTCTGGCGCGACGACAACTGGCTGATGCGCGTCAACCTCTTGCACGCCTTCGCGCAGAACAACGTCGCATTGATCGCGGAGACGCCGACGGCGGGCTACAATCTGTTGAAGGCCGAGATCAGCTACAAGACCAAGCTCGACCGCAACTGGTTCGGCGCGCGCGAGATGATGGCTGGCATCGTCGGCAACAATCTGCTCAACGAGAACATCCGCAACTCGGTGTCCTATACCAAGGACGAGGTGCTGATGCCCGGCATCGGCGTGCGCGCATTCGCGAACTTCAAGTTCTGATCTTGGGTGCGTCGGGGCCAGGGGGCCCCGGCACACCGGCTATCTCACCCCGTCATTGCGGAGCCGCTGTCGTCTCGTAGTGCACAGAGTCGTAGCCCGAACTACTTCCGCGCCTTGCTCCAGTCCGGGCCGACCGGGCCCGACACGCCTTCGAAGGCGCCGTCGACGAGCTCGAACACCAGGATGCGGGCGGCGTCGACCGGGCCGGGCATGGTGACGCGGCCCTTCGGGACCGGCTTGAATCCGACGCGGCTGTAATAGGGCTCGTCGCCGACCAGCAGCACGAGGCGGTGACCTTTCGCCTTCGCATCCTTTAGCGCGCGCTCCATCAGCAGACGGCCGACACCGCGGCCGCGGAATGGCGGCTCGACCGTCAGCGGGCCGAGCAGCAGCGCCGGCGTCTCGCCGACCAGGACCGGCAATTGCCTGACCGAGCCGACCAGCAGCGTGCCGATGCGCGCGGTGAAGGACAATTCGAGCAGATGGTCGACGTGCTCGCGGATCCTGTAGGCGCTGAGCACGAAGCGGCCGGGACCGAAGGTGCGTTCGTGCAGCCGCTCGATCGATTGGGCATCGCCAGCGGCCTCGGGGAGGATGGTCAGTGAGAGATCGGTCATGTTAATCGCGGGATAGCACCTGAACGCAGCGCGGTCCATCGGGCAACAAGGCGCTCAGCTCCTTTTCAAGGTCGACGGGAGAGGTGTTCTGAAACCCTCGGCTTGCATTCGTTCAACTCCAACTCCTGACGCACTCGCACAGGCCGTCCTCAGCGCCACGTCGCAACCATTGGCCGGCCGTCCAGCACTTCGGCGATCCGCAGCCGCGTCCCTCGCGTGGTGCCGTCGGGCAGCGCCGTGACAGCGAAGAACCCGCATTCGACGATCTCGCGGTTGGCCTCGGGCAGGCGGTCCTGCCTGAACTGCCTGACGACGTAGACCGCGACGTGGTCGCGGCGGGAAACGTGGCTGTTGAGGAAGATGCCATGCAGCACGGCCTCGCCAGTGAGGTCGATATCGCCCTCCTCCTTGAGCTCGCGCCGCATCGCCTGCTCCATGGTCTCGCCGTGGTCGACGCCGCCGCCGGGCAGGTACCAGCCGCTGACGTAGCTGTGCCTGACCAGAAACACCCGATTCTCGGCATCCAGCACCACGGCGCGGACGCCGAGCGTCATACCGCGAACGATGAGGAAATAGGCGTGGAAGACTCGCCGCAGCAGCGGCTCGAATTTTCGTCGAATACGGTCCAGACCATCTCCCATCAGGCTTCCTTGAGGCCGCTGTCCCGGCCCCGCTTGCACAGTCCCCGCGACCTTGCCATTACAACGGAGCAATAGCGAGGCAATCGCACGCCATGACTCCCAACACGCTGGCCCCCTTCACGCTCGCCCATCTGTCCGATCCGCATCTAGCGCCCTTGCCGAAACCGCGGCTGATCGAGCTCGCCGGCAAGCGCGTGCTCGGCTACGTCAACTGGACGCGCAACCGCCACAAGTACCAGCGTCGCGAGGTGCTCGATGCGCTGGTCGCCGACATGAAGGCGCAGGCGCCCGACCACATCGCGGTGACGGGCGATCTCGTCAACCTCGCGCTGGAAGCCGAGTTCGCCCCTGCCCGCGCCTGGCTCGAGGGCGTCGGCCCGCCCGACCGCGTCACCACGATTCCCGGCAATCACGACGCCTATGTCCGCGCCACGTCGCATCGTTTCGGCGAGACGTTTGCGCCGTATCTCGCCGGCGACGACGGCGGCATCGGCTTTCCATCCGTGCGCCGGCGCGGGCCGCTCGCGCTGATCAGCCTGTCCACGGCGGTGCCGACCCTGCCGCTGATGGCGACGGGTACGCTCGGGCGCGATCAACTCGACTCTCTTGCAGCAATGCTCGAACGGCTCGCGGCCGAGGACGTCTTCCGCGTGCTCCTGGTGCACCATCCCCTGAAGTCCGATGCACGGCAGAAGCGGATGACAGATTCGGCCGCGCTGCTGGCGCTGCTCAAGCGCCACGGCGTCGAACTGATCCTGCACGGGCACGACCACATTCATTCGACGATGTGGTTCGAGGGTCCCAACGGCAACATTCCCGCGCTTGGCGTGCCCTCGGCCTCCGCGCTCGCGCACGGGCGCTACCCGGCGGCGGCCTATAATCTTTTCAGAATCGAGAAGGACAATGCCGGCTGGCGCTGCGAGCAAACGGTGCGGAGCCTCGGGGCGGGATTTCAGATGGGGCAGATCAAGCATGTGAGGCTGATCTAGTTCGATGTCATTCCGGGGCGCGCGATGCGCGAGCCCGGAATCCATCGGGCCGCAGAATTGGTGGATGAATGGATTCCGGGCTCGCGCCTTTGGCGCGCCCCGGAATGACGGCGGAGAATACCTCACCAGCTCCGCAAGGCCGCCAGCACGGCGAGGCCGAACAAGGCGGCGGCGCCGAGCACGAAGCCGAAGACGAACGGCCACAGGCGCGAGCGGCGCGGCGGAGGCGCGACCGCGGGCTTCGGTTCGGGCGGGACCACCATCGCATGCTCGCGCTCGACCATGCGGCGCGCGACATAGTCGGTGACGGCCTCGACGATCACAGTGGTGTCGTGCGATTCGGCGAGCACGATGCGGCCAAAGCGTGTGTCCTGGACGAAGCGGTACATCCGCTTGTCGCGCCCCATCACGATGTGGGCGACGACGTCGATCCAGAGTCTGGGCGTATCGCCCTGGCTGATGCCGCGGTCGAACAGATCGATCCTGTCAGGCACCTGCGCGAACAGGGGATCGAGCGCGTCGTTGAGGATCTCGAGCCGCGCCACCTCGGCGTCCCGGAGATCGACGACGACGCCCGTTCGGTCGGCGGCCTCGATCCGCGCGCGCAGCAGCGCATCGCGCAGCCGCACCGGGCGCGGCTGGCCGGGATGGGTCCCGCTGGTCTCGGGCTCTGACATGGTCGGCCTCGTCCTCGACTTTCCTCCATTAACCTATCAGCAACCAGGAGGCCCGCAAAGGGTCCATAATTCCAGATACTTACGGCGCCCACAGGCGATTGACCTGTGCCAAAAACAGACGATCCCACCCAGGCAGAGCCTGGATGGGACCATCCGTCCTTGGACGTCTTCTTAATTCAGGTCGGCAGCCAAGCCCTTAGGCCGAGACGCGCGACGGCTCTTCCACGATGGAGAAGCGGACGCCGGCCTTGTGGCGGTTCTCTTCCGAGACCGTGCGCCAGGCGTCCTCGGCCTCCTTGCGGGTCTTGAACGGACCCTGCACCTGGGCCGAGCCTTCCACGAGCTTGTGGAAGTTCATCGAACCGAACTCGCCGCCGATCACCCAGAAATTGCTGCCTTTGGTCATTGTCAGTCTCCTGTCCAATAGCGTGCTGCGTTAGCCGAACTGGTTCATCGTGTTGTGGACGCCGCCCGCCTTCAGGGCAGCCTCGCCGGCGAAGTATTCCTTGTGGTCGTCGCCGATGTCGGAGCCGGCCATGTTCTGATGCTTGGCGCAGGCGATGCCCTGACGGATCTCCTGGCGCTGGACGTTCTTGACGTAGCCGAGCATGCCCTGGTCGCCGAAATATTCCTTCGCCAGATTGTCGGTCGAGAGCGCCGCCGTGTGATAGGTCGGCAACGTGATCAGGTGATGGAAGATGCCGGCGCGCTTGGCCGAATCCGCCTGGAAGGTACGGATGCGCTCGTCGGCTTCCTGCGCCAGCGGCGTATCGTCGTATTCCGGCTTCATCAGCTCGGCACGGTTGTACTTGCTGACGTCCTTGCCGGCTTCCTTCATCGCGTCGTAGACCTGCCAACGGAAGTTCAGCGTCCAGTTGAAGGACGGCGAGTTGTTGTAGGCCAGCTTCGCGTTCGGAATGACCTTGCGGATGCGATCGACCATCTTGGCGATCTGCTCGATATGCGGCTTCTCGGTCTCGATCCAGAGCAGGTCCGCGCCGTTCTGCAGCGAGGTGATGCTGTCGAGCACGCAGCGGTCTTCGCCGGTACCCGGGCGGAACTGATACAGATTGGAGGGCAGCCGCTTCGGACGCATCATCTTGCCGTTGCGGTTGATGATGACGTCGCCATTGCGGGCGTTCTCCGCCGTGATTTCCTCGCAATCGAGGAAGCTGTTATACTGGTCGCCGATGTCACCGGGCTTGTGGCTGACGGCGATCTGCTGCGTCAGGCCGGCGCCGAGCGAGTCGGTGCGGGTCACGATGACACCGTCTTCGACGCCGAGCTCGAGGAAGGCATGGCGGCAGGCGCGGATCTTCGCGATGAACACTTCGTGCGGCACGGTGACCTTGCCGTCCTGGTGACCGCACTGCTTCTCGTCCGAGACCTGGTTCTCGATCTGCAGCGCGCAGGCGCCCGCTTCGATCATCTTCTTGGCGAGCAGATAGGTCGCCTCGGCGTTACCGAAGCCGGCGTCGATGTCGGCGATGACGGGCACGACGTGGGTCTGGAAGCCGTCGATCTTCGCGATCAGCTCCTTCTCGCGGGTCTTGTCGCCTTCCTTGCGCGCCTTGTCGAGCAGGCGGAAGATGTCGTTGAGCTCACGCGAGTCCGCTTGGCGCAGGAAGGTGTAGAGCTCTTCGATCAGCGCCGGCACCGAGGTCTTCTCGTGCATGGACTGGTCGGGCAGCGGGCCGAACTCGGAGCGCAGCGCCGCGATCATCCACCCCGAGAGGTACAGATAGGTGCGATCGGTTTTGCCGCCGAAATGCTTCTTGACCGAGATCAGCTTCTGCTGGGCGATGAAGCCGTGCCAGCAGCCCAGCGACTGGGTGTACTTGGTGGGGTCGTTGTCATAAGCGGCCATGTCGGCCCGCATCAGCGCCGCGGTGTAGCGGGCGACGTCGAGGCCGGTCCTGAAGCGATTTTGCAGGCGCATGCGTGCGACGGCCTCGGCCGACACACCGTTCCAGGTCGGCTGGGTCTCGAGGAGCGCCTGGGCCGCCTTGATCTCGTCTTGATACGAGGCCGGGCGCTGAAGCGCGTTGATGCCGCGGGGCTGGTAATTCATGTGCCTATCCTTTCGCTGACGATGACCGATGGCTGGCCATCGACATTCTTGACAATGCATTGCGAGATGCGTGTCAGGAGCTAAACGCGAAAACAGAAACTTCGTATAGATGGCTTGTTTTTTATTGGTGATGTCATGTAACATCAGAACATGTAACAGATGTTATTTTGTAAAGTTTGTAAAAAATATAGGTCAGCCAAGCTGTCCTTCATGTGCACGGAGATCTGAGATATGGCCGCCGAATCCGGCAAGAAACTCTTCGTCGGCCCGCGCTTCCGAAGGATTCGGCAGCAATTGGGGCTGTCCCAGACCCAGATCGCCGAAGGCCTCGGGATCTCGCCGAGCTACGTCAACCTGATCGAGCGGAACCAGCGCCCGGTGACCGCCCAGATCCTGCTGCGGCTGGCCGAGACCTACGACCTCGATTTGCGCGACCTTGCGACCGCCGACGAGGACCGATTCTTCGCCGAGCTGAACGAGATCTTCTCCGATCCGCTATTCCGCCAGATCGACGTTCCCAAGCAGGAGCTGCGCGACCTCGCCGAACTCTGCCCCGGCGTCACCCATGCGCTGCAGCGGCTCTACGCGGCCTATACCGAGGCGCGCCAGGGCGAGACGCTGGCCGCGGCCCAGATGGCCGACCGCGACGTCGGCACGCGTTACGAGACCAATCCGGTCGAGCGCGTGCGCGAGCTGATCGAGGCCAACCGCAACTATTTTCCGGAGCTCGAGCAGGCCGCCGAAGCCTTGCGCGACGAGCTGAACGTGCCGGCCGAAGGGCTCTATGCGGCGCTGGCCGCGCGTTTACGCGAAAAGCATTCGGTCCAGACCCGCATCATGCCTGTCGACGTGATGCGCGAGACGCTCCGGCGCTTCGACCGCCACCGCCGCCAGCTCCTGATCTCAGAGCTGGTCGACCCGCCCGGCCGCGCCTTCCAGCTGGCCTTCCAGCTGGGCCTCGGCGAATGCGCGCAGCAGTTGGAGACCATCATCGGCCGCGCCGGCCCGCTCGAGGACGCCCCGCGCCGGCTGTTCCGCATCACGCTCGGCAACTACTTCGCCGCCGCTGTCATGATGCCCTATCCGACATTCCTCGCTGCTGCCGAGGCGCTCAACTACGACATCCACGTGCTGGCGCAGCGCTTCAATTCCGGCTTCGAGCAGGTCTGCCACCGGCTCACCACTTTGCAGCGGCCGAACGCGCGCGGCATCCCGTTCTTCCTGCTCCGCGTCGACAATGCCGGCAACGTGTCGAAGCGTTTCTCCTCCGGCACCTTCCCGTTCTCGAAATTCGGCGGCACCTGTCCGCTGTGGAACGTGCACTCGACCTTCGATACGCCGGATCGCCTGCTCAAGCAGGTGATCGAGCTGTCCGACGGCACGCGCTACTTCTCGATCGCGCAGATGGTGCGCCGCCCCGTCGCGCCGCACCCGCTGCCGCAGCCGCGCTTCGCCATCGGGCTCGGCTGCGAGATCCGCCACGCCGCGCGCCTGACCTACGCCGCCGGCGTCGACCTGGAGAAAACCGAAGGCACGCCGATCGGCGTCAACTGCCGCCTGTGCGAGCGCGAAAACTGCGCCCAGCGCGCCGAGCCGCCGATCACGCGCACACTGATCCTGGACGAGACGACGCGGCGGGTGTCGAGCTTCGCGTTCTCGAATGCGCGGGAGTTGTGAGGGGCACTCTCTCCTCCGTCATGGCCGGGCTTGACCCGGCCATCCACGCGCTTCAGCGTGCGAGGAAAGACGTGGATGCCCGGGACAAGCCCGGGCATGACGACCGAATATGCGGCCGCTGCTCGCCACTATCGCAAACAAGGCCCTACGCCAGCGTATGCACGATCACCGGCCCCGCAGCCGCGCTCGCATGGCCCGCAAGCAACGGCCCGAGATCCTTCTCGATCCAGGCGATCGCGCGCCGGTTCGCCTCCTCCGCCTGCTCGAACTTGTCGAAGATCGAGATCGCGGTCACCGTGTCGTCGCCGGCATAGACGACGTAATAGGCGCGGAAACCGTCGACGTCGCTGATGATCGGAACGGCGCCGTCCTTGATGCGGCGCGCCAGCTCTTCCGCGCTCCCGCTCTTTGCCTTGGCCTGACGGATGGCGGCATACATAACTTCCTCCTCCCGGCTATTGATGTGGGCTTTGTGCCCGAACCGGATGTTACGCCGAAGCGCCGGGCCCGGATACCCTCCTTGGTTAACCCCGCACTAATCTGCCGCAGCGATCTGCAACCAACGATTAAGCACGCCTCAACATCGGTGCCTTAGTCTTGCCCCACTCACTTTTCGCAAACAACGGTGGCGTATTCTGCCGGGCGAAGTGACATCAGGGGGTTCATCATGCGCATTGCGTTGCTGCTGACCGCAACCATTGTCGGCGCGCTTTTCGCCAATCCATCCCAAGCCGGATCGCTCGATGCCGATGCAGCGCAGTCGCTGCCGCCGGGCTTCCAGAGCTATCGCGGCTACATGTTCGACCTGTCGGAGAACTCCGACCGCAAGGATGTCGACAAGCTCACCGACAATCTGAAGAGCCAGATCGACGCGGTCGAGGCGGCCGGCCTGTCGCCGCGCGTGCTGCGCTTCTTCCGCACCGTGCCGATCATCGCCAGCGAGCTCGCCTGCCTCGACGAAGGTGCCGCCACCGCCTGCTACGGCCGCGTCGCCCCCAACGTCGAACGCCGCGTGCCGCGGACGCTGACGGTCTGGGACCACGACAAGCAGCGCTGGACCAATCCGAACGCCGTCGACCTCGCGGTCGATTCGGGCCTCGGCGTGATCATGCTGCGGCCGGACATGATGCGCTACGAAAAGGAGGCGGTGCTGCTGCACGAGCTCCTGCACGCCTATCACGCGCGGCTGTTGCCGGACGGCTACGCCAACAAGGGCGTGATCGCCTACTTCGCCCTTGCCAAGTCCAAGGACTTGCTCCCCAAGGAATCCTATGCGTTGAAGAATCCCATGGAATTCTTCGCCGTGACCGCCAGCATCTTCCTGGCCGGAAAGAGCGAATTCCACGATCCGAAGTCGCGCGAGACGCTCAAGGAGAAGATGCCGGACTATTACAAGTACCTGGTCGGCGTGTTCGGCTTCGACCCGGAGCCGGCGGCGGCAAACGGCCCGGTCGCCTCGCTGAAGTGAAGCGAACGTAGAGCTGCCTCAGCCAGATCAGCCAAAGAGCCGCGCGAAATGCGCGGCTTTTTTGTTTCGCAGGCCGGAAGCTGCGGATGACGCCCAGGCGGGAATTGCCAAGGCGGGGCCCGATCTGCATAGTCCCGCCCGCATCGAGACCCATTTTTCGAAGAGGATAGAACAACATGGCGGACGCCGACCTGGATGTCGTGATCCGGCAACTGGCCAGACAGCTGCATACGGGCCTGATGACCCGCGCCAAGGAGCGGCGGGATCGCTTCAACGGCCTGGCGGCCAAGGCCAAGGGCAAGGAGACCGGCGACCGCTTCAAGATGATGGCCAAGGCCACCATGGAGCAGGCCACCGCCGCCGCGAAGCGCCTGCAGATGTCCGCCGACAACGTCGCCGACAGCTACGCGCGGTCAATGCGGCTTGCCGCCAGCACCCCCGTGGCGGCGAAGGTCGAGAAGAAGGCGAACGAAGAGAAGCCGGCGAAGAAGGCCGCGAAGACGAAGAAGGCCAAAGCCAAGAAGGCGAAGTAGGCGGATGAGGAGTATCCCTCCGCACAATCAGCGCCGTAGGGTGGGCAACACGAAGCGTGCCCACGCGTCTGTTGCCGTATTGTAGAGATCGTGGGCACGGCGCAAGGGCGCCTTTGCCCACCCTACGATTCCGGGATTCGGTGGCTAGAGCCCCCTCACCGCCTCGGCACTGACACCTGCGTCGGCTCGGCGCTGGCGAGTTCGGCGAGCCTGGCGCGCGCGGCTTCTCGGGTGCGGCCGTCCTTGCCGGCGGGCAGCGCCAGCGCCGCCTCGAAATCGGCGCGCGCATCGTCGGCCTGGCCGCGGGCGAGGAACGCAAGGCCACGGTCGAGGCGGGCCTGCGCATCCGAGGGGTCGAGGCGGACCGCCGTATTGTAGCTCAGAATCGCGCGGTCGAGATCGCCCGTGGCGGCGAGCGCGAGACCGCGCTGGTGATAGGGCGCAGCGCGCTTGGGATCATGCGCGATCGCCTCGTCATAGTCGGCGATGGCGAGTTCAAGATCGCCGTTCTGACGGCGCGCGAGCGCGCGGTCGCGATAGAGCGAGGCGCGATTGGGATTGAGGTGAATGGCCTCGTCGAAATCGGCGACCGCCCGCCTGAAGTCGCCATGGCGCAGCGCGATCCGTCCGCGCCCCTCATAGGCAAAGGCGATCAGCGAGCCGCGCAGCGGCGAGAAGCCGATCACGGCCGAGCAGATGTCGGGATCGTCCTCGTCGCCGCAATTGACGACCATGTGCGTGGACAGGCCGACGAGCACGCACAGGACGATCAGCAATGGTACGGCGGCTCTGGTCATCTTCGACGGTGGCCGGCAGCGGGCCGGTCACGCATCCCCTTTCGAAGGAAGTGTCTCGCCGGGGTCTTAACACCGGCTCCGACGATCCTGTGTGCGCCAGGTCACAAAGGCGACCGCAAATTGCCGCAGGTTCCGTATCAGCCCCAGGGGCCGCGTGAAGGACCACGCGAGGACGAGCGCCCCCATGGGCTGCGCGGGGGATAGTTCTCGTTGGCGCCAACCGACGGCGCCGGCCGCGTGCCGAGCTCGGCCGCGAGCTGCTGAAGTGCCGCGATGCGGTTCTGCGTCGAGGGATGGGTGGCGAACAGATTGTCCACGCCATGGCCCGACAGCGGATTGATGATGAACATGTGCGCGGTCGCGGGGTTTCGCTCGGCCTCATAGTTCGGCACCTGATGCGCGGCGCCCTCGATCTTCACCAGCGCGGAAGCCAGCCACATCGGCTGCCCCGCGATGCGCGCACCGAGATTGTCCGCGGCATATTCGCGGGTGCGGCTGATCGCCATCTGCACCAGCATGGCGCCGAGCGGGGCGAGGATCATCATCAGGATCGAGCCGACGATGCCGAGACCATTGTTGTTCTCGCGGTTGCCGCCGAAGAACATGCCGAACTGCGCCAGCATGGAGATCGCGCCCGCAATGGTCGCAGTGATCGTCATCAGCAGCGTGTCGTGATTCTTGATATGGGCGAGCTCGTGCGCGATCACGCCGGCGAGCTCCTCGCGGCTGAGCTGGCGCATCAGGCCTGTGGTGACGGCGACGGCGGCGTTTTGCGGGTTGCGGCCGGTCGCGAACGCGTTGGGCTGCACCTCATCCATCAGGAACACGCGCGGCATCGGCAAGCCTGCCCGGCCCGCAAGTTCCGCGACCAACCCGACCAGCTCCGGCGCGGTCGAACGATCGACCTCATGGGCACCGTACATCGAGAGCACCATGCGGTCGGAGTTCCAGTAGGTGAAGAGATTCGTTGCCGCGGCGATGACCAGCGCGATCATGGCGCCGGAGGCACCCCCGATCAGATAGCCCACGCCCATGAACAGGGCGGTGAGGCCTGCGAGCAGCATAGCGGTACGAAAATAGTTCATGGCCGTCTCCCAAGGCGGCCGCGGGCGAACCTCTGGCCGGCACCCCGGAGGTATGAATGCTGCCTGCCACCGCAAGGTTCGTGCGTCGCCCGGCCGCACATCCATTGCAGCGTCAGCCTTTCCCGTGCCGCTAAAGCTTGAGCGGGATTTGCGCAAAAACACCCGCATACGTTTAGCAACCCGGAAAGCGCAATCGCGGCTTAATTCGTGGTAACCGGGCACGCCGCGCGGTCGCGGCGCATTGACCGGTTCCGTTGGCACCCCGTCAGCAAGGTGACCGTCATGATGGACCGCTCGAGCGCCGCTTCCGTCGATCCCGCATCTGCTCCCTCCCCTCACGACGCCGAGACTGACGCCAAGATCGACGCGAGGACTGACGCGAGGACTGACGCGAAGGGTTTGCAGGAGGCGTTGTACGAGCAGATGTTCGCCAATGACGAGCCCGGCCCCGCGCCCGATGCGCAGACACAGCCGGAATCGCAGCGGCGCTGGCCACGTCTGAGGCGCGGCGCGAAGATCGCGATCGGACTTGCCCTCATCGCCATTTTCGGCTGGCTGCCGCTGCGCGCGGTCTGGGAGTATTCAAGCGTCGAGGCCGTGTTGAATTCCCGCCTCGTCACCCTGCGCACCCCGATCGGAGGCCGTGTGGCAGCCGCACAGCGCTTGACCGATCAGGCAAGGCTCGACGCCGGGACCGTGGTCCTGCGCGTGGTCAACCCGCGCGGCGATCGCACCCGGCTCGACGATCTCCGGCGGCAGAAATCGCGCCTGGAGAACGAGCGGCCGAGCCTTGCCGCCAAGCTTGCCTCGGCCCAGGCAGCGCAAAAGGACCTGGCGCGGCAGGCGACGCAATTCCGCGACGGGCGCGTGCTCCAGCTCGAGGCCCGGATCGCCGAGATCCAGACCTCGATCGAGGCCGCGGCAGCGCGGCGGGACGAAGCCAGTGCCGCAGTCGAGCGCGCATCCTCGCTGGCGAAATCCGGCAACGTCTCGACCGTCGAGCTGGCACGGCTGACGCGCGAGCTTTCCGTATCGCAGCAGACCGAGCTCGGTGCGCGAAAGCGGCTGGACGCGGCCAAGGTCGAGCTTGCCGCGGCACGGAACGGCTCCTTCCTCGGCGACAGCTACAACGACCGGCCGAGCTCGGTGCAGCGCGAGGAAGAAATGCGCCAGCGTGCCGGCGACCTCGACGCTGACCTCGCACGCACCGACACCGAGATCGCCTGGCTCGCCAGCGAGATCATCACCGAAGAGATTCGCTTCGCCGATCTGTCCGAAGCCAACATCACGACACCCGTCACAGGGCGCGTCTGGGAGATGATGACCTCGCCGGGCGAGGACGTGCAAGCCGGCCAACCGCTGCTCAAGGTGCTCGATTGCAGCGGCGCCGTCATCACCGCGAACGTCACCGAGAGCGTCTACAACCGTTTGCAGCTCGGCGACCACGCGACCTTCGAGCCGAACGACGGCGGCGCAGCGATTTCCGGCACCGTGGTCAACCTGACCGGCGCCGCCGGCGCGCCCGCCAATCTCGCCATCAATCCCGACGCGCTGAGCAAGGAGCCCTATCGCGTGACCGTTGCGCTCGGTGATGGCGCTGCCCACGCCTGCACGGTGGGACGCACCGGCCGCGTGGTGTTTGCAAGGCAAGAGACCGCGCCGTGACGACGGCGCTGACGCCCGGCCTGATTGCGCTCGGCGCCTTCATGGCGATCGTACCGCTGCTCAGGCGCGACAGCACGATGGCACGCTCGTTCCTGGCCATCGTGTCAGTCGTTTTCCTGCTCCGCTATCTCCATTGGCGCGTCACAGCAACTCTCCCGCCGCCGCATCTGACCGCGGATGCCGTGATCGGCTATCCCTTCATGCTGCTGGAAGCGGCCTCGCTCGTCGCGGTCACCTTGTCTCTGCTGTTCCTGAGCCGAACAATCGATCGTTCCAGATCAGCCAGGATCGATAGCCGCGCCTTCAATCCCGGCGCGCCGCTGATCGACGTCTTCATCTGCACCTACAACGAGGAACGATCGATCCTCGAGCGCACGATCATCGGCGCGACCGGCATGACGTATGGCAACTACCGCGTCTGGGTGCTCGACGACGGCCGACGGCCCTGGCTGCGGCGACTCGCGGGTGAACTCGGCTGCCATTATCTCACGCGGCCCGACAACCATCACGCCAAGGCCGGCAATATCAATCACGCGCTCCGACATGTCGGTGCGATGCCGAAGCCGCCGCAATTCGTGGCCATCCTCGATGCGGACTTCGTGCCGCGGCCCGACTTCCTGGCGCGGACCATCTCGCTCATGGACGATGCTTCGGTCGGGGTGGTGCAGACGCCGCAGCACTTCATCAATCCCGACCCGATCCAGAGCAACCTTGCTGCAACCGACGTTTGGCCGGACGAGCAACGCTTCTTCTTCGACATCCTGCTGCCGGCGAAGGACGCCTGGGGCGTCGCATTCTGCTGCGGCACCTCCTCACTCATTCGCTACGACGGACTGGTGCGGATCGGCGGATTTCCGACCGATTCCGTCACGGAAGACTATCTCGTCACCCTTCGCCTGAAGGAACGCGGCCTCAACACGATCTATCTCAACGAGCGGCTGACGATCGGGCTCGCGCCGGAAGGGTTGAAGGAATACATCACCCAGCGCGCCCGCTGGTGCCTCGGCTTGATGCAAATCGTGCGCGGCCGCAGCGGACCGCTGTCGAGGGAGTCGAAGCTCTCCTTCATCGACCGGCTCTCGCTGGTCGATGCTTTCATGAGCTGGTCCGCGGTCTACACGTCGAAGGTAGCGGGCCTCGTGGTGCCCTGGCTGTTCCTGCTCTTCGGCATCAAGGCGGTCCGGGCCGACCTGACCGAGCTGCTCCGGTTCTTTCTGCCGTTCTATGTCTGGCACAGCCTCAGCATGGCCTGGCTGTCGCACGGCCGCTCGCTGGCCATGATGACGGACGTGTCGCAACTCATCGCCGCGCCCGCAGTGCTGAAGGCGGTGGCAACCGGTCTGCTGAAGCCGAAAGGACACAAGTTCAAGGTCACGGCGAAAGGCGGGGACCGGGACAGGAGATTTGTCGAATGGCCGCTGCTGCGGCTCTATGGCACCGCGCTTCTCGTCACGCTCGCAGCCATCGCCTATGCCTTCATCCTGCATCTGCGCGGCGAGAACATCGCCTACGGCGGGCTGGCCCTGACCTGGAGCCTCTACAACGCGTTCATCCTCACCGTGGTCTGCTTCGTCTGCATCGAGCAACCGCGAAAGCGCAAGGCGGAGCGTTTTGATCGCAATGAGACCGTGCTGCTGCGCCAGCAAGGCAAGTCGCATCTCGCGCGGCTCGCCGACATCTCGATCACCGGCGCCCGCCTGATCGATCCCGATCCGCCGCACCCCGGCAGCGCGATCGAATGCCGGATCTATGGCCGCCCGATCGCCGCCGTCGTGGTGCGGCGGACCGCGGATGGATTCGCGGTGCGTTTCGAGGAAGGCATGGATACACGCGTGCATGCGATCAGGGCGTTCTATGCTGGCGAGTATGTTCGCGCCTATCAGGGCGTCAGGGCGCTCCCGGTCGGGAAAGCGCTGCTGATGCGGCTGTTCGGCTAGGCCGGCATCCACTCGCATTCCGTATGCTGGCATGGGACGGAAAGGATGGCCTGAGGCCATCACTTCACCTAAACTTCGGGCGAATCCACGCCTGCCCCTTCCCCGCCGGAACCCCAATGGTCCAGACCCGATTTCTGATCGCGGCCGTCGCGCTCCTCGCATGCTCCGCCACCGCCTCCGCCCAGTTCGCGCCGCCGCCCGCCAAACCCGTGGCGCCCAGGACCACCGCAGCCTCGCCGCGTGCGGCGTCGTGCCATAACGGTGCGAACTTCGATCGCTTTCTCGCCGACGTGAAGCAACAGGCTGTGGCTGCCGGCGTATCGCAGCGGACAATCGCGGAGGCTTCGCCCTACCTCGTCTACGACCAGGGCATCGTCAACCGCGACCGCGGCCAGCGCGTGTTCGGCCAGCTCTTCACCGAATTCGCCGGACGCATGGCGGCGCCCTATCGGATGCAGAACGGGCAGCAGCACATCAAGCAATACGCCGCCGCGTTCGCACGAGCCGAAAAGGAATATGGCGTGCCGCCGGCGGTGATCGCCGCGTTCTGGGGGCTGGAGAGCGACTTCGGCGCCAACATGGGAAATCTGCCGACGCTGAAATCGCTGGTGTCGCTGGCCTATGACTGCCGGCGCTCGGAAATGTTCGTGGGCGAGACCATCGCCGCGCTGAAGATCATCGACCGCGGCGATCTGCATCCCGACGAGATGATCGGCTCGTGGGCCGGCGAGCTCGGGCAGACCCAGTTCCTGCCTGTGCATTACGTCAACTACGCCGTCGATTATGACGGCGACGGACGGCGCGATCTGTTGCGGTCGCCAGCCGACGTGATCGGCTCGACCGCGAACTACATTGCCAACGGCCTGAAGTGGCGGCGCGGCGAGCCGTGGCTGGAAGAGATCAAGGTGCCGCAAAACCTGCCGTGGGAGCAGACCGACCTCACGGTGCGAGAGCCGCGCTCGAAATGGGCGCAGCTTGGCGTCACCTATCCCGACGGCCGGCCGCTGCCGAATGACAATCTCGCAGCCTCCGTACTGCTGCCGATGGGACGCAATGGTCCGGCCTTCATGGCGTACCCGAATTTCGCGGCCTACACCGAGTGGAATAACTCGCTGATCTATTCGACCACCGCAGGCTATCTCGCCTCGCGCATTGCAGGTGCCGCGCCGATGCGCAAGCCGATGGCGCCGGTGGCGCAGCTGCCGTTCAACGAGCTCAAGGAATTGCAGCAACTGCTCGTGCGTGCCGGCTTCAATGTCGGCAAGGTCGACGGCGTGCTGGGCCAGCAGAGCCGCGCGGCCGTCAAGGCGATGCAGATCAAGCACGGCCTGCCGGCCGATTCCTGGCCGACCGCCGACCTGCTGGCGCGCATGCGCGGCGCCACGGCGCAGGCGCAGCCGGCGGGGATGGTGAGGTAGAATTTTCGCACTGCACAAGCGGCTTCCCGCGATTGTATTTTTCCGTGAGCCTCCCATGTGAGTAGCTCAGGTTTTCTCCTGAGATTTCCCATTCACAAGCGAGCATCACATGTCCCTCTACGACGCGGCCGTCCCCGCCTATTTGCAAATGCTGAACAGCCTCACCGGCCTGCTCACCAAAGCCGAGGCGCATTGCGCGGCCAGGAAGATCGATCCCAGCGTCCTGCTCGGCTCGCGGCTCTTCCCGGACATGCTGCCGCTGTCGAAGCAGGTCCAGCTCGTCAGCGATTTCGCCGCCAAGGGCTGCGCCCGGCTGACCCATAGCGAGGTGCCCTCGACACCCGACACCGAGACCAGCTTTGCGGAATTGAAGCAGCGGCTGGCCAAGACCATCGACTATGTGAAGTCGTTCAAGCCCGAGCAGTTCGAAGGTGCCGAGACCAAGGACGTCACCTTCCCCGCCGGCCCCGACAAATCCATCACCATGAAGGGCCAGCAATTCCTCAGCGCGTTCTCGCTGCCGAACTTCTATTTCCACGCCACGACCGCCCACGGCATTTTGCGCCACAACGGCGTCGAGATCGGCAAGCGGGATTTCATGGGCGCGAACTGATTTGCGAAATTGCACGGCCGTGGCGGTCGTAATCCACTGTCACGGCCAAAATCGCACATGAATTATGCTACGCGGGCCCCGTCGCGTAGCTCGCCTGCACTTTCCGTATGGCTTCTCCCTTGCGCCCGATGTCGCGATGCACAAGTGTTCGGGACCTCACACCCCTGGAAGCATTCCCCATGAGCCGTTCGACCAAATTGTTTGAGACCTATAAGCTCGGCCCGATCACGCTGGCCAACCGCCTGGTGATGGCGCCGCTGACGCGCAACCGTGCCGTGCCCGGCACGTTCGTGCCCGGTGCGCTCGCCGCCGATTATTATGGCCAGCGCGCCTCCGCAGGGCTCCTGATCACCGAAGCGAGCCAGATCTCGCAGCAGGGCCAGGGCTACCAGGACACGCCCGGCATCTACAGCAAGGACCAGGTCGCCGGCTGGCGCAAGGTCACCGACAAGGTGCACGCGCGCGGCGGCAAGATCTTCATCCAGCTCTGGCATGTCGGCCGCATCTCGCATGTCGATCTGCAGGCGGGTGGCGCAGCCCCTGTGGCACCGAGCGCGATCCGCGCCAAGGGCAAGACCTTCGTGAACGGCGGCTTCGCCGACGTCTCCGAACCGCGCGCGCTCGAGCTCTCCGAAATCCCCGGCATTATCGACGATTTCAAGCGCGCCACGAAGAACGCGCTGGAGGCCGGCTTCGACGGCGTCGAGATTCACGGCGCCAACGGTTATTTACTTGAGCAGTTTGCCAAGGACGGCGCCAACAAGCGCACCGACGCCTATGGTGGCTCGATCGAGAACCGCGCGCGGCTGATGCTGGAGGTGTCCAAGGCCGTGGTGGCCGAGGCCGGTGCCGACCGTACCGGCATCCGCATCTCGCCGGTGACGCCGGCCAACGATATCTCGGATTCCAACCCGCAAGCCCTGTACGACCATATCGTCGACGGCCTCAGCGCGCTGAAGCTGGTCTATCTCCATGTCGTCGAAGGCGCCACCGGCGGCCCGCGCGACATCGCGCCGTTTGATTATGCATCCTTGCGCAAGCGCTTTGCCGGCGCCTATGTCGCCAATAACGGCTACGATTTCGGTCTCGCCACCAAGGTGCTGGACACCAATGCGGCCGACCTCATCGCCTTCGGCAAGCCCTTCATCTCCAACCCCGACCTCGTCGAGCGGCTGAAGCAGGGCGCAGCACTGAACGACTGGGACAAGAACACGTTCTACGGCGGCGGCGCGAAGGGTTACACGGATTACCCGACGCTGGCGGCCGAGCCGGCGGAGTAAGGCTTCGCGCTCTCCGCCGTCATTGCGAGGAGCCGGCGACAAAATTGCGAAGCAATTTTGCGCTGGCGACGAAGCAATCCAGACTGCCTCCGCCGGAAGATTCTGGATTGCTTCGCTGCGCTCGCAATGACGGTGTGGTGAACAGAGTGGCTCACAACAAAAAGGCCGGGATCGCTCCCGGCCTTTCGATCTTGATGGATGGCCGGGTCCAGCCCGGCCATGACGTCTCACGACGTCACTTCGCTTCCGCGCGCTTGGGCGGGGTGGCCGGCCACGACTTGATCAGGGTGTCGTAGTCGACGGTCTCGCCCTTCGGCTTCTCGTTGGCGAGCTTGCGCTGCGGAGCAATCGTGCCGTCCTTCTGGGCCTTGGCGAACCAGTATTCGGCCGTCTCCTTCTTGTGCAGCTTCGGACCGCAGGCGCCCTGCACGCCGGACTTCTCCAGGCGCTCCATGACGGAGTCCTGAGCGGCGGCCAGCGCGTCCATCGCCTGCTGCGGGGTCTTCGCACCGGACGACGCATCGCCGATGTTCTGCCACCACAGCTGCGCGAGCTTCGGGTAGTCGGGCACGTTGTTGCCGGTCGGGGTCCACTGCACGCGCGCGGGCGAGCGGTAGAACTCGATCAGGCCGCCGAGCTTCGGCGCACGCTCGGTGAACGACTTGTCCCAGATGTCGGATTCACGGATGAAGGTGAGACCGACATGGCTCTTCTTCAAGCTCACCGACTTCGAGATGATGAACTGGAGATAGAGCCAGGCCGCCTTGCGGCGATCCGCCGGGGTCGACTTCAGCAGCGTCACGGAGCCGGCGTCCTGGTAGCCGAGCTTCATGCCTTCCTTCCAGTACGAACCGTGCGGCGAGGGAGCCATACGCCATTTCGGCGTACCGTCCGCGTTCATCACGGCGATGCCCGGCTTCACCATGTCGGCGGTGAAAGCGGTGTACCAGAACATCTGCTGGGCGATGTTGCCCTGCGCCGGCACCGGGCCTGCTTCGGAGAACGTCATGCCCTGCGCCTGCGGCGGCGCGTACTTCTTCAGCCACTCGAGGTACTTGGTGATCGAGTAGACCGCGGCGGGACCGTTGGTGTCGCCACCACGCTCCACCGAGGAGCCGACCGGACGGCAGCCTTCCATGCGGATGCCCCATTCGTCGACAGGCAGGCCGTTCGGAATGCCCTTGTCACCGTTGCCGGCCATCGACAGCCAGGCGTCGGTGAAGCGCCATCCGAGCGAGGGGTCCTTCTTGCCATAGTCCATATGGCCGTAGACCTTGACGCCGTTGATCTCCTTGATGTCGTTGGTGAAGAACTCGGCGATGTCCTCATAGGCGGACCAGTTCACGGGCACGCCGAGCTCGTAGCCATACTTGGCCTTGAACTTGGCCTTGTAGTCGGCGTTGGTGAACCAGTCGTAGCGGAACCAATAGAGGTTGGCGAACTGCTGGTCGGGCAGCTGATAGAGCTTGCCGTCCGGCCCCGTGGTGAACGACTTGCCGATGAAGTCGTTGACGTCGAGCATGGGATCGGTGACGTCCTTGCCCTCGCCGGTCATGTAGTCCGAGAGCACGACGGTCTGGCCGTAGCGGAAATGCGTGCCGATCAGGTCGGAATCGTTGATCCAGCCGTCATAGACGTTCTTGCCGGACTGCATCTGGGTCTGCAGCTTCTCGACGACGTCACCTTCCTGGATGAGGTCGTGCTTGAGCTTGATGCCGGTGAGCTCGGAGAACGCCTTGGCCAGCGTCTGCGACTCGTATTCGTGGGTCGTGATGGTCTCGGAGACGACGTTGATCTCCATGCCCTTGAAGGGCTCGGCGGCCTTGGCGAACCACTCCAGCTCCTTCTTCTGGTCTTCCTTCGACAGCGTCGAGGGAGTGAATTCCGCGATCCACTTCTGGATCACGGCGTCGTCGGCGGCGCGGACCGGCGCCGAGACGGCGAACGACACCGCAATGATGGCGGCGGCGCTGGACATGGTCAGAAAGCTATTCTTGGCCAATGGACCTTTCCTTCTCCTAAACTGTCGCATGTTGTTCCTCCGTTGCAGCGACAAACTTTTATACAGACCCGGATTGCCCCCGGATCTGGCCGTCCCTTCGCGAGCTTCAGACCGTGCGAAAAATGAGCACGGCCGTGACCAGCGAAATTCCACTTGCGAGCCACAGGCGCGAGATTTCAACGCCCTCCTCGCCGATCGGCAGCGTTGCGATCGCATCGGTGCCGAAGAAGCCGATCCAGAGAAGGTGGATGACCGCCGCCGATATCAGCGAGATGAACAGGCGGTCGCCGCGCGTGGTTGGAATTCGGAGCACGCCGACGCGCTCGGCTTCGGGATAGACTGCCGCAAGCCACGTCATCACGGCGAGCGTGCAGGCGAGCGCGGCGAAGAAGATCGCCGTCGGCAGCGTCCAGGCCATCCATGCGATGGATTCCATTGATGCCTCCTTACACGCGACCGAGCGCAAAACCGCTCGCGATGTAGTTGCGGACGAACCAGATCACGAGCGCGCCCGGGATGATGGTGAGCACGCCGGCCGCTGCCAAGAGGCCCCAATCCATGCCCGATGCCGATACCGTGCGGGTCATGATCGCCGCGATCGGCTTGGCCGACACTGAGGTTAGCGTGCGCGCAAGCAGAAGCTCGACCCAGGAGAACATGAAGCAGAAGAAGGCGGCGACACCGATGCCGCTCGCGATCAACGGCACCAGGATCTTGATGAAGAAGCGCGGGAAGGAATAGCCGTCGAGGAAGGCGGTCTCGTCAATCTCGCGCGGCACGCCGGAGACGAAGCCCTCGAGGATCCACACCGCCAGCGGCACGTTGAAGATGCAATGCGCGAGCGCGACCGCCCACGGCGTATCGAACAAGCCGATCGCCGAATAAAGGTTGAAGAACGGCAGCGCGTAGACCGCGGCCGGCGCCATGCGGTTCGACAAGAGCCAGAAGAACAGATGCTTGTCGCCGAGGAAGCGGTAGCGCGAGAACGCGTAGGCCGCCGGCAGCGCCACCGAGATCGAGATGATGGTGTTGAGGACGACATATTCCAGCGAGTTGATGTAGCCGGAGTACCAGCTCTCGTCGGTGAAGATGCGTTTGTAGTGCTGCAGCGTCGGGGTATGCGGCCACAGCGTCATCGTCGAGACGATCTCGCTGTTGGTCTTGAAGCTCATGTTGACGAGCCAGTAGATCGGCAGCAGCAGGAAGATGAGGAACAGCCCCATGATGAGGCGGCGGCCGGGAATCGAATGCATCAGGCCACTCCTTCCTTTGGCTTGAGCGCGGTCACGGGCTTGAGCGCGGCCGCAGGCTTCGGCTCCGCCGCCGGCTCACTTTCGGCCTGAACCTTCCGCTCGGCGCCGGCATTGGTCATGACGGTATAGAAGATCCAGCAGACGATCAGGATGATCAGATTGTAGACCAGCGACAGCGCCGCGGCCTTGCCGAGGTCGAACTGGCCGAGCGCGATCTTGACGAGCTCGATCGACACGAAGGTGGTGGAGTTGCCGGGCCCGCCGCCGGTGACCACGAACGGCTCGGTGTAGATCATGAAGCTGTCCATGAAGCGGAGCAGCACCGCGATCAACAGCACCCGGTTCATCTTCGGCAGCTGGATCGCCTTGAACACGGCCCAGCGCGAGGCACCGTCGATCTGGGCGGCCTGGTAATAGGCTTCGGGAATCGATTTCAGGCCGGCATAGCAGAGCAGCGCGACGAGGCTGGTCCAGTGCCAGACGTCCATCACGATGACGGTGACCCAGGCGTCGATGTCGTTGGAGACGTAATTGTAGTCGATGCCCGCGGCATTGAGGACGTAGCCGAGCAGCCCGATGTCGGGACGCCCGAAGATCTGCCAGATCGTGCCGACCACGTTCCACGGAATCAGCAGCGGCAGTGCGAGGATCACGAGGCAGGCCGCCACCGTCCAGCCCTCGCGCGGCATCGACAAGGCAACGACGATGCCGAGCGGCACCTCGATCGCGAGGATCACCAGCGAGAAGAACAGATTGCGGCCGAGGGAAGCGAGGAAGCGGCCGCCGAGATCGGTGGAGGGATCGAGCAATTCCTTGAACCAGCCGACGCCGTTCCAGAAGAACTGGTTGTTGCCGAAGGTGTCCTGCATCGAATAGTTCACCACCGTCATCAGCGGCAGCACCGCCGAGAAGGCGACGACCAGGAACACCGGCAGCACCAGGAACCAGGCTTTTTGGTTGACGGTCTTGTCCATCAGGCGGCCCCCTCCACCAGAAGGCTGTCGGCATAGACGTGGACGTGCGACGGATCGAATTTCAGGCCGGCCATGCCATCTGAGCTGGTGAATCCCGCGGGCGCGCGCGCCGCGAGCTTTGCATCACCCAAGCGAGCGCGCGCAAAACGGATGCGGCCGAGATCGTCGAGGCGCTCGATCTTCGCGGTGAGCAGGCCGGGCGCGGGGGCCACGACCTCCACGAATTCGGGACGGACGCCGATCTCGATCTTCGCGCCGACACGCAGATTGTCGTAGGCACGGTTCAGCGCGATGACGTGACCGCCGATGCGCGCCTCGCGCCCCCTCACCTCGGCCGGCAGGATGTTCATGCCCGGCGAGCCGATGAAATAGCCGACGAAGGTGTGCGCCGGCTTGTCAAACAGCTCGGCAGGCGTACCGCTCTGCACCACGCGGCCGTCATGCATGACGACGACGGTGTCGGCGAAGGTCAGCGCCTCAGTCTGGTCGTGGGTGACGTAGATCATTGTGAGGTCGAGCTCACGGTGCAGCGCTTTCAGCTTGGAGCGGAGCTGCCATTTCAATTCGGGATCGATCACCGTCAGCGGCTCGTCGAACAGCACGGCGGCGACGTCGGAGCGGACGAGGCCGCGGCCGAGCGAGATCTTCTGCTTGGCGTCGGCGGTCAGCCGCGTCGCCTTGCGGTTTAGATAGGGTTCGAGATCGAGCAGGCGGCCGATCTCGGCGACGCGCTTGTCGATTTCGGCCTTCGGCACGCCGCGGTTCTTCAGCGGAAACGCCAAATTCTGTCCGACCGTCATGGTGTCGTAGATCACCGGAAACTGGAACACCTGCGCGATATTGCGCTTCTGAGTTGACAGAGGTGTGATGTCCTTGCCGTCGAACAGGATTTGCCCCCGCGACGGCGTGATGATGCCGGAGATGACGTTGAGCAGCGTGGTCTTGCCGCAGCCGGACGGACCAAGCAGCGCATACGCGCCGCCCTGCCGCCAGGTCATGGTCACCGGCTTCAGCGCAAAGCTGTCCTGCGGCGCATCATTGCCGCCGTAGGAGTGGGCGAGATCGACGAGGTCAATGCGGGCCATGGCGCATCCCCTCCTACGATCCAGGTGCTGCGACCAGCCGGTCGGCAGCATCGAACACGAAGACATCATTCGGATCGAGCACGGCATCGAGCATCTGGCCGGGCTCGAACTCGTGCACGCCGTGCAGCACCGCCACCCAGTTCGATCCGTCGCGGGTCAGATGCACGAAACTCTCCGAACCGGTGATCTCGGTCACCGTGACAGTGGCATGGAAGGCATGGCGATCAGCCTCGCCGTTGGCGAGCGCGAGCTGATGCGCGCGAAAACCGACGCGATAGGCGCCGTCGGCAAGGCCTGAATAAAGGCCGGAGGCAGGCGAAGCGGTGCCGCCGGCATATTGAACGGAGCCGTTCTTCTTCTCGATGCCGACGAGGTTGAGCGGCGGATCGGAGAACACCTGAGCGACGCGCAGCGTCTGCGGCCGGCGGTAGACATTGGCGGTCTCGCCGATCTGGAGCGCCTGGCCTTCCCACATGCACACTGTGTTGCCGCCGAGCAGCAACGCCTCGGTCGGCTCGGTGGTGGCATAGACGAAGATCGCGCCCGAGGCCTCGAAGATGCGCGGCAGCTCGGCGCGCAGCTCCTCGCGCAGCTTGTAGTCGAGATTGGCGAGCGGCTCGTCGAGCAGAACGAGATCGGCGCCCTTGACCAGCGCGCGCGCGATCGCGGTGCGCTGCTGCTGGCCGCCGGAGAGCTGGAGCGGCGTGCGCTTCAGAAACGGCTCGAGCCGCAGCAGTTTTGCGGCCTCCGCCACCCGCGTCTCGATCTCGTCGCGTGGCTTGCCCTGCACGCGCAGGGGCGAGGCGATGTTCTCGTAGACCGTGAGCGAGGGGTAGTTGATGAACTGCTGGTAGACCATCGCGACCGAACGCTGGCGCACGTCGGCGCCGGTAACGTCCTTGCCGTTGACCAGCACCTTGCCCGAGGTCGGCTTGTCGAGGCCGGCGAGCAGCCGCATGATCGAGGTCTTGCCCGACAGCGTCGGCCCGAGCAGCACGTTCAGCGTGCCGCTCTCGAGCGTCAGCGAGACGTCGCGGATATGCTGGACCCCCTCGACGGTTCGGGTCACGTGATCGAGCGTCACGGTCATGAGCGTCCTCCCGCTTCCAGCAGAGGACTTTGCGGCACGGCGTGGGTCCTGATCCAGTCGTCAAGCGCAGCAATCTCATCGGCAGATAGTCGCAGGCCGAGCTTGGAACGGCGCCAGACGACGTCCTCGGCGGTCACGGCCCATTCGTTGGCCATGAGGTAGCGGACCTCGCGCTCGGTCAGCGTCGCGCCAAAGCTCTGGCCGAGATCGGAAGATGATTTGGCGTCGCCGAGCAGCTTGATGGCCTTGGTGCCATAGGCGCGCGCGAGCCGCCTGGCGTGCTCGTGGCTGAGGAAGGGATAACCGCGCTGCAGCTCGGCGATTAGGCCGTCGATGTCGGACACATTCATGTCGCCGCCGGGCAGCGGCCATTTGCCGGTCCACCCTTCCCGCGCTTTTGCGCTGCGAAGATAGGGCGCGAGCCGCTCCAGCGCTTCCTCGGCGAGGCGGCGATAGGTGGTGATCTTGCCGCCATAGATCGACAGCAGCGGCACGCCGCCGGGCGTGTCGAGCTCGAACACGTAGTCGCGCGTCGCGGCCTTGGCTTCGCTGGCGCCGTCGTCATAGAGCGGCCGCACGCCGGAATAGGTCCAGACCACGTCGTCCGGGGTCACGGGCTTTGCCAGATATTCGCTCGCCGCGGTGCAGAGATACTGGATCTCCTCCGCCGTCGCCTTCACCTTGGCGGGATCGCCGTCATAGTCGCGATCCGTGGTGCCGATCAGCGTAAAATCGTCCTGGTACGGAATCACGAAGATGATGCGGCCGTCCGCGTTCTGGAACATGTAGGCGCGGTCGTGGTCGTAGAGCTTCCTGACCACGATGTGCGAGCCCTGCACCAGGCGCACCTTGGCTTTCGCGTTGACACCGGCGCCGCGGCCGAGCACGTCCTCGACCCAGGGGCCGCCGGCGTTGACCAGAGCCTTTGCCTGGACCTGCGAGCGCTCACCGGTCAGCGTGTTGACCATGCTCACGGTCCAGAGGCCGTCGGACTGCTTGATATCCGTTGCGCGGGTGCGGGTGCGGATCTCGGCGCCCTTGTCGGCGGCATCGCGTGCATTGAGCACGACGAGGCGGGCGTCATCGACGAAACAGTCGGAGTATTCAAAGGCGCGACTGTAGCGATTCGGGATCAACGGCTTGCCGACCTCGTCACGCCGCAGATCGACCGAGCGGGTCGCCGGCAACAGATGACGGCCGCCGATGTGATCATAAAGGAAGAGGCCGAGCCGCAGCAGCCAGGCGGGGCGCAGACCGGCGTGATGCGGCAATACGAAACGCAAGGGGCGGATGATGTGGGGCCCGATGCCCCAGAGGATCTCGCGCTCGATCAGCGCCTCGCGAACGAGGCGAAACTCGTAATATTCGAGATAGCGCAGGCCGCCATGCACCAGCTTGGTCGACCAGGACGACGTCCCGCTCGCCAAATCGTTCATTTCGCACAGGAAAACCGTGTTGCCGCGGCCCACCGCGTCGCGCGCGATGCCGCAGCCATTAACACCGCCTCCAATGATGGCGAGGTCGAAAATACGCTCCAACAGACGCATCCCCCGGCGACCGCTCGTTCCGTCGAGCGGCTACTTTCGTTTTTGATTAGATCACACCGAAAAACGAAAGCAAGGCGAAAGAGAGGAGGAAAGGAAGTGAAAGCGAAACTTTTTCAGCGCCAATACGGCGGAGAAATCAGCGGAGAACGGACAAGTTTTGAGGCACGGGGGTGCACCGCACCGCTTCAGCTGATCGAAAACTTGAATGTAGCAACATACCTACATATAATTTAACCCATCGCAGGCGAGGAGGCGCGAACGATGGTCACCACCCTGACCAGCCGAGAGTTCAATCAGGATACGAGCGGCGCCAAGAAAGCAGCATCAAAGGGGCCCGTCTTCATCACCGACCGCGGCCGTCCAGCCCATGTCCTGCTGAGCATCGAAGATTATCTGCGCCTGAGCGGTGGGCACATGAGCCTTGCCGAAGCTTTGGCACAGGCGAACGCGGACTTCGATTTCGATCCGCCTCGCATCACCGGCGGAATCTCCAGGCCAGCCGATCTCGACTGATGTTTCTGCTGGACACCAACGTCATTTCCGAACTGAGGCGGCCGGATAAGGCTGATCGCAACGTGCTTGCTTGGGCCAATACAGCGCCCGCGGCGAATTTCTTCATGTCCGCCATCTCGATTCTCGAAATTGAACTTGGCGCGCGCCTGATCGAGCGCAAAGACGCGGTGCAAGGTGCTGTCCTGCGCGCCTGGATCGACGATCACATTCTGGCCCGCTTCGAAGGGCGGATCCTGGCTATCGATACGGCCGTGGCGCAGCGTTGTGCCCAACTTCACGTTCCCAATCCGCGGGCCGAACGCGACGCCCTTATTGCAGCCACCGCGCTTGTCCACGGCCTGACCGTCGTTACGCGTAATGTGGGGGACTTTGAACCTACGGGCGTCCCGCTGCTCAATCCGTGGGACGACGTCTAAGCCCTATCTCAGCCGCACCACCGGCGCGGCTTCCGGTGCGGCTTCCTGGGCATCGGCCGGCACATCGTCGATGTCCGCGCCCTTGGGCATCGCCGCCATCACCTCGATGCCCTTGCTGTGGCAGATCGTGGCGAGACGCTCGGGAAGCTCCTGGTCGGTGACGAAGGTCTGGATCTGGGTCATGTGGGCGATGCGCACCGGCGCGCTGCGGCGGAGCTTGGTGGAATCGGCAACCAGCATCACGCTGCGGGCATTGGCGATGATGGCCTGGGCCACCTGCACCTCGCGATAGTCGAAGTCGAGCAGCGCGCCCTCCTCGTCGATCGCGGACGCGCCGATGATGGCGTAGTCGACCTTGAACTGGCCGATCAGCTGCGTCGCAGTGGAGCCGACCACGGCGCCGTCGGCCCGCCGCACCGTGCCGCCGGCGACCACCACCTCGATGCGGGGATGACGGTAGAGCAGCATCGCGACGTTGAGATTGTTGGTGATGACGAGGAGATCCTCGTGCGAAGTCAGCGCGCTCGCGACCTCCTCCGTCGTGGTGCCGATATTGATGAAGAGCGAGCATCCGTTCGGGATCAGCGAGGCGGCCGCGGCTCCGATCGCCTTCTTTTCGTCGGCGGCGACGAAGCGCCTTGCCTCATAGGCAAGGTTTTCGACGCCGGAGGCGATGATGGCGCCGCCATGGATGCGGGTCAGCGATCTCCGCTCGCAGAGGTCGTTGAGATCCTTGCGGATGGTCTGCGCCGAGACTTCGAAGCGGCGCGCGAGCTCCTCGACCATGACGCGGCCCGAGGCCCGCGCGATGTTGAGGATTTCGGCTTGGCGATGGGTCAATCCGGTCACGGCAAAGGCCTCAAATCAGGAGAATGCATGGTGCTGCGGTTCGCGCCTTCGGTCAATGCGCGCGCTGATCACGGTTAACTTATGCGGCCGGTCACCACGCCATTTCTTACCAGGTCATGGTGCTCGCGAGACGCGCGAGCAGCTGCGGATCGTCGAAGGCGCTGGCGGACGCGACTGCGCCGGCTGCAACCAGGTCAGCATGGCTGAGGCTGGTCCGGACGCCGATGGTCGGAATGCCGGCCGCCGTGGCCGATTGCACGCCGGTACGGGAGTCCTCGAATGCGATCGAGGCCTCTGCGCTCGCGCCGACGAAACGCAGCCCTTCCTGATAGGGCAGCGGATGCGGCTTGCCGTGCGGCAGCTCGGCGCCGATCACGAGCGCCTTGAAACGATGAGAGATGCCGAGGCCGGAGAGCAGCAGCTCGGCATTGAGACGCGGCGCGTTGGTCACGGCGACCATGGGAATGCCGGCAGCGTCAGCCCGGTCGAGCAGCGCCATCAGGCCCGGCAGCGGCTCGATCTGCCCGGCCACGAGCGTCCGGAAGACCTCCTCCTTCTCATCGAGGATCGAGGCGCGCCGTTCCGGCGCCTCGTCAGGCAGGAATCGCTCACCGATCGCGACATTGGCGAAACCTTGCAGCTCTCTGGAGAAGCGCGCGTGATCGAAGACGTGGCCGCGAGGGCCGAGCACCTGGTTGAACGCCTTCAAGTGCAGCGGGTCGGTGTCGGCCAGCGTGCCGTCGATGTCGAACAGCAAAGCCCTGCCCATCGCATCCGTTTTGGCTTCGATCATTTCCGTACTTTCCCAAATCCACGGCGCATTGATGCGCGAGACGTATCAATATGGCTTCGACCGCGCAATGACGCATGGAGATGACGACGACGTGACACTCGACAAAGCCGCGCGCGGCTGCAACACTCGCCGCAAGATCAAAAAGGAGGAAACGATGACGATGAACCGACGCGATCTGGCTCTCTCGACTCTGGCCGTCTCAGCTCTTGCCGTCTCCGCGCTTGCGCTCACGACACCGGCGCTCGCCGCTTCGGCGGACGAGGACGCCGTGGCGAAGAAGGTCGAGGCCTTCCGCCTCGCCCAGATCGCGGCCGATCCGAAGGCGCTCGGCGCACTGTGCTGGGACGACCTCAGCTACAGCCATTCCAGCGGCAAGGTCGAGGACAAGGCGACGTTCATCGCCAACGCCACCGACGGCAAGTCGAAATTCCTGTCGATCGACTACAAGGACCCCACCATCAAGGTCGTCGGTCCTGCAGCGATCGTGCGCTTCCACTGGCTGGGCGAACAGGAGATGGCAGCCGACGGGAAGAAAGTATCGACCAACCTTCACATCCTGATGAACTGGCAGAAGCAGGGCGACGAGTGGAAGCTCCTGTCGCGGGCAGCAACGAAGTTGTGATCAACGACGTCATTTTGGCTCGCGCCGAAAGGCGCGGGCCAAGGTGCGCAATTGCGCATCTGAGAATCCATTCATCGGCATTCTCTGTGGCAGATGGATTCCGGGCTCGCGCTTCGCGCGCCCGGAATGACGCATACGGCTCTTCGCGCCACCTTCTCCCGCAAAGGGAGAAGGAAGAAACCAGCAGTATCAAGGGCTGCAAAAAATTCCGACCACGCATTGCGTGTCAGAAATCACCAGCCGGCGCTTTACGCCGCTTCCTTCACATCACCGTTCACCAGCTTGCGCGCGGCGCGCTCGGCTTCGCGGGCGTTGCGGAAGAGCTGGCCTTCGAGACGGTTGAATCGATGGGACGAGGCAAAGAAGCAATAGCCTCCCGAAGAACGAACGACGATACCTGCGGTCTGCGAATCGACTTCGATGATGTAGCTGTCCGGCATGGTCCGTGGCTTCCTCAGTGCGGGCAAATAACGGCACTCATGCCCAAAGGTTCCCAGGCATTTTGAGGCCGTTTCCACCCCGAATCGACACGCAATTGAGTACGCCGAGACCTCATCCGTTTTATGACTGGTTCTTGACTGGTTCTTGGCGAAGCCGCCACGAGAATGACTCGCGCGCGCGACGTTAAGCAGCGCGGCACGGGTTCGCCAGATGAGGCAGAGCGTCGCGCGCGATTACGTCGCGATCGTCGTGTCGGTCGAGCGAACGGCTTGCGGGCGGCCGTGCTCGTCGATCGAGACGTAGGTGAAGTTGCCGTCGGTGACGAGGAAGGGATGCTCCTCCCCGCGGCGCAGCGCCCACGCTTCCAGATGCACGGTGAGCGAGGTGCGGCCCACGCGTACGAGATTGGCGTAGACCGACACGAGATCGCCGACGTAGACCGCCTTGCGAAAGTTCATTGCCTCGATCGCAACCGTCACGGTGCGCGACTTCGCCGCCTTTGACGCAAACACGCCGCCGCCGACATCCATCTGGCTCAGCAGCCAGCCGCCGAAGATGTCGCCATTCGCATTGGTGTCGGCGGGCATCGCCAGCGTGCGGATGCAGAGATCGCCGCTCGGCCCGGTGTCGGAGTTGATAGGGGCGTGGACGTGCGTGTCGGTCATATGGTTGATCTCCCGCGGCTCTCGGCTCTGGATACAAAGCCGCGGCGCCTTGCGCAACATCGACACGAGGCAAGCTCGCGCTATCCAATCGGCCGCGGCGACCCGACGAAGATTCCGGTATCGTTCAGTTTGCGTTGCCACTCCGCATCGTCGGCCCGCGGCGCGCGTCCGGTCGTTGCCGTTACCAACAGTTCCAGCCTGCTCCATAGCCGCAGACGGTCGCACGGATAATTGGCCCATCCATTGATGACACAATAGCGGATGGTGTGGTCACGGTGATGACACCAATGATGCTCGGGTGAGCAGACCAGATGCAGCCGTTGCGCCATGCGCAGGAGCAGCGGGCGGACCGGCCGGTGCGCGAGATTGTGAAAGCTCATGCCAAACAGCATGCAGGTCGCGATCACGAACCAGACGATCATCAGCGCATAGGTGAGCGCGGAAACCGGAAACAACGCCGTGAGGGTGGCCGCGACTCCGACCACTGCCGCGCTCGGCGCCGCACCGAGAGACGCCTGGTCGAGGAATCCGTAGAGCAAAACGTGGCCGGGGTGGGTGTGATGCTCCCGCGTGATCGCGATGCCGCGGCCGAGCATCCCCTCGTCGAGCCAGGTGTCGACCACCCAATGCACCAGCCCTGAAGACAGGTCAGCGAGAAAATACCCGGCCAGGAGCGCCCCGATCAACCACGGCCAGCGCAATTCCACCGCGGGATAACGTCCGACGAGATAGCCTACGCAAACAAAGGATCACGACGATATCGGCCCCGCAGCACAGCCGCGTGATGATGATCTCGCGCAGGGTCGCGTGCTTGAAGAACGGGATCGTCGGCATCGGCGATACTCCCCACGGGCTCCACCACCCATGATAGCATCATTTTACCGACGGCCCCCTATTGCAAACTGTCCCAGCCCGCATCCGGCGCGAAACGTCCGCCGAATCGCTCGGCGAGCCCGCGCAAGGTGGACACCACATTCTCCACGCCGCGCGTGCGGGCATAGTTCAAAGGACCGCCGCGGAACGGTGCATAGCCGGTACCGAAGATCATGGCGCCGTCGACCGCATCGGCGTCGTCGACGATGCCCTCGCGAAGGGCAGCAACGCAGACATTGGACATCGGCAGCACCAGGCGGTCGATCATCTGGTCGGTGACGCGTGGGCCGGTCTCGAGGAGCGGTGCCTTCTCGGCCTTGCCGTCCTTCCAGGTGTAGAAACCCTTGCCGGTCTTGCGGCCGAGCTCGCCCTTGGCGACCTTGTCGCGCAGCCACGCCGGCGTCGGCGGCAGGAAATCGCCGAACTTGGTGCGCAGCATGTCACCGACGTCGAGGCAGATGTCGAGCCCGACCTGATCGGCCAGCTCGATCGGCCCCATCGGCATGCCGAACTGCTCCGCCGCGGCGTCGATCAGCCGCTGGTCGATCTTCTCGTCCAGCATCACCATGGCTTCGAGCATGTAGGGCGTCAGCGCGCGGTTGACGAGGAAGCCCGGCGAGCTCTTCACGGGCAGCGGCAGCCGGTCGATCGCGCCGACGAAAGCGAGCGCGTCCTTCAGCACCTGCGGGTCGCTGCCGTCGTGACTGACGACCTCGACCAATTGCAGCCGAGACACCGGATTGAAGAAATGCAGGCCGACCAGCCGCTCTGGTCGCGCCAGCGTGGTGCGCAGATCCTGAAGCGGGATGCTCGACGTGTTGGTGGCAAGGATCGCGCCCGGCTTCATGCGCGGCTCGAGGCTGGCATAGACTTTCTGCTTGAGCTCGAGCTTCTCCGGCACGGCCTCGATGATCAGATCGGCGTTACGAACACCCTCCCCGTCCATGTCAGGGATGAGACGATCGAGCGCGTCGCGCACCTCGGTCGGCTTGCGGATTATCTTGCCGTAGAGTTCGGCGGCGCGCTTCACCGCGCCGGCGATCGGCTCGGCTTTCATGTCGGCCAGCGAGACGCGCAGCCCCTGCCCGGCTACCCACGCCGCGATGTCGCCGCCCATGGCGCCGGCGCCGATGACATGGACGTGCTTGATGGTGTTGCCGCTGCCGGCTGCCTTCTTCATCTGCTCGCGCAGGAAGAAGACTCGGATCAGGTTCTGGGCGGTCGGCGTCACCATCAGCTTGGCGAAGGATGCCTGCTCCGCCTTCAGCATCGCGGCCCTGCTGCCGCCATGGGTCTCCCAGAGGTCGATCAGCGCGTAAGGCGCGGGATAGTGCTCGCGGGACGCGGCCTTCGCCGCCTCCGTGCGCATGCGCCTGGCCAGGAGACCGCGCACGAAGCCGAAATTGGCCGCACGCGTGAGCAGGCCAGGCTTGACTCGTTTCAGCCGGCCGAACAGTGCATCCTTCACCGCGCCGCGGACATGGCGCTCCTGCGTCACGGTGTCGACGAGGCCCAGCGATCTGGCGCGGCGCGCGTCAATGGTGCGGCCGGTCAGCATCAGCGCCATCGACTGGGCGGGATTGACCAGCGCGGTGAAGCGCGCGGTGCCGCCGAGGCCGGGATGCAGGCCCAGCATCACCTCCGGAAAGCCGAAGCGTGCACCGTCGATGGCGATGCGCGACTGGCAGGCCAGCGCAACCTCGAGCCCGCCGCCGAGGCAGAAGCCGTGGATGACCGCGACCGTTGGTAGCTTCAAGGCTTCCAGATGATCGACCACCGCGTGCGCGGCACGGATGCGCGTCTCGACCATGTCGGGATCGCTGGCGCCGCGGAATTCGTTGACGTCGGCGCCCGCGATGAAGCCCGACGGTTTGGCGGAGCGGATCACGAGGCCGGCCGGGCGTTCGGTCTCGATCACCGCGAGGACGGCGTCGAACTCCTCCATCACGTCAGAGGACAGTATGTTGGCGCTGGCATTAGCGCGGTCGAACAAAAGCCAGGCGACGCCGTCTTCGTCGCGCGTCAGCTTGAAGTTTTTGTACGGACTGTCCGTCGCCGGCCTGGGCCCGAGCGCCAGGACGCGATCACCGAGCGCGGTCATGATCTTCGAGTCCATGGTCACACCGCCTCGATCAGCATGGCGCCGCCGAGCCCGCCACCGATGCACTCGGTAGCCACACCGCGCCGCGTGCCGAGCCGCTTCATCGCGTTGACGAGGTGCAGCACGATGCGATTGCCGGAGGTGCCGACGGGATGGCCGAGCGAGATCGCACCGCCGTCGACATTTAGTTTTTCGCGATCGATCTCGCCGGCGGCGCCGTCGAGCCCGAGAATCTCCCGGCAGAACTTGTCGTCATTCCAGGCGGCGAGGCAGCCGAGCACCTGCGTGGCGAAGGCTTCGTTGAGCTCCCAAGTCTCGACGTCCTGAACCGTGAGGCCGTTGCGCTGAAGCAGCGGCGTTGCCGACATCACGGGGCCAAGGCCCATGATGCTGGGATCGAGCGCGGCCCAGTGGCTATCGACGATCGCGGCCTTCGGCGTCAGCCTGTGCTTTGCGACAGCCGCGTCGGAAGCCAAAATCACCCAGGACGCGCCGTCGGTGATCTGCGAGGAATTACCGGCAGTGACCTGGCCCCAGGGGCGCTCGAACACCGGCCGGAGCTTTGCCAGCGTCTCGGCCGTGGAGTCCGGACGCACGCCATCGTCGTGGTCGAAGAACTTGCCGTCGCGAGAGAATGCGGTCTCGACCTCGCCCTTCAGATGACCCGTGCCTTGCGCATGCGCCAGCCGGCGATGGCTCTCGGCGGCATAGGCATCGGCCTCGGCGCGCGTAACGCCGAAGAGATGGCCGACGACCTCGGCGGTCTGGCCCATGTTCAGATCGGTGACGGGATCGGTCAGCCCACGCTCGAGGCCGATGATCGGCTTGAGATCGCGCGGCCGCAGCTTGAAAGCGGCGGCGAGCTTGGCGGCCACGCCCTTGGCGGTGGCGAGGCCGGCGAACCAGCGCACGCCGGAGTTCGGCCAAACCAGCGGCGCATGGCTGAGCGCCTCGGTGCCGCCGGCGAGGATCATGTCGGCATGGCCTTCGCGGATGTAGCGGTAGGCGGTGTCGATCGATTGCATGCCGGAGCCGCAATTGATCTGCACGGTGAAGGCGACCATGTCCTCGCCCATGCCGAGCCGGAGCGCGGCGACGCGCGCCGGGTTCATCTCGTCCGCGATGACGTTGACGCAGCCGAGGATGACCTGGTCGAAGCTATCAGCCGCAAACGGCTGGCGCGCCAAGAGCGGCCGTCCGCATTGCACGGCGAGATCGACCGGCGTGAACGGCCCCGGCCCCGAACGCGCTTTCAGAAATGGTGTCCGGCTGCCGTCGACGATGAAAACCGGTCGTGCCATCAGCTCGCTGCCCTCTGTTCGCCGAGTTCCTGGAAGAACTGATGCACATTGACGGTTTTCTTGTAAATCGGCGACAGCGCCTCCGGCGCAAAATCGTCGACCTCGATCACTTTAGTGACGGCTTCGCGGGCCGCGGCCAGCTGCTCGCCTTCGACCTGCGTGATCACGCCCTTTGTAACAGCCTCCTTCCAGTCGCTTATGTGCGCGGCGCGCATGCGCTTGGCGATGGCATCGGTGCTTGCGACCAGCAGGAACGCGCGCTCCAGCCGGGCAAAGCCGCCGTCGTCGTCGACATGGGCCAGATCCGGCGTGAGGCGCTCGCGCGCTGCCGAGGGCTCCAGCACGATGGCAGCGCATTGGTGCACGACACGGTCGGAGGGGCCGAGCACGCGCGCGCCGAACGGCTGGACCACGAACTTGAGGAAGCCGGCAACAAAGCGGTTGGGCAGATTGGCGAGGATTTCGGCCAGCCGGTTCTCGATCCTCTTGAAGCCCGTCGCCATGCACCATTCCAGCGCCGCAAGATCTTCCTTCTGCCGGCCCTCATCCTGCCAGCGCTTCAGTGCGGCCGAGAGCAGATACAGCTCGGAGAGGATATCGCCGAAGCGCGCCGACAGCATCTCCCTGCGCTTGAGCGCGCCGCCGAGCGTGAGCAGCGCCATGTCGGCGCAGAGCGCGAAGGCCGCGGAGTAGCGCGAGAGCTGGCGGTAGAACGGCGTGGCATCGCCGGCGTCCGGCGCCATTGCGAAAGCGCCAAAGGTCCAGCTGCGGCCGAAGGCACGGAACAGGGTCCGGACGCTGTGGCCGACATGCTTCCAGAACGCTTTGTCGAACGCGGTGAGCCCACGCTCGCGATCGGTATCGGCCAGCGCATTCATCTCGTCGAGCAGATAGGGATGCGCCCGGATGGCGCCCTGCCCGAACACGATGAGATTGCGGGTCAGGATGTTGGCGCCCTCGACCGTGATCCCGACCGGCACGGCGCGGTGGAGATTACCGAGATAGTTTTGCGGACCGTCGATCACGGCCTTGCCGCCATGGATGTCCATGGCGTCGTCGATCGCGGTGCGCATCCGCTCGGTGGCGTGCAGCTTCATGATGCCTGAGATCACGGCGGGATGAACCCCGGCATTCAGCGCCGCGCAGGTCAGCCGCCGCGCCGCATCGAGCTGGTAGGCGGTCGCGACGATGCGCGCGAGCGGCTCCTCGACGCCTTCGAACTTGGAGATGGAGATGCCGAACTGCTCGCGGATACGGGCATAGGCACCGGTGGTGCGCGCGGCATAGGCGGCCCCCGCAGCGGAGAGCGATGGCAGCGAGATGCCGCGGCCGGCAGCGAGCGCGGTCATCAGCATCTTCCAGCCTTGCCCCAGCCGCTCCTTGCCGCCGATGACGTAGTCGAGCGGAATGAAGACGTCGTGGCCCCGGTTCGGGCCGTTCTGAAAAACCTGCATCGACGGCAGATGGCGATGACCGATCTCGACGCCGGGCAGATGGGTCGGGATCAGTGCCACGGTGATGCCGAGCTCCTCCCGGTCGCCCACGAGGTGGTCGGGATCATAGGCCTTGAAGGCGAGACCCAGCAGCGTCGCGACGGGGCCGAGCGTGATGTAGCGCTTGTGCCAATTGAGCCTGAGGCCGACGACTTCGCGATCCTCGAAGATGCCCTTGCAGATGATGCCGGTGTCGACCATCGAAGCCGCGTCGGAACCGGCTTCCGGGCTGGTGAGGCCGAAGCAGGGAATGTCGCGGCCGTCGGCGAGGCGCGGCAGCCAGCGCTGCTGCTGCTCCTTCGTACCAAAGCGCATCAAGAGCTCGCCCGGCCCGAGCGAGTTCGGCACCATGACTGTGACGGCAGCGGCGATCGAGCGGGTCGAGATCTTGCGCACCACTTCCGAATGGGCATAAGGCGAGAAGCCGAGGCCGCCGAACTCCTTCGGGATGATCATGCCGAAGAATTTTTCGTGCTTGACGAAGTGCCAGACATCCGGCGGCAGGTCGCGCCATTCCCAGAAGATCTTCCACTCGTCGAGCATGGCGCAGAGCTCGTCGACGGGTCCATCGAGGAAGGCCCGCTCCTCGTCGGTCAGCGCGGCCTGCGGAACCTTCAGCAGCTTCGACCAATCCGGGTCTCCGGTGAACAGATCGGCATCCCACCAGACATCGCCCGCCTCCAGCGCCTCGCGTTCGGTATCGGACATCGCCGGCAGCACGCCGCGCGCCCAGGAAAAGATCGGCTTTGTGATTTTGTCGCGGCGGAAGCTCATGGCGGACCTCATGCATCGGCGCGGTTGTCGGGCATTTTAGCGGAAAGCGGCCGGCGGCGGTGAAGACTTCGCCTGCGACATTGACGCGGCCAAGCGCCCCCGGACCATAACGGCCAGGGTGCGGCGGCAGTTCCGGGAGGGGAAAATGGGGCAGTCATTCCGGGGCGCGCCTCTTGGCGCGAGCCCGGAATCCATACTCCCGATGGTGGTTATGGATTCCGGGCTCGACGCTACGCGTCGCCCCGGAATGACGGCGGAGAGAGGAGGTTCGGCCTAATCCGGCCGCACCATCTCGAACATGTTTTCCGGCTTGATCTCGAAATAATCGCCGCGGCGGCCGGCGCGGACGATCGGGCGGGCGGCGGCGGTCTGGTAGACGCCGTCCTTGATCATGGCCCTGTCGATGTGGACGGCGACGACCTCGCCCAGCGTCAGCCAGGCGTCGGCCTCCTTGCCGTCGGCGCCCTTGAGGCGGACGATGTCGGATACCTTGCATTCGAAGGCGACCGGGCTCTCGCCGACGCGTGGCACGTTGACGAGCTTGCCGGGTACGGCGGTGAGGCCGGCGATCTCGAATTCGTCGACCTCAGGGGCAACATGCGCGGCGGTCGCGTTCATGTGTTTGGCGAGGTCCATGGTCGCGAGATTCCAGACGAACTCGCCGGTCTGCTGGATGTTCTCGACCGAATCCTTCCAGTTGGTGGAGGAGAAGCCGATGATCGGCGGCACGTAACAGAACGCATTGAAGAAGCTGTAGGGCGCGAGATTGACTTGACCCTTGGTATCGCGCGAGGAAATCCAGCCGATCGGCCGCGGCGCGATGATGGCGTTGAAGGGATCGTGCTTGAGGCCGTGGCCCTTGGAGGGCTCGTAGAAGTACAGGTCTTTGTCGGTCACCGCGGGTCTCCACTCTGCCGTCATTCCGGGTCGGTCCGGAGGACCGAAGCCGGAATCTCGAGATTCTCAGGTGCGCAATTGCGCACCATAGTTCGCGCTACGCGCGCCCCGGAATGACGGCAGACGTGGTTATAGGGAAAAACTCCCCGCCCCGTCAGTGGCGAGGCGACAGACCCGCGATGACGAAATCGATCATCTGGTCGATGGTCGGGCCCGGCTTGGTGGCGCACTGGGCGATCATCTGGGGGTGGAAGAAGCGTATCATCGCGGTGCAGGCGCACAGCGAGGCCAGCTGGAGGTCCGGCGCCTCGAACTCGCCGGAGGCAACGCCTTGCGCGATCATCTGGCCGATCACCCCGGCAATGCACTCCATATGGGCGACGCAGACGTCCCAGTCCTCCTCCATCGCGATCGCGACCATCTCGTGCAGCTTGTTGTCGCCGACATAGCGCTCGGTGTTCATGCGATGGATGGTGGTGAGCAGCTCCCGGAAACGCTCCTTGACCGGACCGGGCCTCGCCACGATCCGCTGCGCCTCCAGCTCGACCTCGCCCATCAGCGAACGGGCCACCGCCTGATGGATCGCCTTCTTCGATTCGAAGAAGCGATAGACGTTGGCGGGGCTCATCCTGAGCTCCTTGGCGATGTCCCCGACCGTGGTCTTCTGGTAGCCGATCTGGCGGAACAGCCGCTCGGCCACCTCGAGAATACGATCCCGGGTGTCGCCTTCGATATGTTCCGCAATCAGTGTCATCTGTCAGGACTCGTCAATCAGCACTTCATCTCACTTATTCAGCCGCTTCAGCAAGCGGAATTGCGTGCGGGTCATTGCTCCCATGCTGCGGCGCGGCAGGCTGCTCGGGGGTACCCGCCTCGTCCAGGCTCTTCCTGAACCACAGCGCGTAGAGGCCCGGCAGGTACAGCAGCGTCAGGAAGGTCGCGACGAACAGACCGCCCATGATCGTGATCGCCATCGGGCCCCAGAAGGCCGAGCGCGACAGCGGGATCATGGCGAGGATGGCGGCGAGCGCCGTCAGCACCACCGGACGGGCGCGGCGGACGGTGGCCTCCACGATCGCCTCGCGCCGGGTCAGGCCGTGGGAGACGTCAGTCTCGATCTGGTCGACCAGGATGACCGTGTTGCGCATGATCATGCCGGCGAGCGCGATCAGGCCGAGCAGCGCCACGAAGCCGAACGGCGCGTTGGCGACGTTGAGTCCGAAGGAGGCGCCGACGATGCCGAGCGGCGCGGTCAGGAACACCAGGATCAGGCGTGAGAAGCTCTGCAGCTGGATCATCAGCAGCGTCAGCATCACCATGACCATCAGCGGGAAGAGGACGAAGATCGAGGCGTTGCCCTTGGCGGATTCCTCGAACGCGCCGCCCGGCTCGATGCGGTAGGCCGGCTCGAGGTGGTCCTTGATCGCCTTCAGCTTCGGCGTGATCTGGCCCGTGACGTCGGGCGCCTGCACGCCGTCGACGACGTCGGAGCGCACGGTGATGGCCATGTCGCGGTTGCGCCGCCACATGATCGGCTCCTCATGGGCATACTCGATCTTGGCGATCTGCTGCAGCGGCACGGCGACGCCATTGCGCGAGGTGATGGTGAGATCGCCGACGCCGCCGAGGTCGAGGCGCTCGGACGGGATCGCACGCGCGACCACGCCGACCTTCTCGATGCCGTCGCGCACGGTCGTGACCTGCGAGCCCGAGATCAGCATCGCGAGCGCCTGCGATACGTCCTGCGGGGTCAGGCCCATGGCGCGGGCACGGTCCTGGTCGACGACGAGCTTGAGGTAGGGCGACTGCTCGTTCCAGTCGAGCTGGACATCCTTGACGCTCTTGTTCTGCCGCATGACGTCGCGGACCTGATAGGCGATCTCGCGCACCTTGTTGGCGTCGGGGCCGATCACGCGGAACTGCACGGGGAAACCGACCGGCGGACCGAAGTTGAAGCGGTCGACGCGGACGCGCGCCTCGGACAGCATGCCGTCGGCAACCGCGTTCTCGATCTTGGCCTTGACGCGCTCGCGCCCCTCGACGCCCTTGGCGACGATGACGATCTCGGCAAAGGCCTCGTTCGGCAGCTGCGGATTGAGGCCGAGCCAGAATCGCGGCGAGCCCTGGCCGACATAGGACGTATAGGTCTCGATGTCCTTGTCGTCCTTGAGCAGCGTCTCGGCCTTCTTCACCGCCTTTTCGGTGACGTTGAAGGCGGTGCCCTCGGGCAAGCGCAGCTGGAAGAACAGCTCGGGCCGCTCCGACAGCGGGAAGAACTGCTGCTGGACATGGCCGAAGCCGACGACCGAGGCGATGAAGACGCCGACGGTCGCGACCACCACGGTGATGCGGTGATTGACGCACCATTGCACGATGGCGCGCAGGCCCCGGTACATGCGGGTCTCGTAGACCGCGTGCGGATCGTGGTTGTGATGGGCCTTCATCTCCGGCAGCAGCTTGACGCCGATATAGGGCGTGAAGATCACCGCCACGAACCAGGAGGCGACCAGCGCGATCGCCACGATCCAGAAGATGCTGCCGGCATATTCGCCGACCGCGGAATTGGCAAAGCCGATGGGGAGGAAGCCAGCGGCCGTGACCAGCGTTCCCGTGAGCATCGGAAACGCGGTAGATTCCCAGGCAAAAGACGCCGCGCGCATGCGGTCCCAGCCCTGCTCCATCTTCACCACCATCATCTCGACCGCGATGATGGCGTCGTCGACGAGCAGGCCGAGCGCGATGATCAGCGCACCCAGCGTGATGCGGTGCAGGTCGAGCGACATCATGTTCATGACGACGAAGACGATCCCGAGCACCAGCGGCACCGACAGCGCGACCACGATGCCGGTGCGCCAGCCGAGCGCCAGGAACGAGACGAACAGCACGATGACGAGGGCTTCCATGAAGGAGTGCACGAACTCGCCGACGGCGTGCTCGACCACCTTGGGCTGGTCGGCAATCAGCTTGACGTCGACGCCCTGCGGCACCGCCTTCATGAACTCAGCCGTCGCCTTCTCGACCTCCTTGCCGAGCTCGAGGATGTTGGCACCCTTGGCGGTGACGACACCGATGCCGATCGCAGCCTTGCCTTCCTGACGGACGACGAAGCTGGGCGGATCGACATAGCCATGGGTTACGGTGGCGATGTCGCCGAGGCGGAACACGCGGCCGTTGCTCTCGACCGGTGTCTCGGCGACGGCCTTGGCACCGTCGAGCGCGCCGGTGACGCGCAGCGGCACGCGTTGCGAGGAGGTTTCGACCGTACCGGCCGGCGTCACGTTGTTCTGCTTGGCGAGCGAATCGAACAGCGCCTGCGGGGTGATGCCGAGGGTGGCGAGCTTGGCGTGGGAGAACTCGACGAAGATGCGCTCATCCTGGTTGCCGTAGACGTCGACCTTGGTCACGCCGGGCACCTTCAGGAGGCGCTGGCGGAATCCTTCCGAGACCTTCTTGAGCTGGGCATAGTCGGCGCCGTCGCCGGTCATCATGTAGAGGATGGAATCGACGTCGGAGAACTCGTCGTTGACGACGGGACCGAGGATGCCGGAGGGCAGCTGGCCCTGCACGTCGACCAGCTTCTTGCGCAGAAGATAGAACAGGTAAGGCACGTCCTTCGGCGGGGTAGAGTCGCGGAAGGTGACCTGGAGCGCGGTGAAGGCGGGCTTGGAATAAGTCTGCACCTTCTCGAAATAGGGCAGTTCCTGGATCTTCTTCTCGATGGGATCAGCGACCTGGGTCTGCATCTCCTGCGCGGTCGCGCCGGGCCAGATCACGGAGACGTTGACCACCTTCACCGTGAAGAACGGATCCTCGGCGCGGCCGAGCTTCTCATAGGAGAAGAAGCCGGCGACACCGAGCACGAGCATCAGGAAGAGAACCAGCGTCGGATGGCTGACGGCCCAGGCCGAAAGGTTGAAGCGCTTCATCGCTCTCTCCGAAAAGACGATCCAGTTGCCAGAAAACGACAGCCACTCTGTTCAGGCCGTCATCGCGAGGCAGCGAAGCAATCCAGGGGGCTGGGCAGATTCTGGATCGCTTCGCCGCTTCAGCCTCTGCTTAGGGACAAAGGCCGAAACTCACCTCACACGACGTAACTTACTCTCCTGTCATTCCGGGATGGCCCGAAGGACCAGACCCGGAATCTCGAGCTTCCGGGTTCGGTGCTGTCGCATCGCCCCGGAATGACGGGATCAGAACGACAGCGACGAGACGACCCGCACCCGCTGGGCCGGATCGAGCTTCTGCACACCGAGGGCGACGATCTTGGCGCCCTCTTCCACACCGCCGGTGATGACGACGTCGTTGCTCTCGTAGGACTTCACCGCCACCGGCTTCAGCGTGAGCGCACCGTTGTCGTCGACGACGTAGAAGGAGGGCTTGTTGCCTTCGTTGAACAAGGCCGACAGCGGCAGCCGCGCGACGCGCTCGGTCGCGGCGTCCGACAGCGTCAGCGTCGCGGTCATGCCGAGCGCAACCTTGTCGTCGGCCTCCGGCAGCGAGAACTTTGCCAGATAAGTGCGCGTGGCCGGATCGGCCGTCGGCGCGATCTCGCGCAGCTTGGCCGTATACTTCTTGTCCGGCTCCGACCAAAGAGTGACGCTGGCGACGCCCGACTTGGCGCGTCCGACCAGCGTCTCAGGGATCGCGACGACCGCTTCCTTTTCGGCAAAGCGGGCGACACGGATCGAAGCCTGGCCCGCGGAGACCACCTGGCCGGGCTCGATCAGCGTTGCGGTGACGACGCCTCGGGCGTCGGCGTTGAGCGTCGCGTAGGAAAGGGAATTCTTGGTCAGCTCGACCGAGCGGACCGCACGATCGAGGCGCGCGCGGGCCTCATCGGCCGATGCCCGGCTCGAATCCAGCTGCGCGTCGGTGGTCCAGCCCTTGGCCTTCAGATCCTTGGCGCGCTGCTCGGCAGCGGCGGCCTGGGCCAGCACGCCGGTCGCGGCGGTCTGCTCGGCGACGGATTGCTCGGCCTGGAGCTTCAGATCGACCTCATCGAGAGTCGCGAGCGGCTGGCCGATTTCGACGGTCTGGCCGACCTCGACGAGGCGCTTGGCGACCTTGCCGGCGACGCGGAAGCCGAGATCGCTCTCGATCCGGGGCCTGACCGTGCCGACGAAGCTGCGCTCGGGGGTTTCGGCACCATAATGCGCGGTTGCGACCAGAACCGGCCGCGGCGGCTCGGCTTTCTCGGCGACGGTGTCATTGCACCCGGCAAGGCTAGCCGCCATCAGGGCCAACGACACACCTGCCAACAGCCTGGAATAGCTCGACAAAACCGACCGGACGAACATCGAAGGACACTCCTGCATCTTCAATGAGAGGAATGTCGACTAATCACTGATAAAAGTCAATAATCGTCAGTCATCAGGAATGCGTGATCGTTAAGGGGCGGTGAGGTTTGAGAGGGGTTGTCAGGAAGGTGAAGTTTTAGGGCGGGCTGAGGCTCACAGCCCGGGTCCGGCGCCTCAGGCTGGGGCACCGCGGGGTGGGCAAAGGCGCGCTAGCGCCGTGCCCACGACCTGTTTGGGTCGGAGAGAGGTGGGGGGCACGCTTCCGCTTTGCCCGCCCTACGGAACCGTTTGCTCGGCTCTATTCCTTCTGCTCGGCGAACTCGTGCTTGCTGTCGTGGCCACCGACGAACACCAGGATGCCGGCGATCAGGGGCAGCACAGCGAGCACCAGCAAGCCGGTCGAGGTCTGGCCGGTGGCTTCCTTGACCCAGCCGATCAGGTATGGCCCGCCGAAGCCGGCGAGGTTGCCGATCGAGTTGATCAGGGCGATGGCGCCGGCGGCAGCAGTGCCGGAGAGCCAGGCGGTCGGCAGGGTCCAGAACACACCAAAGCAGCAGAACACGCCGATCGCGGCGACCGTCAGCAACACCATCGTCATGGTGGGATCGGTGAGGTAGCTGGAGACGGCGAGCGCGACGGCAGTGAGCAGCAGCGGCGCGCCGACATGCTTCACGCGCTCGCGCGTCGCATCGGAGTGACGCGCCCACAGGATCATGGCGATGGTGCCGAACAGATACGGGATCGCGGTGACGAAGCCGGTCTGCGCGTTGGTCAGCCCGAACGCCTTGACGATCTGCGGCAGCCAGAACTGCATGCCGTAGAGCGCACCGACGAAGCCGAAATAGATCAGGCTGAGCGCGATCACCTTGGGCGAAGACAGCGCCTCTCCGAGCGAGAAATGCTTCACCGCCTGCTTGGCGGCGATTTCCGAATCGAGCTTCGCCTTCAGCCACGCCTTCTGCTCGGCCGACAGCCAATCCGCCTTCTCCGGCTTGTCAGTGAGATAGAACCAGGTGACGATGCCGAGCAGCACCGAGGGAATGCCCTCGATGATGAAGAGCCACTGCCAGCCCTTCAGGCCCATCGCACCGTCGAGCCCGAGCAGCAGGCCCGAGATCGGCGCCCCGATCACGGTCGACACCGGCACGGCGATGGCGAAGGCCGCAAGGAAGCGGGCGCGATATTCGGCCGGATACCAATAGGTGAGATAGAGGATGATGCCCGGGAAGAAGCCGGCCTCGGCGACGCCGAGCAGGAAGCGCAGGACGTAGAAGCTCGTGACGCCGCTGACGAGCGCCATCAGGGCCGAGATGATGCCCCATGTCACCATGATGCGGGCGATCCAGCGGCTCGCGCCGAACTTCTCCAGCGCCAGATTGCTCGGCACCTCGAAGATGAAATAGCCGAAGAAGAAGATGCCCGCGCCCCAGGAGAAGATCAGCGGCGTGAACTTCAGCTCCGCATTCATGGTCAGCGCGGCGAAGCCGAGATTGACGCGGTCGAGATAGGAGAAGAAGTAGGCCAGCACCAGGAACGGAATCAGGCGCCAGGAGATGGCGCGGATCGTCGAGGTCTCGATTTCCGACTTGGTGGCGCCGGCGGAACCGGCATAGGTCGTGGTCTGGCTCATGGCTTCCCCCCTGGGTTGTTGCTTTTATGGGCTGGTTGCGGTTTTCAGCATCGCCGCCAAAGAGTCAATGGAGCAAGCAATGCACGGGACGCAGCCGGATAAACCTGTTGCGCTGTTACGGACATCGCTGACCCGCGCCGCCCTCGCGCTCGCGGTGATCGTCTGCGGATTGTCCCTGCGCTGGTACGGCTTTCCGCTCGGCCTGCCTGCCTTCGTCGTGAAATACGGCGGCTCGCTGCTGTGGGCGACGATGGTGTTTCTGCTGGTCGGGGTTCTGCTGCCGCGGCTCACCCCGACGCAGATTGCGGCCATCGCAGCGATGATCGCAGTCGTCGTGGAATTCTCCCGGCTGGTGCATGCGCCCTGGCTCGATACGTTCCGGCTGACGACAGCCGGCGCACTGCTGCTCGGCCGCATCTTCTCGCTGTGGAATTTGGTGGTGTATGCGGTTGGGATTGAGTTCGGCGTCTGGATCGATCGGCTGGTTCAGCTGCGTAGGGTGGGTTAGCCGAAGGCGTAACCCACCACTGTTTGTATCCGCGGAAACTGAAATGGTGGATTACGCTTCGCTAATCCACCCTACGAGACCGGCGCCGCGGCGATCAGCGCTCACTCCGCCAATTGAAACCGCTCGAAGCGATCGAGTTCGTCCTCGATCTTTTGCTTGAGCTCCTTGCGCCCCGCCGTCTTCTTGCCCTGCCCGACCCAGGTCCATTTCTGCATCAGCAGCTTCTTTGCCTGCCGGTCGGTCTTCAGATCGAGCGCGGCGACGATCTCGTCGCCGATCAGCACCGGCAGCGCAAAATAGCCGAGCTTGCGTTTGGCCTTCGGCACATAGGCCTCGAACAGGTGGTTGTAGCCGAAGATGAGACTGGTGCGCTTGCGCTGGATGATCAGCGGGTCGAACGGCGAGAGGATGTGGACGAGATCAGGCGAGACTACCTCACCGTTCGCCTCGAGCGTGGTCGGCGCCGCCCAATGCTCCTGCTTGCCGGCGCCGTCGATCACAACAGGCACGAGCTCGCCGCGGCGGACGCGGGAGGCGATCAGGCCGACCACCGCCTTCTTGCGCGGCGCGTCGAGGTGGCAGATCGAATCCAGACTCACCACGCCCTGCGACCGCAGCGCGCGGTCGAGCAGATAGGTCGTAATCTCCCTGGCTGAGGCTGGCCTGGGCAGTGTGTCCCAGCCGAAATGCCGCGTCATCAGCTCGTAGGTCTTGAGCATGCCCTGCCGCTCGCTGATGGTCACGGCGCCGGTATAGAAGGCGAGCTGCAACGCCCGCTTCGAGGGCTTGCGGCTCTGCCACAGATGCTCCTTCTCGGTGAGCACGTCGTCCTCGATGTCGCGGATCGTCAGCGGCGCGGCGCGCACCAGCCGCATCACCTTGCGCGTGTCGGCCGGCTTCACCGAGGCGAACCATTTGTGCCCTTCGCGGCGGTGCTCGCGCATCGCCGGCAGGAAGAAGCGGAAGTCGCCGGCGGGTACGTAGGAGAGCGCGTGGGTCCAATACTCAAACACGCTTCTGTCGACGCTCTGCGCGTGGCGCAGGTCGGCGCGGCGGTAGGACGGGATACGGCTGAACAGGATGTGGTGATGGCAGCGCTCGATGACGTTGATGGTGTCGATCTGCACATAGCCGAGATGAGCCACCGCGTCCGCGACGGCCCGAGCTCCGTCGCCGAACGGTGCGCGCTCATCCAGCCGCTGGGCATGCAGCCAGATCTGCCGGGCCTGTGTCGTGGTGAGGGGGAGCGGTCTGGGCGTGCGTGACATTGCGGGAAGCAATGTAGCGAGATTCGCGCCAAGAGAAAGGAGAAGAGAAAGGAGAAGAGAACGAAGACGGCAAAGGAGCGGTCAGAGAAAAACCGCGCTGCCAGCTGCTGACAGCGCGGCAGGATGGTGGCGCGCCTCGCGCCTACTTCATCATCATCGCCTTCTGCGACTTCATGTAGTGCATGCAGGCGCTCTTCATCTTGCCGTTGCTCATGTCCATGTTGGCCATGGCCATTTCCTTGTTCGCCGCCATTTTTGCCGGCGTGTCGGGTGTGCCGCCCATCGTGGCGGCGGTCTTCATCATGTTATCGCTGGTGCACGCCATCATCGCGGCGGACGCGGGCGAAAAAGCAAACGCGACAAAGGCTGCCGCGGTGAGCAAAGTCTTCATCGAAACGTCTCCTCAAGTAAAACGAAACCGGCGTCATGCCGGCCTTCGCAATTACGTATCTTCCAGCAGAGACGTTTCGTGGAGAAGACAATTTTCTTGCTGCGATGCAAAGACAGGCGTCTCAGCGGCCATCCTTCAACGCTTTCGGCCGGTCACCGAGGCTTCCGGTGGCGACATCCGGCTCGCACAAGGCCTTGCCGCGCGCCTCCGCCTGGCAGCGATAGACGCTACCGGTGAGGCGGTCGACCAGCCACACGTTCTCGTCGGTCGGCGCTTCAAGTCCGACATAGCGGGAGGTCAGCCCCGTGATCAGCGTCGACAGCAGGATCGCCACTGCGATCATGGCTGCACCGATATAGATGGGCATTGAGCTCAGGGACACTGTCCGATCCGGCGGGCCACTGCGATAGAACTGATAGTCTCGCTGATAGTCACTTGGCCTCGGCACTGGACGGAACTCGGCTCCTTCATTCGGCGATTGGCGGGGGCAAACGTCCTGCTAGGCGCGCATCTGGCCGATTTCTTGTTCACGGCCGGGCCGTGCGGCGACGGCTTTGCGACCATCGGCGTGCAAGGGTTTCCCGCACGCCTGCCGGCCCTCGCCGGCGCCGGAAGCTTCGGCCAGCCAGCTCCTCCGCGATACGGAGGGAATGAGCCTGCGCTCGCAGCGTGATTTCAATCACACCGGGGATTGCCGCTGCTTGAACCCACGCCGCGGAGCCTACGACGACTGCTATTGGTGTGATCGGTCCTGCCCCCCGGGGCGATCGCGAAACGCGCCGGTCCGATGCCAGAAGCGCCCGGGACTGCGCAAGGATGGGCCTGGAAGCGCTGTAGCCACCGTGACCAAGATCACATCAGGACCTTTGAACCTGCCCTATGCTCGCGGCATCAAATCGCTATCAGGCGTAACAGCGAGGATACGACAATGACCCGTTTTGATAAGTTCTTTGGACTGAAGGCGATAACTCTTTCCGCCGCGCTGTCGATGACGGCGGGCCTGGCTGTAGCCGGTGACAACAATGTCTCCACAGGCCAGATCCTGGATGCACTGAAGCCGAAGCCGGCGACCCGTGGCCTGTCCGCCGGTCCGCAGGCCGATCCGGCGGCGCAGGCCAAGGAATCGACATTCCTCAACACCGTGCGCAACCGCTCGACCCGTTCGCTCTCGACGGGTGAGCGCGAACAGATTGCCGAACTCGCCGCGACCAAGCCGAAGATCGATCTGGAAATCCAGTTCGACTACAACTCGGCCGACATCGCCAAGACCTCGATGCCCTCGGTGCAGGCGCTCGGCAAGGCGCTGTCCGATCCGGCGCTGAAGGGCTCGACCTTCGTGGTCGCCGGCCACACCGACGCGGTCGGTGGTGAAGAGTACAATCAAGGCCTCTCCGAGCGCCGCGCCGACACCATCAAGAAGTATCTGGTGCAGAACTACGGCCTCAACGGCACCGATCTCGTCACCGTCGGCTACGGCAAGACCAAGCTGAAGGATGCCGCCCACGGCGCCGACCCGGTCAACCGCCGCGTCCAGGTCGTGAACATGGACACCAAGACCGCGTCGAAATGATCTCGATTTGATCGCGACAGAAGGCTCGCCGCCTGCCGCCCCGGCAGGCGGCGATGTCATATCCAGCTCTGGAACAGCATCAGCCGGCTAAAGCTCCGCATCGACGTGCCGATGAAGGCCGCAGAGATCGGCAGCATGACCGCAAAGCCGATCGCGGCGACACCGACATAGGCCCACAGCAGCCAGCGCGGCAGGCCGTCCCGGCGCAGCACATAGACCAGCGCGAGCGACGCCGCGGTGGCGGCCGGCAGATAGTAGTAGATGAACCCGAGCGTGCGCGGCAGCAATGCCCAGGCGAGCCAGGGACCGAAATAGAACGCCGCGATCAGGAACGCATCCCAGCGGCGCAGCACGATGAAATCGCGCAGCACGAGCGCGAGTGCGAGCAGAGCCGGCCACAACACCAGCGGATTGCCGAGGAAGACGATTGCGGAGACGTTGTCCTCCGCGCTCTTGTCGAACAGGAACCACACCGGGCGCGCGAGCAGCGGCCAGGATGGCCACGCGCTCATATAAGTGTGTCCGGCGATCGCGGTCGTGGTGTTGTCGGCGAAGATCCGGCGCTGCGCCTCGATCAGATCCGGCAACGACACGCCGTAGAGCGGAACGAAAGCCGCAAGATACGTCATCGCCGGGAGGATGGCGAAGCAGAGCGCGACATGATGCAGCCTCAGGCCGGGCCACAGGTCCGGCCGGTACCAGTCGTCCGGCTTCGCGTCGGCGAACAGCGTGCGCCAGCCCTGCATCAGGCGGATCACCGCGACGATGACGATGCAGACGCCGAGTGGAAACAGGCCACTCCATTTGCAGGAAGCGGCCAGGCCGAACAGGCTGCCGGCGAGCGCGAACAGCGCCTGCGGCCGCTCCCGTCGAAAACCATGCATGAAGGCGGCGGTCGCGAGCAGACCGAAGCCGAGCGCAAAGATGTCGAGCATGGCGATGCGCGCCTGCACGTAGAGCATCTGGTTCAAGGCGGCGATCAGCGCCGCGGCGATCGCCGGCCCTTGCGCGGAGAACAGCGCGAGCCCGCACAGATAGATCGCGACGATCGCCAATGCGCCGAACAATGTTGCGGGATAACGCCAGCCGAACGCGTTGTCGCCGAAGGCCGCGATCGAGGCCGCGATCAGCTCCTTGGCGAGCGGCGGATGCATCGGATTGAGCATCGGCTGCGACATCGCCGGTGCCAACATCTGCCGCGCCGCCGGCACGTAGTGCACCTCGTCAAAGACGAACTTCTCCGGCGTCGCGAGGCCGATCAGCAGCGCGAGATGGGCAGCTAGGAAAATAGCGACAGCTACCACTGCGCTTCGCGACAATCTCGGAACTGCGGACCGTTCAAGCAGCTGCTGTGGGGATGTTTTGCGTGGCAAATTTGCGTCACCGCGGACAAAAATAGAGATCGCTGCTTTCATTGAACGCATTCCGCCGCGGCTGTCACTAAGCATAACGCACGTACCGCTCCGCTTGTGATAATTTCGCCACATCAGAAGCGCGCGCGATCCGGTACGATCAGGGACACATCGATCGGTTGCGAAATGAATTTCCGTTTCTGGCTTTTCCCCATCCTGTCGTCGGCCGCATTGTGCGCGGCGCCTGCTGCGCAGGCGCAGACGCGCGTCGGCGAAGCGGTCGTGATCCAGAACGAAGTGGTGCGCGTGGCCGCGGCCACCACGCCGATCAGTGTCGGCGACAGCATGCTGCGCGACGAGACCGTGCGCACCGGCTCCGACAGTGCCGCGCGCTTCGTGATGGCCGACAGCACCAATTTGTCGCTCGGCCCCAGCGCCACGCTCAAGCTCGACCGCACCGTCTTCAACGACGAGCACAGCTATCGCGACGTCGCGATCCGCATGACTACCGGCGCATTCCGTTTCGTCACCGGCCATTCCGAGAAGACCGCCTACAAGATCACGACGCCGCTTGCGACCATCGGTGTGCGCGGCACCACGCTCGACATCCTCTCGCAGCGCGGTCGCTCCGTCGTGGTGCTTCAGGACGGCGCGGCCAGCGTCTGCACGACGAGCTCACAATGCGTGCAGCTCACCCAGCCGGGCGACACCGCCATCATCACATCGACCGGCGGCAAGGTCTCGATCACCAAGACCAACACGCCGCCCTGGACCTTCGCCGCCAACTGCGCCGCAAGTGCCGGCCTGTGCGCGGTGAACCAATATGCCGGCGCCTCGCCGACCATCACGCCGGCCGTCCAGGACGACGGCATGCTGTGCGGACGCTGACGATGGCGAAATTCAACTTTCGGCTCTTCGCCCTCACCGGCCTGCTGACCGCGGCCGCTGCGCTGGCGTTTGTCGCGCTCGACATTCGTCCCGCCGCAGCTCAAGCGACCTGCGAAATCGGATGCGGCGAGCCGACGCCCTACCCGACCTATTCACCGTCTCCGACGCCGACATATTCTCCGTCGCCCTCACCCTCCCCTTCGCCGAGCCCCTATCCTTCCCCGTCGCCGAGTCCATATCCGTCGCCGAGCCCGACACCGACCGGGGCCGATTCCAGCGGCAATTCGATCGGCGGCCTCGCGGGCCAGCGCTTCAACCAGATGATCACCAACCGGGTGCTCGGCACGGTCCTGCTCGGCGTCAACGAGCAGGTCAATTGCAGCGACTGCATCAGCGCGTTCGGCTCGGCCGGCTCGTTCTCGGCCGGCATCCACGGCCGCAAGGAGCTCACCAACAATCTGTCGCTGCTCGCCGGCATCGCCTACACGCACTACAACGAGGGCGGCTACAAGATCACCGGCGCGCCGATCGGCGCCTTTGCCCTCCGCTACGACTTCACCGACTGGGGATCGTCACGTCTGTTCTTCGACGTCGGAACGATCCTGACGCCGTGGGAGAAGGCGCGCTACACCCGCAGCTACAATACCAGCCTCGGTCCTGTGAGCGTGACGAACTCGACGAACGCTTCGAACTACGCGGTCTACGGCCGCGCCGGCTGGATGAGCCGCGTCTCGCCGCGCGACGAGGTCGCAGCTTCGATCGAAGTCTGGCAGCTCTGGCAGCGCGTGTCCGGCTACAGCGACAATGCCGTGGCCTTCAACCCGTTCGACGCCACCATCGCGACCGGCACCGACCGTACCAGCCTGGTCAAGATCGGCGGCCAGTGGACGCATCTGTTCGGCAGCAACGTCGAGACCAACATCAATGGCGGCTGGGTGCAGTCGTTTGCGAGCCACAGCGGCATCGTCGCCACCGTGACCGGCGATGGCGTGGTGGTGCCGACCATGGGCAACCAGGGCTGGTTCGAATATGGCGGGCGGCTCGGCTTCCGCGTGCAGAAGGGCTGGGTCGTGGATCTCTTCGCCAACGGCACGCTGGGCCCGCAGCCCGTCGGCAACACCATCCACGGCGGCGTGGGCTTACGGATAAATTACTGAGGCAGCTTCGTAGGGTGGGCAAAGCGAACGCGTGCCCACCACTTCTCTCCACCGGAGTCGGATCGTGGGCACGGCGCAAGAGCACCTTTGCCCCCTACGGCACCCGTGTCGTCGTCACGCCGCCGACTTGCCCTCGAACGCGCGGCGCAGCACGTCGACATCCAGCTTCACCATCTTCATCATCGCCTGCATCGCGCGCGCGGCCGCTGCCCTGTCCGGGCTCGACAGGAATTCGAACATCACCTTCGGCACCACCTGCCAGGCCGCGCCCCAGCGATCCCGGAGCCAGCCGCATTGCTCTTCCTTGCCGCCATGGGCGAGGAACGCATTCCAGACGCTGTCGACCTGGGCCTGATCATCACAATGGATCATCAGCGAAATGGCATGGGTATATTCCATCTTCATCCCGCCGTTGAGCGCGACCAGCGGCTGACCGGCGACCGTGAACTCGACGACGAGCACGGAGCCTTCCTTGCCGGAGGGGCCGTCCGAAACATTGCGCTGAACGTGCGTGATCGCCGAGTTCGGCACGAGCGAGACATAGAACTTCGCGGCTTCCTCGGCATCGCCGTTGAACCACATGCAGGGTACGACCTTGGACATCGTGAATGCTCCTCGTTGGTTTAGCGTTCGACGGACTGGGATCAGGCATTCGCCATAGCGGGCTGCGGAGGGACAGCCGCCATGTCCAGCCAGTTCACACCCCACATGTGGCCATCCGGATCCTCGAAGCTGCGGCCGTACATGAAGCTGTATTCGTCCTTCGGGCTGGGATCGGCCACCCCGCCTGCCGCCTCTGCCTTGCCGACAATCGCGTCGACCTCGTTGCGGGTGTCGGCGGACAGGCAGAACAGCGCCTGATTCGAGGTCCTGGCATCTGCGATCGGCTTCGGCGTGAACTGGCGGAATTTGTCGTGGGTCGCCAGCATCACGTAGATGGCCTCGGAAAAGACCATGCAGCTCGCCGTGTCGTCGCTGAATTGCGGGTTCCGGGTCGCGCCGACCGCCTCATAGAAGGCGGTCGCACGTTTGAGGTCGGTCACGGGAAGATTGAGGAAAATCATCCTGGGCATCGGAAGCTCCTTGGGCGGGTTCTGCCCAAGGACGGATCGCCAGGGGGCCACCCGACACGGTTTCCGAATATTTTTTCACCCCCGGAGACGATCGCGCCTCCCACCGCGGGGCGGTCTTACTTCTTCTCGTTCGGATCCCGGTGGATGGGGTCGACCCACAGCACTGTCTCGGGCTTCTCGACCGGCTCGATGTCGAGGTTGATCGCCACTGCCTCGCCGTCGCTGCGCACCAGCACGCATTCCAGCACCTCGTCGGGACTGGCGTTGATCTCCTGGTGCGGCACGTAAGGCGGGACGAAGATGAAATCGCCGGGGCCGGCCTCCGCGGTGAATTGCAGGCTCTCGCCCCAGCGCATCCGCGCCTTGCCCTTCACCACGTAGATGACGCTTTCGAGATGGCCGTGATGGTGTGCGCCGGTCTTGGCATCCGGCTTGATGCTGACGGTGCCGGCCCACAATTTCTGGGCGCCGACGCGCGCGAAATTGATCGCGGCCGCGCGGTCCATGCCCGCCGTCGACGGCACGTTGGTATCGAGCTGGTTGCCGGGAATGACGCGCACGCCGTCATGTTTCCAGCGATCGTCGTGATCGTGGTCATGGTGGGAATGCGAATGGTCATGGCCGGTCATGGACTTGCTTTCTGTTGGTTCCGTGCGCGGCAAACTAACCCGAAGCCGCACCCGCGAGCCATACCAAAATCGGAACCCTCGTAGCTGCGGGACGTTGCCTTTGCGAGCAAAATGGAAGGAGAGTCTCATGGGTAGCACGACCGACAAGATCAAGGGTAACGCCAACGAGGCGATCGGCAAGGCCAAGCAGGGCATCGGTGAAGCCACCGGTTCCGAACGCATGAAGGGCGAAGGCGTGGTCCAGGAAGTGAAGGGCAAGGGCCAGCAGGCCATGGGCGATGCCAAGGACGCCGCAAAGGACGCGATCGATCGCGCAGCGGCAGGAGCAAAGCGCGCGACGGAATGACGCGCGGCATCTAAAAGCGAAAAGACCGGCCGAAAGGCCGGTCTTTTTTGTGTCTTGCTCTGTATCTCCGCGATGGCCGGGTCTCGTCCCGGCGATCCATCTTCGCCACGCGGAACGAAGAACGTGGATGCTCCGGGACGAGCCCGGGCATGACGTGGAGACGTCAGTTATTTCACCGCGAGCAATTCCACGTCGAACATCAGCGTCGCGTTCGGCGGGATCACGCCGCCGGCGCCGCGGGCACCGTAGCCGAGCTGCGGCGGGATGATCAGCGTGCGCTTGCCGCCGACCTTCATCGAGGCGACGCCCTCGTCCCAGCCGCCGATGACACGGCCCTTGCCGATCGGGAATTCGAACGGCTCCTTGCGATCGACGGAGCTATCGAATTTCTTGCCCTTCTGGCCGTTCTCATAGAGCCAGCCGGTATAGTGCATCACGCAGATCTGGCCGGGCTGCGGCGAGGCACCGGTGCCGACGGTGGAGTCGATGATCTGCAAGCCTGAAGCTGTGGTCATGGTCTTTCCTGCGGTCTGGGCCGAGGCCGTGGTGGAAACGAAATGCGACACGCCTGCGATCACCGTGATCGCGAGTGCCGACATCAGGGTGAGGAGCGCGCGCTGGAAACGCTGCATAAGGCACCTTCGGTTTGAGGCGGAAGGTGTCTAGCGCAACGCGGGTGCGGTTTCCACCCCTCACACCTCGATATTTTCCAGCCGGACCGGGAGCTTGCGGATGCGCTGACCGGTGGCGTGGCGGATCGCGTTGCAGATCGCGGCATTGGTGCCGACATTGGCGAGCTCGCCGAGGCCCTTCACGCCGACGGGATTGATGCGGTCATCCTGCTCGGAGAGCAAGATGACCTCGACTCCGGCGACGTCCGCATTCACGGGCACGAGGTAGTCGGCAAGATTGTCGTTGACGTAGCGCGCATTGCGCTCGTCGATTTCGGTGGCCTCCAGCAGTGCCGACGACATGCCCCAGATCAGTCCGCCCATCAGCTGGCTGCGCGCCGTGCGCGGATTCATGATCCTGCCCGCCGCAAACGCACCGACGAGGCGAGGACAGCGGATTTCGTGGGTGAAGCGATTGACACGGACCTCGACGAACTCGGCGCCGAATGCGTAGGCGATCTGGTCTTTCATGGCATGACCGCCGACGAGCCGCACCTGCCCGTTGTGCATGGCGCGGAAGGAATCCAGCGGCGCGCCTTCCGGCTTCCACTCGCCATATTCCTCGACGACGCCGACACCGAGCGCATCGAAGGCCTTCTCGATGTCGAGTGGACGATCGCCCTTCGCCGCCTGCGTGGCCGGTGTCTGGCCGAGACCAACGGTCTCCTTGGCCCGGTCGGTCAGGCTTTGAGCCGGCATCGCGGCCTTGAACAGGCGCTGGCGAATCTGGTCGCACACCATCATCACCGCCGAGCAGGTGCTCGCGGTCGAGTTCGAGCCGCCGGCAACCGGCGCCGGTGGCAGATCGCTGTCACCCATGAAGACCGCAACTTTCTCGAGGGGCACGCCGAGGCGCTCGGCCGCGGTCTGGGCGATGACCGTATAGGCACCGGTGCCGATCTCGTGGCCGGCGATCTCGACCCGGGTCCGGCCGTCGCGCTGCAGGCGCACGCGCGCGGCCGACGGCCCCATCTGCGTCGGATAGCAGGTCGCGGCACAGCCATAGCCGATCAGCCAGTCGCCGTCCGACATCGATTTCGGCTGCGGCGAGCGCTGCGCCCAGCCGAAGGCCTTGGCGGCCTCGTCGAAGCACGCCATCAGCGAGCGCGAGGTGTAGGGCTTGCCACCGATCGGCTCGTTGGTGGTGTCGTTGATGCGCCGAAGCTCGACCGGATCCATGTTCAGCTTAACCGCGAGCTCGTCCATCGCGCTCTCCAGCGCAAACAGATACGGCACCTCCGGCGGCGAGCGCATGAAGCCCGGCGTGTTGCGGTCGGCACGCACGATCGACACCAAGCTGTCGACGTTCGGGCAGGCATAGAGCCGCGTCGTCGTCTTGGTGCCGCCGACGCAATAGGCATCGGCGCGCGAGGAGACCTCGGCGCCCTCATGCCTCAAAGCCAGCAGCTTGCCGTCCCGGTTTGCGCCAAGCTTGATCTCCTGGCGCGTCTCGGCACGGTGGGTCGTAATGGTGAAACCCTGATCGCGGGTCGGGACCAGCTTGATCGGGCGGCCCAGGCGCTTGGCAATGCCGGCGATGATGGCGGTCCGCGGCGTCATCGAACCGCGCGAACCAAAGCCGCCGCCGACATAGGGATTGACCACGCGCACCTTGTCGGCGTCGATGCCGAGCTGCTCGGCGACGCCGTGCTTCAAGCCATAGACGAATTGACTGCCTTCGTAGATGACGAGATTGTCGCCCATCCAGGCGCAGCTCGTCGAAAACAGCTCCATCGGATTGTGATGCTGCGTCGGCGTGTCGTAGGCGGCGGTGAGCTTGACCTCGGCCGCATCGAATGCCTTGGCGAAATCGCCGACCGCGGGGTCTTCCTTGAACTGCGCGTTCTGGCCCTTTGCGGCAGCCGTGGTTGTTCCCGGCGAATCGAAGCTCGCGCTGGGCGCGGTGGCGGTGTAGCTGACCTTGACACGATTGGCGGCCTCGCGCGCGGCCTCGTAACTCTCCGCGACAACGACAGCGATAATCTGGCCGTCATGGGCGATCTCGGCCGACTTCAGCGGCTGGATCGTGGTTCCGGCATAGCCGCCATTGCTGAATAGCTTCGACTCCCTCAGCTTCGGGGCGTTCTCGTGGGTGACGATCTCGATTACGCCGCGGACACCCTTGGCCTCATCGAGATCGAAACGGTCGATGCGGCCCTTGGCAATCGCACTGGTGACCAGGAATGCATAGGCCGGATTATCCAGCGGCATGTCGGAGGCGTAGGTCGCCCGCCCCGTGACCTTTGCAGCCGCATCATAGCGCGGCACGGGCTGGCCCATATTCGCCTTGGGCGAGGGAGCTGCAGCGGTCATGATCAGATCTCCATCGTTACGGCCTGCTGGAGCGCGCGCGCCACCACGCGCTTGCCGAGCGCGATCTTGAAGCTGTTGTGCCGGCGGCCGCGGGCGTCTGCAAAAGCAGCATCAGCGACGCGTTGCGCCAGAGCTTCGTCGAACTTTTGTCCCTTCAGCAGCGCCTCCGCCTCGCGCGCCCGCCAGGGCATGGTGGCGACGCCGCCGAGCCCGACGCGCGCATCCCGGATCGTGCCCTCTTGCACGTCGAGCGCGATCGCAGCCGAGGACAGTGCGAACTCGTAGGATTGCCGGTCGCGCGCCTTGAGATACACCGAGCGAGGCCAGCGGCCCCGGATCGAAAAGGCCGAAATCAGCTCGCCGGGCTGAAGCGTTGTCTCGATGTCGGGGGAGTTCCCCGGCGCCTTGTGCAGCTCTGCGAACGGCATCGTGCGCGTGCCGGCCCTGCCCGTGATCTCGACCACGGCATCGAGGGCGATCAACGCCTGCGCGAAATCGCCGGGATAGGTCGCAATGCACTGATCTGACGTGCCGAGCACGGCATGCATGCGGTTGACGCCGTCCATGGCGGCGCAGCCTGAGCCGGGATTGCGCTTGTTGCAATTCTCGTAGGAGACGTCGCGGAAATAACTGCAGCGCGTCCGCTGCATCACGTTGCCGCCGAGCGTCGCCATGTTGCGCAACTGGGCGCTGGCGGCGAGCTTCAGGGAATTGGCGATCACCGGATAATTGCGCTGGATCTCGGCATGGGCGGCCACATCGGACATCTTTGCGAGTGCGCCGAGCCGCAAGCTGTCGCTGCCGGGCTCGATCGCCGACCAGGCGTGCGCGAGCGGATTGATATCGACGATCGCGGCGGGCCGCATCACGTCGAGCTTCATCAGATCGATCAGCGTGGTGCCGCCCGCAAGCGGCTGGGCTGTCGCCTGCGTCAACGGATTGCTGGCTGCCGCCGCGGCAGCGCTCAGCGCCTGCACGGCCATGTCGGGGTCTGTTGCCCGCTGATACGAAAAAGGTCGCATGCGCCTAGCCTTTCATGATCTCGGGCGCGGCCTGCTTCACGGCCGCGACGATGTTGGGATAGGCCGCGCAACGGCAGATGTTGCCGCTCATGTATTCGCGGATGTCGGCTTCGCTCCCGGCATGTCCCTCCTTGACGCAAGCCACGGCGGACATGATCTGGCCAGGCGTGCAATAGCCGCATTGGAACGCATCGTTGTCGACGAAAGCCTGCTGCATCGGGTGCAGGCGATCGTCGGTCGCCAGCCCCTCGATCGTCGTGATCTCCTGCCCTTCCGCCGCGAGCGCGAGCGTCAGGCACGACACCACCCGCCGATCGTCGATCAGCACCGTGCAGGCGCCGCACTGGCCGTGGTCGCAGCCTTTCTTGCTGCCGGTGAGCTTGAGGTGGTCGCGCAGCGCATCGAGCACCGTGGTGCGCGCGTCGATGCGCAGGCGCTTGTCCTTGCCGTTGACCCGCAGCGTGACGTCGACGGGAAGTGAGGGGTCCTGTGCAGCTGGGGCTTTGGCTTCCTCTGTGGCCGCGCGCGCGGTGATCGGGACGAGCGCACTGCCAGCTGCGCCGGCCATGAAGGCGCGCCGATCGAATGCTGATTGTTTGGAACTTGATGTGTCGGACATCGACGCCTCCGCCGCTTATCTGCAAAGCAGCGCACGCCTGCACCGCCCATCGCCCCTTAACCGGAAGCAATGAACTCTGTTCCGAACGAGAAAGGGCGACGCAGCAAATGCCGCGCCGCCCTTCGTCAACTTTTCCTGATCTTGCGCGCGGAACCGCGCGCGGCAGCACTCAATAGCCGAGCGCGCAGCCGTCCTTGCGCGGATCGGAGCCGCCGGTGAGCGTGCCCTTCTCCCAGTCGATCCAGATCGCCTGCGCACCACCGAGCGGGCCGACCACGCTGGTGGTCTTGTGGCCGAGCTTCTTCAGGCCCTCGACGATGTCAGCCGGCACGCTGTCCTCGAGCTGATACTGGCCCTCGTAATGCAGGCCGCGCGGCATGTCGATCGCCTCCTGCACATCGCAGCCATAGTCGAGGATGTTGGTCACGACGCGGGTCTGGCCGACCGGCTGGTACTGCCCGCCCATCACCGCGAACGGCATCACGGAGCGGCCGCCCTTGGTGAGCAGGCTCGGCATGATCGTGTGCAGCGGCCGCTTGCCGCCGGCGATGCAGTTGGGATGGCCGGGCTGGATGCGGAAGCCGCCGGCGCGGTTCTGGAACAGGACTCCGGTCTTGTTCGAGACGATCGCCGAGCCGAAGGAATGCGCGATCGAATTGATGAACGAGCAGACGTTGCGGTCCTTGTCCACGACGGTGATGTAGATCGTCGACGGATTCATCGGCGGTGCGACGTTCGGCAGGTCGAGCATGCCGTCCATGCGGATCTTGGCGATGTGCTCGTCGCAGAATTCCTTGGCGAGGATCCTGGCGACCTCGACCTGCATGTGGTCGGGATCGGCGACGTGCAGCTCGCGGTGCATGTACGCGATGCGCGCGGCCTCAGCTTCGAGATGGAAACGCTCGATGCTGAGCGGCGCGTATTTCGTCAGGTCGAACCGCGACAGGATATTCAGCATCAGCAGCATGGTGAGGCCGGGTCCGTTCGGCGGGCACTGCCAGACGTCGTAGCCCTTGTACACGGTGCCGATCGGCGTCGTCGTCTCGGTGGTGTGCGCGGCGAAATCGTCGAGCGTGTGCAGGCCGCCGATGCCCCTGAGGGTCTCGACCATGTCTTCGGCAATCGGGCCCTTGTAGAAGGCGTCGCGGCCGTCCTTGGCGATCGCGCGCAGGGTCTTGCCGAGCTCGGCCTGGCGGATGACGTCGCCGGCCACCGGCGGCTTGCCGCCCGGCAACAGGTAACGCACGGTGTTGGTACCGCCCTTCAGCTTCTCGAACTGGTTCTTCCAGTCGAAGGCGATGCGGGGGGCGACGACGTAGCCTTCCTCGGCTGCCTTGATCGCGGGCTGGAGCAGCCGGTCGAAGCCGAACTTGCCATGGTCGCGCAAGACGGTCGCGAAGGCATCGACCACGCCGGGGATCGAGACCGCATGCGCCGAGGTCAGCGGCACCGAGTTGATCTTGCGCTCCAGGTACCAGTCGGCGTTCGCCGCCTTCGGGGCACGGCCGGAGCCATTATAGGCGATGATCTTGCCCTCGCCGCGCGGCTGGATCAGCGCAAAGCAGTCGCCGCCGATGCCGGTCGATTGCGGCTCGATCACGCCAAGCAGGGCCGAACCCGCTACCGCCGCGTCCACCGCGGTGCCCCCTTCGCGCAACACCTCGATCGCGGCGAGCGAGGCCTGCGGATGCGAGGTCGCCACCATCGCGTTGGTGGCGTGGACCGTGGACCTGCCTGGGAAATGAAAGTTTCTCATCGAATTCTTGCTCTCTTGGGCCCGTGGCGCGGATGGCGCGCCATCTCGGAAAAAACCGGGGTTACATGACACATTCCGGCCCGCCGGGGCAATGCTGGCATACCAGGGAAATGGCAGCCATCCGCTGAGCGAATAGACCTTTCGAGGCCGGCGGCCATGCGGGTTTTCCGGACGGCGGCCGCCTGCTAAACGAGCCGCCATGTCTAATCCGGATTCGATCAAGGTCGCCGCCTTCTACCAATTCGCCGCACTCCCGGATTACCGCGAGCTGCGCGAACCCCTGCGCGCGTTCTGCGCCGGCCTTAAGCTGAAGGGCAGCGTGCTGCTGGCGCATGAGGGCATCAACGGCACGCTCGCCGGTGCGCCGGAGGCAATCGACGCCCTCGCCTGCGAGCTCACGCACGGCGACATGTTCGGCGGCAGGCTGAACAATCTCGAATTGAAATTCTCGGCCGCCGAAGCGATGCCGTTCAGGCGGCTCAAGGTGCGGCTGAAGAAGGAGATTGTCACGCTTGGCGATGAGGCTGCCGATCCGACCCGCCAGGTCGGCACCTATGTCGATGCGAGCGAATGGAACGCCCTGATCTCGGCGCCCGACATGCTGCTGCTCGACACCCGCAACGCCTTCGAGGTGGCGATGGGAACGTTCGAAGGCGCCGTCGATCCCGGCATCAGGAGCTTTGGCCAGTTCAAGGATTTTGCCGCCGTCGGGCTTGATCCAGCTAAGCACCGCAGGATCGCGATGTTCTGCACCGGCGGCATCCGCTGCGAAAAGGCGAGCGCGCATCTGCTCGCGCGCGGCTTTGCCGAGGTCTATCACCTCAAGGGCGGCATTCTCAAATATCTGGAAGAGGTGCCGGAGGCGCAGAGCCGCTGGCGCGGCGAATGCTTCGTGTTCGATGAGCGCGTCGCGCTCGGCCATGGCCTGCAAGAATCCGGCCTGCAAGAATCCGGTTTGCGCGAACGAAACAAGGATGCGACGCGTGACGAATGAGATCAAGACGCTGAGCGAGCGCATCGACACACTGGAAACGCGCCTCGCCTACCAGGACGACACGATCGAGACGTTGAACCAGACCATCACCGCGCAGTGGAAGCAGATCGATCTGCTGACGCGGAAGATCGCAGAACTCGGCGAGCGGCTGCAGGAAGCCGAGGCCAATGCGCCTGGACCAGCCAACGAACCTCCGCCGCATTATTGAGCCGTCTTACTGGCCGGAGGCCTTGGGCATCAAATTCATGAGCTCGCCGGACATCACCAGGCGGTCGCGGCCTGCATCCTTGGCGGCGTAGAGCGCCCGGTCGGCAGCCTCAACCAGCGAGGCCACGCCCGCCGTGCGTTCCAGCGCCGGCCGACAGGTCGCACCGCCGACCGAGGCGGTGACGCATCCGGATTCCATATTGGTGGCATGAACGAGGCCGGCCTTGTGGATGGCGCTGCGGATCCGTTCGCCGAAAAGAGCGCAGCCGGCGGCATCGGTGTTCGGCAGCAGCATGGCGAATTCCTCGCCGCCATAGCGCGCCGCCAGATCGCCGGCGCGCTGCGTCTCGGCCGCAATGATCTTTGCGACCAGACGCAGGCAGGCATCGCCCGCGGGATGGCCGTATTCGTCGTTATAGGCCTTGAAGTGATCCACATCGATCATCAGCAAAGCAAGGCTCGAGCGGTCGCGATAGGCGCGCGCCCATTCCTCTTTCAGCCGCTCGTCGAAGCGGCGGCGATTGGCAAGGCCGGTGAGGCTGTCCTCGATCGCGAGCGTCTCGAGCCTGGTTTCCAGCTTCTTGTGCTCGGTGATGTCGCGGGAGATCGCGACCACGCCGTCGACGCGGCCATTGTCCTTGCGCGTCACCCGCATGGTCGATTCCAGCCAGACTTCGCCGTTCTGCCGGTGCGAGTTGCGATAAGTGAGGCGCGCCTCCTCCCGCTCGCCACGCTTCATGGCGTCGACGATCGCCTGGACCTCCGGCAGATCCTCCGGATTGATGCCCGCGAGCGCCGGCGTGCCGATCAATTGATTGGCGCGCCAGCCGACGACCCGCGCGGACGAGGGCGAGACATAGCGCAGCCGCTCGTCGAGCCCGATGCGCGTCACCATGTCGCTGGAGCCTTCGGCGAGCAGGCGGAAATGCGCCTCTTTCTCGACCAGGGCCGCGGCCATGCGCTGGCCGCGCTGCAACTGTCGCACCAGCACGGCGCCGATGACCGCAATCAGCATCACCAGCGCGACGACGTAGAGCATGCGGGAGATTGCCGCGGCGCGCCAGGGCGCGAGCAACTCGTCCTTGTCGACTGTGGCAAGCAAAAGGAGCGGGAAACGGCTGCTGCGCTTGAAGAAGCTGACGCGCTCGGCGCCGTCCAGGGGGGACTTGAAATAGTAGGCCCCACTCGGCCGTTGCAGGCTCGCGTCGCGGAATAACGGCTTGTCGGAAACGCTGCGTCCGACGAATGTCTCGTTGCTGGGGTTGCGCGCGATGATCAGGCCATCGCCATGCGTGAGCGAAACCGAGCTGTTGCGGCCGATCTCGAACTGCTCGTAGAAATGCGAAAGATATTTTGAGCTGATGGTCGCGAGCACGACCCCGCCGAAGCTGCCGTCGGGCTTGTTGAAGCGGCGCGACAGGGTGACGACCCATTGGCCGTCGAGGAGGCTCTTTACGGGACGGCCGACATAGGGCTCTCGTTTCGGGGAGAGCTGATGATAGCGGAAAAACGCGTCGTCGCTGAGCGTTGAGCCGATCGTCCCGGGCGAGGTCAGCCAGTTGCCCTGGTCGTCGATGATGGCGAGGCTGTGAACGCGCTCGATGGCCTTCTTGCGTACTTCCAGCAGGGTGCGCAGTTTGGCGATCGTGGCCGGTGCAGTGCCGTCCATCTCGAGCCGGCTGACGACGCCGACGACGCCGGAATCCAGCAGATCGAGGCTGTCCTCGGCATGCTGGGTCAGCGAGCGGGCAACGTTCGCCATCTCGGTCTCGGCGCCCCTGAGCACCGCGTCGCGCGCAGCCCATTCCCGCCAGCCGCTGACGCCGAGGATGGTCGCGCAGGTCAGCACAACGAACGCCGCCGCGCGCAGCGGCAGACGGCTCCATCCAGCTCGTTGGGTCGCAAGGCTCATGCGGCAGAATTCTCCGATCGTCGGAAACTCTGCCGCTTCTATTATTGAACTCTGAAATCACTACTGGAATACGTAGCCATCTACACGGTTTCCAGTAGTCCTACGGACGCCGCGATAAGCACATCGCTAACAAGGTATTAGCAAGCCGATCGGAATCCCGGCGTCGCCTTCCCCTAGCTGAAGATCGCCTTCACCTTGTCCCAGAGCGAGGGACTGTCGGCTTCCGCATCGGCCTTCGAGGGCGTCGGCTGGGTGGCGCTTACGGGATCAGATGCTGGGAAGCTGTCCCTGAGCCCGGCGTCGAGCTTGGATTGCCGGTCGGCGACGAGCGCCTCACGCAGATCGTCGGCGTGCTTGTCATGCGGCGCGGGATTGAATGTCTCAGCCATGATGTCCTCCATCGGCTGGTCAACGCGGCCCGATTGCGCTGGTTCCCCTGTTCCGCTGAGGGCCGGAGCGGTGTATCAGAGGCCATAACCTTTCTCAGGACCATTCGTGCCCCAATCTGCGACGAAACCTTTCATCGACGTGCTCTCCGGCCAGCGCCAGAGCATCCCGCCCATGTGGATGATGCGGCAGGCCGGCCGCTATCTGCCGGAATATCGCGAGGTCCGCGCCAAGGCCGGCGGCTTCCTCGATCTGTGCTTCAACCCGGAGCTTGCGGCCGAGGTGACGCTGCAACCGATCCGCAGATTCGGCTTCGATGCGGCGATCATCTTCTCCGACATCCTGGTGATCCCCTATGCGCTCGGGCGCTCGGTGCGGTTCGAGGTCGGCGAGGGCCCGCGGCTGGATCCGCTGGATGATCCGGCGAAGGTCGCAACGCTCGCCGCGCGCGCCGACTTCGGCATGCTCGAGGCGGTGTTCGAGGCGCTCAAGCTCGTCCGCGGCGCGCTCGATCCAAAGACCGCGCTGATCGGCTTCTGCGGCGCGCCGTGGACGGTTGCGACCTACATGGTCGCCGGCCAGGGCACGCCGGATCAGGCGCCGGCGCGGATGATGGCCTACCGGCATCCGGAGGCGTTCTCGAAAATCATCGACGTGCTGGTCGAGAACTCGATTCAATATCTGCTGTTGCAGCTCGCCGCCGGCGCCAATGCCTTGCAGATCTTCGACACCTGGGCGGGCGTGCTGCCGCCGGCCGAGTTCGCGCGCTGGTCGGTCGAGCCGACCCGCCGCATCGTCGAGGGCGTGCGGGCCAAGGTGCCGGATGCGAAGATCATCGGCTTCCCCCGCGGTGCCGGTGCGCAATTGCCTGGCTATGTCGAGGCGACCGGCGTCAATGCGGTCAGCATCGACTGGACCGCGGAGCCGGGCTTCATTCGCGAACGCGTGCAAAGCAAGGTCGCCGTGCAGGGCAATCTCGATCCGCTGGTGTTGATCACGGGCGGCGCGGCGCTCGACCGCGCGGTCGACAACGTGCTGGCCAATTTTGCCCAAGGGCGGCTGATCTTCAATCTCGGCCACGGCATCCAGCCGGAAACGCCGATCGCCCATGTCGAGCAGATGATCAAACGCGTGCGGGGCTAATTCGCCCGCTCCTAACGGGCGCGGAAACAAAACGCGAAAACAACCTCATGCACAGTAGACAAGTCATTGAAAACTCTGGGCCGGCACGCGCGGCTCAGAGGCGCGTTTGACACGTCGGGCAAATCAGGCGCGGAATCATAAGATGGCCGGTTGCGCTTTCGCGGGAAGGCTTAGCGCGGCCGGCTGCGCTCGATGATCTCGGCGGCGCCCTTTGTCAGCAGATCCAGACCCACGGCACGGCCGAGCTCACGCGGCCGATTGGCGGGGCCTTCGCGCGAGGCTTCGATGATGGTGTTGCCGGAGAGGTCGAGCACGGAGGCCGTCAGCGACATCTGATCGCCGGCAATGGTCGAGAAACCCGCCACCGGCGAATTGCAGTGGCCGTTAAGCACCCACAAGACCTCGCGCTCGGCGTCCGCGCTGGCATGCGCGGCGGGATCGTCGATTGACGACAGGATCTGCCGCGTCTGCCAGTCCTGCGCCGCGCATTCGACTGCAACGATGCCCTGCCCCGCCGCGGGCAGCATCTCGGCTGCGGTGAATTCGTACGCGATGCGGCCGGCAAGGCCGACGCGGTCGAGGCCCGAACGCGCCATGATCAGCGCATCGGCCGGCCCCACCGTGCCGCCGTCCGGCAGGCGCTGCTTCTCGCCATTGTCGAGCTTTCGGACGCGCGTGTCGGCGGCACCGCGGAAGTGGATCACCTCGACATCCGGCAACAGGCGTCGCGCGTACGCGGCCCGGCGGACCGCATTGGTGCCGATCTTAAAACCCTTGCCGCGGGACTGGCGCAGCGCCTCCAGCGTCACGCCGTCGCGCAGCACCAGCGCGTCGTTCGGCGGATCGCGCGACAAGGTGGCGCCGATGACGAGGCCGGGCGTGTCCTCATTGCCCGGCATGTCCTTCAGCGAGTGCATCGCCGCCTGCAATTCGCCCGACAGCACCGCGGCGCGGATCTGCGCCACGAAGGCGCCGCCCTTGCCGCCATGCGGCAGCAGCTTGCTGGTCTGGTCGAGATCGCCCGTGGTGTCGAACTTGACGATCTCGACGTCGAGACCGGGCACGGCGGCGGTCAGGCGGCGCGCGATCTCTTCCGTCTGTGCCAGCGCCATCGCGCTCTTGCGTGTGCCGATCTTGAATCGCGTAGCCAAGTCCAAACCCTCTCAAGCAGCGAAATTACCGCGCATCCTCCAATATCATGTCGGAGGCCTTTTCGGCGATCATGATGATCGGGGCGTTGGTGTTCCCCGACACGAGGTCCGGCATGACCGAGCCGTCGACGACGCGAAGGCCTTCGAGCCCCCTCACCTTCAGCCGCTGGTCGACCACCGCGAGCGCGTCATTGCCCATACGACAGGTCGAGGTCGGATGGTAGATGGTGCTGCCGCGCTCGCGGCAATAATCGAGCAACTCGGCGTCCGTGGATACCTTCGCACCGGGATCGTACTCACCAGCCACGAACGGCTTCAGCGCCGGCGCATTCAAGATCTTGCGCAGGATCTTCAGACCTTCGACGTTGGTCGTGCGGTCGGTCTCGGTCGACATGTAGTTGATGCGGATCTCCGGCGGCACCGTCGGATCGGCGCTCTTGATGCGCAGGGAGCCGCGGCTCTCAGGACGGAGCTGGCACACAGAGGCGGTAAAGCCGGAGAAATCATGCAGCTTCTCGCCCATCTTGTCGGTCGAGAACGGCAGGAAGTGAACCTGGATGTCGGGCGAGGCCAGCCGCGGGCTGGTCTTGAAGAACGCGCCCGCCGTGCCCGCCGCAATCGTCAGCCACCCCTTGCGGAACAGCGCATAGCGCGCGCCGGCCATGGTGCGGCGGAGCGGATGATTGACGGTGTCGTTCAGCGTGATCTTCTGCGAGCAGCGCATCACGATGCGGACCTGCATGTGGTCCTGGAGGTCGTGACCGACGCCCGGCGCATCCAGCACGACATCGATGCCATGCTTGCGCAGGAGGTCGCCGGGCCCGACGCCGGAGAGCTGCAGCAGCTGCGGCGAGTTGTAGGCGCCGCTCGACAGCACGATCTCCTTGCGCGCGCGGGCACGTCGGATTTGCGAGCCTTGCCGATATTCGACGCCGACGGCGCGGCGGCCCTCGAACAGCACGCGCTGGCCGAGCGCGGAGGTTTCGACCTTGAGATTGCCGCGGGCCTTCGCCGGCCCGAGATAGGCCACCGAGGTCGAGGCGCGCCGACCGTTGCGCGTCGTGGTCTGGAACAGGCCGACGCCTTCCTGCGTGGCGCCGTTGAAATCGGGGTTGTAGGGCAGACCGGTCTCGACCGCGGCGTCGATGAAGGCCTTTGACAGCGGATCGGTCACGACCATGTTGGAAACCGGCAGCGGGCCGCCGCTGCCGTGATACTGGTCGGCCCCGCGCGACTGGTTCTCGGCCTTCTTGAAGTAGGGCAGCACGTCGTCATAGCCCCAGCCGGTGTTGCCGAGCTGACGCCAGCGGTCGTAGTCCTCGTGCTGGCCGCGGACATAGAGCAGACCGTTGATCGAGCTCGATCCGCCCAGCGTCTTGCCGCGCGGCTGGAACACCTGACGTCCCTTCAGCTCAGGCTCCGGCTCGGTCTGGTACATCCAGTTGACCGTCTTCTCCTTGAACAGTTTGCCGTAGCCGAGCGGCACGTGGATCCAGATGTTGGAATCCTTTGGCCCGGCCTCGAGCAGCAGCACGCTGTGCTTGCCGCTTGCCGATAGACGGTTGGCGAGCACGCAGCCGGCGGAGCCGGCGCCGACGATGATGTAGTCGAATTCGGGATCGGTGGATGCGAGAGAGGAATTTGCGTTCATGCGCTAGTCTTCTTGTTGTGTGGGCGTTTCTGGTTCGTCACTAGCACAATCATGCGCGATGGCGCAGCGCCTCGACCAGCGACTTGAACGCACGGGCATATTCCGCACCCGCCCTTGCGATATCGGCGCGCCCGGCGCAGGCGACCGCAGCCTCCGTCACCGCGCCGAGCAGCAGCCGCGCCAGCGGCTCGACCGGCTGCTTTGCGATGAGGCCGGTCTCCATCGCCACCGAGAGCGCACGTGGCAGCTTGCCGCCGAAATGCCGTGCGTCGATCTCGCGCCACCTCTCCCAGCCGAGCACGGCCGGCCCGTCCCGCAGGATGATCTGGCCGGTCGGGCCCTTGGCGGTCGCCGCGAAATAATGCTGCGTGCCGGCGACCATCGCCGCGAGCACATCCTTCTCGGCGCGGGCGGCGCTGTCGATCTCGACGACGAGATCCCGCGAGACCCGGTCGAACACGGCTTCGAACACTGCCTCCTTGGTCTTGAAGTGATGATAGACCGCTCCCTTGGCGACAGAGGCCGCCTCCGCGATCTCGTCCATGGTGGTGGCGGCAAAGCCTTGCGTCCCGAACAGGCGGCGCGCCGCCGTCAGGATCGCCTCCGATGTCGCCGCCCGCCGCTCCGCCTGTTTTGCCATGGGTCTCGTCTAATCGAATTCGGCAGAAGCAGCCAGTTGACTTTTCGACCACCGGTCGGTATTTACCGACTATCAGTCGGTTTTAATTGCGGGGTTTGATATGCCGAGCCGTGACGTCGTCGAAGCTTTTGCGCAGCGGCTGGAGGCCGGGGATTTCATCGGTGCGATCGAGCAGTTCTGCACGCCCGACGCCGCGACCTATGAGAACAACGGCGCTCCGACGATCGGCCGTGACAAGCTAGTCGCCAAGGAGCGTGCCGTGCTGGCGGCCTCGAAAGAGGTCAGGGCCGTCCGCATCGGACCGAGCCTGATCGACGGCGACCATGTCGCGACGCGCTGGACGTTCAGCTTCACCAACGCAGAGGGTGTCGCACGAACGCTGGACGAGATCGCGTGGCAAACCTGGCGCGGCGACAAGCTGATCGAGGAGCGGTTCTATTACGACCCCAAGCAGCTCGGGCGGTGACAAGCCGCCCTTTCGCAATCGATTTCAAGCTGACTCGCCCGGTGCCATCATGGCGTCGGCGAGCTTGCGCATCAGGCGCACCAGATCCTCCACATCCTGATCGTCCCAGGTCGCAAACATCCCCCCGACAATCCGTTCGCGTGCCCTGTCCACCGCGTCCGTCATGGCCTTGCCGCTGGGCGTGATGGTGGCTTCACTGACGCGGCGATCCGCTTCGCTGGCGTGGCGCTTGATCAAGCCGAGATTTTCCAGTTTCGCGACCTGCCGGCTGACCGTGGTGTAGTCCCGCCCCATGCGATCCGCGAGGTCGACGACTCCGATCGGGCCGCGCCGCTCGATGCCGACGAGCAGCGGAAACAGCGCGCGATCCAGCGAGATGCCCGCCTCGCGGATCATCATGTCGTCGCCCTGCCGGCGGTTCATGACACTGACGATGTCGATCAACGCTTCGTGAAGCGAGCGCACCTGCTTTTTAATATGTGTATTTTGCACCCTTCTTGACATCCCGATGACCCTCTGCCTAATGTGTGCATATTACACATATTGAGGATGCCATGACAAAGCAATTCACGGCGGACGTTCTGATCTGCGGAGCAGGTGCGGCCGGCCTTACGCTCGCCATCGACCTCGCGCGGCGAGGCGTGTCCTTTCGGCTGATCGAGAAGCAAGCCGGCCCGTTCCATGGGTCTCGCGGCAAGGGAATCCAGCCTCGAACCCTTGAGATCTTCGAGGATCTCGGCATCATCGACCGCATCGTTGCCGCCGGAGGTCTCTACCCGCCGCAGCGCAAATACCGCGATGACGGCAGCTTCATCGAGTCAGGGATCGCAGAGCTCGCCGTCCCCACCCCCGCCGAGCCCTACAACATGGCGCTGATGATCCCGCAATTCCTGACCGAGGGCGTGATGCGCGAACGGCTGCTCGAACTCGGCGGGCGGGTGGAATTTGGCTGCGAATTGGTCGGCCTGGAACAGGATGAGGACGGTGTTACTGCGCGCCTTTCAGGCCGGGACGGCGAAGAGACGGTGCGCGTGCGTTACCTCGTCGGTGCCGACGGCGGCCGCAGCTTCGTGCGTCACGCACTCGGCATTGGTTTTCAAGGCAAGACGCTCGGCTTACGAGCCGTGGTGGCCGATGTCGTGCTGACGGGCCTGGACCGCCTGGCGTGGCACCGCTTCCACGATGGCGCGATGGACCGCCAGATTTCGCTGTGCCCACTGGCCGGAACGGAGCTGTTTCAGTTGCAGGCACCCGTTCCGCTCGATGGCGAGATCGATCTGTCCGCCGAAGGACTTTCGGCCATGGTCGCCGGGCGCACGGGACGCAACGATATCCGCATCCAGTCCGTGCTTTGGGCGTCGGCCTATCAGATGAATGCGAGACTCGCCGATCGCTACCGGGATAGCCGTGCATTTCTGATCGGCGATGCGGCTCACATCCATCCTCCGACGGGTGGACAAGGTCTCAATACCAGCGTGCAGGATGCCTACAATCTCGGCTGGAAGCTGGCGGCCGTTATCGGCGGCGCGTCCGCAACTCTGCTCGACAGTTACGAGGCAGAACGACGCCCCGTCGCTGCAAATGTGCTCGGCCTTTCCACCGACTTGCTGGAAGCGGCCAAGCGCGGCGACATGAGGCGCGGCCGCGAGGTGCAGCAACTCGACATCGGCTATCCGGGATCACCCTTGGCACTGGAAAAACCAGGGCGCATGGCAGGCCCGTCCGCGGGAGCCCGCGCGCCGGATGCGCCGCTACGCGGAGCCGCCGGACAACCCATACGCTTGTTCGCGTTGCTCAAGGGGACTCATTGGACGCTGCTTGGCTATCAGGTGAAACGCGAGACCGTATCGGCGTGCACTGGACTGCACATCCACCGTATCGGCCCGGAGCCGAGCTCGTCGACGACAGCGAGCACTTTCGCGACGCATACGCCGTGTCGCCCGGGGATTGGGTGCTGGTGCGTCCTGACGGTTACATAGGCGCATTCGTGGGCTCGCGGCAGATCGATGGGCTCACGCATTTCCTGGCCGAACAGGGCCTCCAGCCGGCTCCGTAAGTGTCGAAGTCCGCATTTGTATCGATTTGTTATCGATATCGCGTCACGAACACGCAGAAGTGGTCGCGGCGAAGGCCGCAGTCAGGGATAATTCATAGTTCGTCAAAGGTTTGCGGCGAATTCTCCCTGAAGGAGCCGACCAACGGCCCGTCCTGCTAGGCTCTGAAATGCGGACTCAAACGACCAGCTATGTCGCGCGGCTGTTCGCGGGCGATTTGTCGGCCTTTGGCGGTCCCGCAACCGACGAGGCCGTGGCCGGCCATATCCGCGCCGAACAGATGTCGCTGGTGCTCGGCTATTCGGTCGGCATCATGCTCGCCAATGCCTGCAACGCCATCGTGCTCGCCATCGCACTGTGGCAATCGCCGGACAGGATTCTTGCGTTGATCTGGGCCGCCGCCGTCGCCAGCGCCGCGATCGCATTCGGTCTGCAATCCCGCGCCGCGCGCCGCATCACCAAGCCGCAATTCGTCTCGCGCCGCGCCATGCACCGGCTGGTGCAAAATGCCTTCGTCCTCGGCACCGCCTGGGGCATCGTCCCCGTCGCCTTCTTCAATAGTGCTTCGACCGGCGGCCAGCTCGTCATCACCTGCCTGTGCTCGGGCATGCTGGCCGGCGGCGCGCTCGCCTTCGCCACGATCCCGATCGCAGCGATCGCCTTCACGGCCCCGATCTTCGTCGGTATCGCGATCTGCCTCGGCAGCAATGGCGATCTGGCCTTTCTGCTGATCGCCTTCCTCGTCGTGGTCTACGGCAGCGTGCTGCTGCGCGGCGTGTTCGTCAATTCGTTCTCGTTCGCGCGGCGCGTGATGCGGCAGATCGAGGCGGAGCGCACCGTGCGGCTCGATCCTCTGACCCACCTGCCCAACCGCGTCGCCTTCAACGAGACGCTCGAGGCCGCGCTCAAGCGACTGGCATTGTCCGGCGAGGAGTTTGCGGTGCTCCTGCTCGATCTCGATCGCTTCAAGGAGGTCAACGACAAGTTCGGCCATCCCGCCGGCGACGAATTCCTGGTCCAGGTCGCAAGCCGCCTGCGACGCTGCACGCGCGCCGCCGAGCATGTCGCGCGCATCGGCGGCGACGAGTTCGCGCTGGTGATGGCCAATCTGGCGCGTCCCGAGGATGCACTCGAGATCGCCGAACGCTTCGTCGCGGCCTTCACTGAACCGTTCCGCATCGAGGGCCGCCAGATCGTGGGCGCGACCAGCGTCGGCATCGTGCTGGCGCCGCGCGACGGCACCACGGCGCTCGACGTCATGAAGAATGCCGATGCCGCGCTCTACCGCGCCAAGAAGGCGGGCCCCGGCACGATCCGCTTCTTCGAGACCAGCGACGACAGGGTGTCACGCGATCGCAAGGCGCTGCAATCCGACCTCGAGGGCGCGATCGCGCGAAACGAGCTGTTCCTCGTGTTCCAGCCGTTCCTCGATCTCGACCAAAGCCGGATCACTGGTTTCGAAGCGCTGCTGCGCTGGCAACATCCTGAGCGCGGACTGGTACCGCCGAGCGAATTCATTCCGATCGCGGAAGAGACCGGGATGATCCACGAGATCGGCGAATGGGTCGTCCGCCGCGCCTGCGCGACGGTTGCCGAGTGGCCGGACGACATCAGGGTCGCCGTGAACTTCTCGGCCGCGCAGTTTCACAACGCCGGCATCCTCCAGATCATCGTACAGGCGCTCGCGGAGGCGAAGATCGCCCCGCACCGGCTCGAGATCGAGATCACGGAATCGATGCTGCTGTCGAAATACGGCTCGGCCGAGCCGGTTCTGAACGCGCTGCTGCAGCTCGGCGTCACCGTGGCGCTGGACGATTTCGGGACCGGCTTCTCCTCCCTCACCTATTTGCGCAAGCTGCCGTTCAGCCGCATCAAGATCGACCAGTCCTTCATCCGCGACATGCTGGTGCAGCCCGACTGTGCCGCCATCGTCAAATCGGTGATCTCGCTCGCGCGCGACCTGCGCATCGCCGTCGTCGCCGAGGGCGTCGAGACCGCCGACCAGCTCGACTATCTCAGGCAGATCAGTTGCGACGAGGTGCAGGGCTATCTGATCAGCCGGCCGGTGTCGGTGGACGGCGTGCTGGCGCTGCTGGATACGAAGAAGCTTCGGGCGACGTTTGCGGCGTAGGTGGAACTTAGATTTGAGCTAGTGACGACCACGACGGCGGTAAGCCCCCTCGCCCGCTTGCGGGAGAGGTTGAGGAGAGGGTGTCTCCGCAACGGGACACTCCCTCAGAGGAGAGAGCCCTCACCCGGCGCTTCGGCGCGACCTCTCCCGCAAGCGGGAGAGGTGGAGCCCGCGGCGCCGTCCATTCCTTCTTAATGGAGTCCAGCTCAAGGCTCGCTCAAACCGCGTCCGCGCGCAGCAGCGTGTCCACGGTGATGGTGCCACGGGCCCGCGAGACGCAGGCGCAGATCTTCTGGTTGCTTTGCTTCTGATGGTCACTGAAGAAGACGTCGCGGTGGTCGATCTCGCCGTCGACCTCGACCACGTCGATGGCGCAGAGGCCGCATTCGCCGCGCTTGCAATCGTACATCACGTCGTGACCGCTGGCGTTGAGCACGTCCAGCATGGAGCGCTCGCGCGGGATTTCGAGCTCGACATCAGAGCCCTTCAGGCGCACGCGAAACGTCTCGGTCGGCAGCGTGCCGCTGGAGCCGAAGGTCTCGTAGCGGAGATCGGGCAACGGATGGCCCGCGCCGATCCAGGCGTGGCGCGCGGCATCCAGCATCCGCATCGGGCCGCAGAACAGCGACAGCGCGCCTTGCGGCAATGACGCGAACACCGCATCGAGGTCGAGTTGTCTGCCTTCATCGCTGGCATGAACGACCAGGCGATCGCCGAGCATCGCGGCGAGATCGTCGAGATAGGCGGCCTCGGCGCGCGAGCGCACCGCATAGTGCAGCGTGACATCCACGCCGCGCCGCGCCAGCGCCTGCGCGGCACCGAGGATCGGCGTGATGCCGATGCCGCCGGCGATCAGACAATAGCTTTCGCGAGCCCAGTCGACCGCGAGCAGCGAAGCGGGCTGGGTGATGTCGAGCCGCGCGCCCGGCGCGAGCTGCCACATGTAGCGGGAGCCGCCGCGGGAATCCTCGGCACGGCGCACCGCGATCTTGAAGCCGGCCGAGGTGGCTTCGCCGACCAGCGAATAGGACCGCGTCTCCGGCAGGCCGTCGATGGTCACGCTGATATTGATGTGGCTGCCGACCGGATAGGCGGCGGCGTCGAACCGATCAGGCCGGATCAGGAATTCACGGATGCCGGGAGCGAGATCGCGCGTCGAGACGAGCGTTGCCGGAATCCAGGTTTCGATGAAGCGCATGGCACTGCCCTCAATCGGCTGCGGTCTTGATCAGCGCCAGCGCCGGCAAGAGGTCGAGATGGGTCCGGTTGCGCAGCGCGAGCCTCAAGTTTCGTACCGCGAGCCGCGCATGCTCGCGCATGATGGCTTCGGCGCGCGCGCCTTCGCGGTTCTCGATGGCGTCGATCACGACACGGTGGTGCTCCTGCCCGATGATCAGGATCTGCTGCGCTTCCGGCAGCGCCGACTGCGCCATCACGAAGCCGCTCGGGGATGCGAACGGCAGCGCCGAGGCGCGGTCGATCTGGCGGACCAAGGGTGGGCTGCGCGACAATTCCGTGAGCAGGGCGTGGAAGCGCGCGTTCAGCGTGACATAGGACGAGAACGCTTCGATCGAGATCGGCACCTGGCGCAGCAATTCGTCGATCGCGGCAAGGCACTCCTTGAGCGGCTCGAGCTCGCGCGCGGAGACACCGCGCTCGGCGGCGAAGCGCGCGGCGAGCCCTTCCAGCGTGCCGCGCAGCTCGATGGAATCGGAGATGTCGCGTTCCGAAAACGCCTTCACCATGAAGCCGCCGGACGGGATCGCCTCCAGCAGGCCCTCCTCCTCCAGCCGCACCAGTGCCATGCGCACCGGGGTGCGCGAGGCGCCGGTGGTCTCCACCGCCTGGAGCTCGGAGATGCGCTCGCCCGGCCGCAGAGAGCCGGACAGGATCTGGTCGCGCAGCGCAAGCTGCGCCTTCACGGTCTGCGAGACGGAGCGGTCGACCTCACGTTCGGGGGCTGCTGCTTTCACCTGGCCTACTCCGCCGCCTGAAGGTGCTGCGGCCCGTTTTCCTTCGCTACCATCCGGTCGATCAGCTTGCGCGTCCACATCGCGCCGGCGTCGATGTTGAGGTTGTAGAAGATGCGATCGGGGTTTTCGTCCATCGCGCGCTGCTGCGCTTCCAGGATCAGCTCGTCCTCGTGGAAGATGCCGGAGACGCCCTCGCGGATCTCGGTGGTGATGCGCTGCTCGCCGAGCTGGTAGTTGCGCACGAAGGCCCAGAAATAATGGCAGGTCTTCTCGGTCTCGGGCGTGATGGTGTTGAGCACGAAGCCGTTGACGCCCTGCGAGCGATCACCTTCCGGCGCACCGGTGCCTGTCGGCGCCACGCCGACGTCGATGGCGATGGTGCATGGCGCCTCAAAGCGGATGATCTGCCAGCGATCGACCAGGCCGGTCTTGCCGAGCTGTTTCGCCCAGAACGGCGGTGGCTCGATGTTCCGCATCCAGCGCGTTACCGTGACAGTCTTCTCGCCATGAGTGACGTCGAACGGCGCCTCCGCCACCGCGTCGTTGCCGATGGAGGAGCCGTGCACGAAGGTCTCATGGGTGAGGTCCATGAGATTGTCGAGCACGAGGCGGTAGTCGCAATTGACGTGGATGGTCTTGCCGTCGCCGGCCCAGGCCGGATCGTGATTCCAGTGCATGTCCGGCACGAGCGCGGGATCGGCCAGCGCGGGATCGCCCATCCAGAGCCAGATGTAGCGATGGCGCTCGACCACGGGATAGGCGCGGACGCAGGCCGACGGGTTGATGGTCTCCTGCGAGGGCATGAAGGTGCAGCGCCCCTGCGCGTTGTATTTCAGGCCGTGATAGCCGCAGACGACGGTGTCGCCTTCGAGCCGGCCCTTGGACAGCGGCACCAGACGGTGCCAGCAGGCATCCTCCAGCGCGGCGACCGCACCGTCGGCCTTCCGGTACATCACGACATGCTTGCCGCAGATGGTTCGCGGCAGCAGCGCAGCTTTCACGTCCGCGTCCCAGGCCGCGGCGTACCAGGCATTCATGGGGAAGGGCTTTGTCATTGGGTCTCACTCCCACGGCTTATGTATGCGTTATGTATACAATAGCTGAGGGCTGGAATTATTCAAGGCCGAAATTGACGTACTCAGATACCTATAGCTTCATGAATGTATACATATCAGCAGAAGCGATTCGGAGGCGGGGAATCCAGGACTCCGCAGGGACATCGGTTCAGACAATTTCTGCCCGGATCGCCCGCCCCTGTGCGCAATTGCGCACCAGGCGGGCGATGACACCGTGTGATGCGGCGAGGCCTACCCTTGGTCGAAGAAGGCGATACGGCGATTTGGTCCGGCGCTTTACGCCCCGAACACCTTCGCCAGTCCTGCCTTGGCCTCCTCCTGAATCCGCGTCAGGTGCTCGGTGCTGCGGAAGCTCTCGGCGTAGATCTTGTAGACGTCCTCGGTCCCTGACGGCCGCGCGGCGAACCAGCCGAAATCGGTCTCGACCTTGATGCCGCCGAACGGCTGGCCGTTACCGGGCGCCTTGCTGAGCGTTGCGCGGACGGGGTCGCCGGCGAGATCCTTCAGACCGAGCTGCTCAGGCGTGACGGATTTGAGGATGTTCTTTTGCGGTCCGGTCGCGGCGACGTCGATGCGCGCGTAATGCGGCACGCCGAACTCGGCGGTCAGATCATTGAACAGCTGGCTGGGGTCGCGGCCGGTCTTGGCCATGATCTCGGCGGCGAGCAGGCCAAGGATGACGCCGTCCTTGTCGGTCGTCCACACCCCGCCGTCACGGCGCAGGAACGAGGCGCCCGCACTCTCCTCGCCGCCGAATCCGAAGCCGCCCGTGAGGAGACCGTCGACGAACCATTTGAAGCCGACCGGCGTCTCGACCAGCTTGCGCCCGAGCTTCTTGGCGACGCGGTCGATGATCGAGCTCGACACCACGGTCTTGCCGATCGCGGCGTCCCTGCCCCAGTTCGGACGATGCGCGAACAGATAGGAGATCGCGGTCGCCAGATAATGGTTCGGATTCATCAGGCCGCCGGAGCGCGTGACGATGCCGTGGCGATCGGCATCGGTGTCGTTGGCAAAGGCGACGTCGAAGCGGTCGCGCATCGCGATCAGGCTCGCCATCGCGTAGGGCGAGGAGCAGTCCATGCGGATCTTGCCGTCCCAGTCCACCGTCATGAAGCGGAAGGTTGGGTCGATCGCCTCGTTCACCACGGTGGCCTTCAGGCCGTAGCGCTCGATGATCGGATGCCAGTAGTGTACGGCGGCGCCGCCGAGCGGATCGATGCCGATCTTGATGCCGGCGGATTTGACGAGGTCGAGATCGACGACATTGCCGAGATCGGCGACGTAAGGCGTGACGAAGTCGGTGGCATGGACGTTCGAAGACTTCAGCGCCTTGGCATAGTCGATGCGCTTCACGCCCTTGAGGCCGTCGGCGAGATAGGCGTTGGCGCGCTTCTCGACGACGCCCGTAACGTCCGTGTCGGCCGGGCCGCCATGCGGCGGATTATATTTGTAGCCGCCATCCTCCGGCGGATTGTGCGAGGGCGTGATGACGACGCCGTCAGCGAGACCCGATGTGCGGCCCTTGTTGTAGGTGAGGATCGCGTGCGAGATCACCGGCGTCGGCGTGTAGCCGCCGTCCTTGTCGATCATGATGTCGACGCCGTTGGCGGCGAACACCTCGACGGCGCTGACCAGTGCCGGCTCGGCCAGCGCGTGAGTGTCGATGCCGATGAACAGCGGTCCGGTCAGCCCCTTTTCCCGTCTGTGGTCGCAAATGGCCTGCGTCGTCGCGAGGATATGGCCTTCGTTGAAAGTGTTCTTGAACGAGGTGCCGCGATGGCCGGAGGTGCCGAACGCCACGCGCTGCGCGGGATCCGCGACGTCGGGCTTGCCGGCGAAATAGGCCGTCACCAGCCGCGGAATATTGGTGAGCGCGTCCGGCGAAGCCTGCTTGCCCGCCCCGGGATGAACATCAGCCACTGAAATATCCTCGTCCTGTCGTACTGAGATAGCGCGACACCATAGCATCGGCCGGGTCCCCGCCAAGGGGCACAACACCCGCGGTGGGGAAGGCGTTCCCTGGGTAGGTGGCTGCAGCGAAAGTCCGCGCCCCCCAGAGAACCGTCATACCCGCGCAACCGCGAAGCGGAGGCTCGCCTTGCGACGGTCATGAATCTGAGCCTGCATCATCGATGTTGAGATCTTCAATGAGGACATGCCTTCGCAGCCTCGCGGCTTGATTCGCCCGAGCTTTGGTTCGTCGCTCCACCCTCTAATCCAAGAGGGCGCAGGGAAGGCCGGGTGCTGGCTCGCACCCGCGGTCCGCTGCGCGAAATGCACACGCAGAAAGAACCGCACAGCAGCATACAGGTGGCGCCGATCACTCGGCCTTCCCTGCGCAGTGGTTGGACGGCTTATGCCGTGATCTCCCGGGAGCCGACCATTCCTTCTGGCCTCCCTCGCCCCGCGAATTGATGATGCAGTCTGCCCGGTTGGGCTCGCTCGCATCTCCGCGAAAGGCTTGACCGTAGCAACGACGGCCAGGACCACACGGTTTTGCCGTACGCACGGCCCGCCATTTCGCCGCAGTTTTTCCTGGCCCTGTCGACGAAGCCGGAAACTTACAGACGAGACGAAGCCTAGCAGCGCCGCTCGTCCGCACGAAGCCTCGGGCTCACAGGGACTACCCGCCCTGCCCGCGCCTCTCGTGCCGACGCTGCCGCGTCCACCGCAAACCCGGCTCGCGATGCGTGACGACACATGATCGCCCCTCTTGGTGAGCTGGGATGGACGACACATACGCCGAAACCGAATTTCGGTAAAGTGGAATATTTTTGTGGAGATGGGTTGACAGAGGGCGACACAGGCCGGCGCCCGTCCCGTCATCCTGAGGACGACGGCGATAGCTGCGAGGTCACGGTTCAAGTAAGGAGATCATGCTATGCTTCCGGCCATCGAGGCCCTCCGAATCGCCCAATGGCTCTTTCACGCAAGCTGCTTCTGCTGATCGCCGGCCTCGTCGTGGCCGGTGCGCCGGCGCGTGCTGCGGAGTTCTACACCGAGGATCTCCGTATCCCCATGGCGGAGGCCGGGCCACAGGGGCTGGAGGCCTTCCTGGTGCGCCCGGCCGGGACGAAGCGCTATCCGCTGGCGCTGCTCAGCCACGGCTCGCCGCGCAGCTTCGACGACCGCGCGACGATGTCCGCGCATAAATATTACGGCATTGCGCTCGAATACGCCCGGCGCGGCTTTGCCGCGCTGATCGTGATGCGGCGCGGCTACGGCACCTCGCCTGGCGGTCGCGTCGACAGCGTCGGCGGCTGCGCGAAAGCCGCTTACCTGCCTGCAGCCGCGGTCGCGGTTGCCGACTTGCGCGCCGCGATCGATGCGATGGCGCGCCGGACCGACATCACAACAACAGGCATGATCGCGGCCGGTCATTCCGCCGGCGGGCTCGCCACCGTCGCACTGACCGCGCAGGCACCGGCCGGTCTCGTCGCCGCGATCAACTTCGCGGGCGGCCGCGGCTCGCGCGACGACGACGACGTCTGCAATCCCGATGGGCTGGCGCAGGCCTTCGCCACCTTCGGCAAGACCTCGCGCGCGCCGATGCTGTGGGTCTATGCGACCAACGATTCATATTTCGGCCCCGACCTCGCGCGCCGCCTCCATGACGGATTTCGCACCAGTGGTGGCAACGCAAAATTCATCGCGGCGCCGCCGTTCGGTGACGACGGCCACTACCTCTATGCGGTGGCGAGCGGTGCGCAATGGACGCCCTATGTCGACGCCTTCCTGCGCGAGCGCGGCCTCCTCAGTCGCGATATCCTGAGCCCGCCCGACCCGCTGCCGCCGCCGCGCCAGCTCAACGAGGCCGCGCGGGCCGAGTTCGCGCGCTATCTCGCCAGCATGCTGCCGCACAAGGCTTTCGCGGTGTCGCCGAACGGCGGCTACGGCTGGCGTTCGGGACACATCACGGCCGACGACGCCCGGCGCGATTCGCTAGCGGCCTGCATGAAATGGTCGCCCACCTGCACGCTCTATGCGATCGACGACCGGCTGGCTGAACCTGCGCAAGCGACGTCCACCGATCAGAGCGCCCGCGCGCGCTAGTCGCCGCAGCGGAGGCCGGTTTGTTAACTCCGGGGCTCTATGACGGACCGATGCTGTGGGATCGGGCATACTCCAATCTCGGCGCGACGTGGAGACACGTGGCGGTCGTCCTGCTGTTGTCGGCCCCGATCTGCGCACAGGCTGGAGACGGCGATCTGGGCCGGCCGGACACGACGTCGGCGATCTCCAGGACGGAGCTCGGTGCCGGCGAAACGCCGTCATCCCGGTCCATGATCCGGAAGATCATCGAGCGAGAAACCGCAAACACCAATTTGCCGGCCGATATCGCCGAAGCGGTCGTCTTCGTCGAAAGCGGCTACAATTCGGCCGTCATCGGCAGCGTCGGTGAGATCGGCCTGATGCAGGTGCGGCCCGAGACGGCCGCGATGCTGGGCTTCAAGGGCAGCGAGGCGGAACTCGCCGAACCCGACATCAACATCCATTATGGGGTGCTTTATCTCAGCCAGGCGTGGCGGCTGGCTGGCGGGGACATGTGCCGCGCGCTCATGAAGTATCGAGCAGGCCATGGCGAGGAAGCGATGACCGCGCGGTCGCAGGTCTATTGCAACCGCGCCCGTAACCGTCTTTCCGCCATGAATTCGAAGGCTCTTGAGACCGACGTTGCGGCCGCTCCGGATCCGGCGCCCCGGCCGCCCACTTCCGCAGCACCTGCAGCAGCTCCGGCAAAACCCGCGGGCCGCCCGAAGATGGCGGCGCAGCCCAAAGCCGTCTATGCCCGCTATCGCCAAGGCACCGCAGCCGCCAGCCGCGCCTATTGGGCCGCGCACGAGGCCAGGGTCAGCCAGATCAAGGCTCGCATCGCAGCGCGATGGAAGCGCGTCGCATCGCGCTGACGACAAGTGCCTATAGCCGCTCGCTAAGCGCGAGCTTGTAGCCGACGCCGGTGACGGTCGCGATCACGGGCGTACCGCTGCCGACGAGCTTGCGGCGCAGTCGTGCTACCAGCGCGTCGACCGTGCGGATGTCGACCTCGGCCTGGCGGTTGCTGACGACCTCGATCAGATAGTCGCGGCTGAGCGGCCGTCCGTCGGCGCCGACGAGCGCCGCGAGCAGGTCGAATTCGGCGCGCGTCAGCGCCACAGGCTTGCCGTCGCTGCCGAGCAATTCACGCCGGGTGAGGTCGATGATCCAGTCGCCGAAGGCGATCGAATTGTGGTTGCGCGCCGCCTTGCGGTCGAGCGAGCGTCGCCGCAGCACGCTGCGTGCGCGCGCCAGCAGGTCGCGCAGATTGATCGGCTTGGTGACGTAGTGGTCACCGGCGATCTCGAGGCCGAGGATGCGATCGACGTCGGTGTCGCGGCGCGTCACGAAGATGATGCCCGCGTTGCTGGTCGCCTGGATCTCCTTGGCGAGCTCGAAGCCGTCGCCATCGGGCAGTTGCACGTCCAGGAAGATGAGATCGGTTCGGGCGCGCAACGCCTGGCGGCACTCAGCGCAGGAACTGGCGCCGACCACGTCGAAATTGTTCTCGCTGAAATAGCCGACCAGCATGGTCCGCGTCACCGGATCGTCCTCGACGACGATCAGCCGCTCGCGGCCGGCGGGACGCAACTCCTTAAGTGCGGAATCAACCACGGTCTTGGGTGTCCTGTGTGCCTGGGACCCGACCTGGAAATTCAAGTCACCGCGCAATGCGCTGTCATGTGAACGGACATTCACGACTTGTTCGAGCCCCCGAAATTGCCTGCCGGAATATTAGGCGCGTTGCGACGCGCAAACAATATTGCTCATGGTCTCCAGGGATTAAGTATGAATTGGCCCACAATTCTCATTCCGCGCATCATAGCGCAGGGCGGCCCCCCGCAGGGGCCTTGCGCCGGCCCGTGCCCGCCGATCCCTCACATTCGGCTTCGGACTCAACCGCCGGTTAACGTAAAAATGGCCTTCGGCTTCGGAAGGCCCACCTGCGCCTCTATTGTCCCGCCCGCACAATGTGAAACCACGGAGCAGACGTGATGCAGGGGCAGGCCCGGTTGGCTGCCGGTCGAACCGAGCAAGGCACGGCGCCGTTCGGCCGTTCGCACACGCTCGATGTCCTGCGCGGCCTCGCCATCGCCGGCGTGATGGCCATCCACGTCTCGCAGTCGTTTCCATCAAATATCCACGCCGTCGACTACGCCTTCATGTGCGGCTGGACCGGCGTCAACGTGTTCTACTTCGTCAGCGCCATGACGATGTGCCTGATGTGGACGCAGCGCGTCGAAACCAGTCCGACGCGGAAGTTCTATATCCGCCGCTTCCTGCGCATCGCGCCACTGTTCTGGCTCGCGATCCCGATCTACCTCGTCATCAACGGCACCGGGCCGAGCGACAACGCGCCTGGCGGCATCGGGCCAGCTCAAGTGATCCTCACCGCGACGTTCCTGCACGGCTTCTGGCCGGACAGCGTCAACAGCGTCGTGCCCGGCGACTGGTCGATCGCGGCCGAGATGACCTTCTATCTTGTCTTCCCGCTTCTGATCACCGCGTTCGGCTCGCGCCGCCATCTCTATCTCGCGCTGGCGATCGTGCTGCATCTCGTCAATGTCTGCCTGTTCAAGCCGTGGGCCTTCGCGCTGTTCTCCGCCTATTACGGTCCCGGTCACGAAGCGTTCGTCTGGACCACGCTGCACATCAGCTTCCTGAACCAGCTTCCGGTCTTCCTGGTCGGATGCGCGCTGTTCTTCGCGCTACGCGACGGGTTTGCCCGGTCGGACGCAGCGATCTACGCGGTCTTCATCGCGCTGTCCTTCGTCGCCAACCGCATAACCGGCTCGCACGAATTCAACTATCTCATGATCAACCTCGTGCTCGGCGCACTGGTTGCCGGCTGCATCAAGCTTGCGATCCGCTTCCAGCCGCTCGAGGCGGTCGGCCGCAATTCCTATTCGATGTACCTGTCGCACTTCGCGGTGATCTACGGCCTGCATCAGCTCTGGCCATTCGCCGATGGACTGGTCTCGCTGCTCATCGCCTATGTCGTCACCGCCGCGCTGAGCTATCTCGTCGCGCGCGCGACCTGGCATCTGGTCGAACGGCGCGCGCAGGATTTGGCGCACCGTCTGACATCGGCGGGATCGGACCGATCAATCCTCCCGCCGACCATCGCCGCCACTGCGGCCGGCACGCGCTGAACGCCCCCGCTCCGTCCCTGCCGGCCCGATGCGGCTTGCTTCATTGCCGCCTTAAACTCTACTGTGGAGACACTTCACGCTGGAGTAGGCACCATGCAGGTCATACTGCTCGGCACCGGCGGCCCGCGGCCGGACCCGCGCCGCATGGCGACGACCACCCTGATCAGGCTCGGCGACGAGAATATCCTGTTCGACGCAGGCCGCGGCGTTGTGGTGCAGCTCAGCAAGGCCGGCGTTCCGCTCGGCGCGATCAACACGGTTTTTCTCACGCATCATCACTTCGACCACATCGGCGACCTCTACGATGTGATGCTGAATTCATGGATGCACGGACGCAAGGACGAGCTGCGCGTCTATGGACCGCCGGATACCGAGCGGCTCGTCGACACGCTGATCACGCAGGTCTACGACAAGGACATCACCTGGCGCGATAAGGGCGAGCCGGCCTTCGGCGGCTGGAAACCCGTGGTCGCGACGGACATCATACCAGGGCCCGTTCTCGACACCGGGCGCTGGAAGATCAGCGCCGACCTGGTGTCGCATGGCGACGGCCTCGACATGCCGCCGGCCTTTCTCGCGCGATGGATGTGTCTCGGCTACCGCTTCGAAGCGGAGGGCAAGGTCATTGCAATTTCGGGCGACACGGTCCCCTGCCCCGGGCTCGAGCGGCTGGCTGAGGGAGCCGATTTGCTCGTCCAGTGCTGTTTTCTCGCAACGCCGGAGATCAACAACGAGCACCTCCGCCGCCTTGCGAAATTCACGATCGCCTGCGGCGACACCGTCGGCAAGGTTGCGGCCAAGGCCGGCGTCAAGAAGCTCGCGCTGACCCATCACCGGCCGCGCGCCGACGATGTCATGCTGAACGCGCTGCTTGCGGATGTCCGGCGGGATTATGTGGGGCCGGTCGTGCTCGGCGAGGATCTCACGCGCATCGAGGTCTGAGGGCCGACGATCGGTTCGCCCTTCGGCCTCAAGACGATCCGACCTCGATCCGGAACGACAAGCGCTCTTCCGCACCCGGCGCGATATGCATCAGGCCCGGCTTGTCCGTGAATTCGCCGTCAAAGCCGGCGGGACTGGCATAGCCGCGCCAGGGCTCGATACAGAGGAACGGCGCGCCCGACGGTTTCGACCAGACGCCGAGCTCGCGAAAGCCGCGCCAGGACATTTTCAGCCAGGGGCTGGAGGACGCAGCATAGCGGACCGCGTTGCTGTCGATCCGGTCGAAGATGATGGCGTCATCGACGAACAGGGATTCGGACAAGGCGAGCTGATTACCCTTGACGGGACCAGGCTCCTCGGCCGCGCGCAGCAGCCCGCCATCAAGACGGCGGATGGGAGACGATTCCACCTTCGCAAAGGTCAGCGCGTAGTCCTCTTTCGCGCTCTCGGGCCGGAGGGGCCAATTGAAGGCGGGATGGCCGCCGATCGAAGCCGGCAATGTCTCCTTGCCGGTGTTGGCGATCGAAAGTGTCAGATCGAGGCCGGCGGCGTCGAGCGCATAGATTGCGGTCAGACGGAACGCGAACGGATAGAGCGCGCGGGTCGTCTCGCTGTCTTCGAGCACCAGCGTGCAGCGGCTTTCGCCGCACTCCGCCCATGCAAAGCGGCTGTCGCGCGCAAAGCCGTGCTGGGTCATCCGGTATGTCTTGCCCCGGTGCCGCAATTCGTCCCCGGCAAGGCGCCCCACGATCGGAAACAGCAGCGGCGCATGGCGCGGCCATTCCGGCCTGGCCTGCCAGACGAACTCGGTGACATCGTCCTTCAACGAGCACAACTCGGCGCCGTGCGCCTTGACGGTCGCGGTCAACCCTCCGCTGCGGAGGGAGTGGGTATCGTCACTCATGGCGGACATCTACACCGCGACCTCGCACGCAGCAAGGCAGCGCCAGCCATGCAGGCAGAGCGCCTCCACTGTGCGAGGCTGCGTCATATTTCTGTACCTAACGGTTGCTCCTTTGCGGCTCGTCCTCCGCCTTGCTTCGCCGCAAGGTCGGCCCGGACTCCGATCAACCAATGTGGTAGCCAATTGAAATTCTTCATCAACGGCCGCTTTCTGTCGCAAAAGCTCACCGGCGTTCAGCGCTATGCCGCCGAGATCGTCAAGGCGATCGACGTGCTTCTGGCGTCGGAGCAAACTCCCGCCGCGCTGCGGAACGCAGACTGGCAGTTGCTGACGCCCGTGGATGCAAGCGAGCAGCTCCAGCTGGAGCGAATCAAGATTCGCGCCGTCGGCCGGTTGCGCGGGCACGCCTGGGACCAAATCGACCTGGCGCGCGCCGCTGCGGGAGGCCGCTTGATCAGTCTCGCCAATTCCGGCCCCGTGTTCCATCGCGACCACATTGTGGTGATCCACGACGCACAGGTCTTTCGCCGGCCCGACTTCTTCAACTGGCGCTATCTTGCAGTTCACCGAACCATGGGCCGGCTGCTCGCCCGGCACGCAAGCATCGCAACCGTATCGGCCTTTTCGCGCAAAGAGCTTGCCGAGGTGCTGAATCTGTCAGCAACGGCGATCCCGGTTTTCCCCAATAGCGCCGAACACTTCGCCAGGACGAACCCTGATCCCGACATCATTGCCCGGCTCGGCGTTCGGCCGCAGAAGTTCTTTCTTTATGTGGGCTCCAGAACCAAGAACAAGAATCTTTCGGTCGCGATCCGTGCCATCCAGCTGCTCGACCGGACTGACGTTCCTCTGGTCATCGTCGGCGGCGACAACAGCAAGGTCTTTCAGGACAATTCGGGCGAGGGCGCTGCCGGCCTGCTGCTCGCCGGGCGTCTGACGGACAGCGAGATCGCAGCGCTCTACGCGCATGCATCGGCATTTGTGTTTCCCTCGCTGTACGAGGGCTTCGGCGTGCCGCCGCTCGAAGCGATGATCTTCGGTTGCCCGGTCATCGCCTCGACGGCCGATGCCGTCGTGGAGACGTGTGCCGACGCCGCTGCGTATTTTGACGCCAATGATGCCGAATCGTTGAAGCAACTGATGCTCGAAAGATTGGCAATCGGCGCCATCTCCGATCAGGAGCGCCGGCGGCAGCAGGAACGCGTTGCGTTCTTTTCGTGGCAAAAGTCGGCGAAGTCGTTGCTCGATCATCTCACACCATCGGCAAACGTTGCCAGCGCTGCTTGAAGTTCGATGCACTTCGCTTATCGCGCGCATCGGTTTTCGCACAAACAATTTGCAACTGGCTGCAACTCGCGCACGTGCGCATGGTTCCACGAGAAGTTTTCGTTCTTCCCATGACAATCATGCGCACAAAGAGCTTGGCGCAACATCACCACATCGCTGCCCCAATATCGCTACGTATTCGAGGAACTGTCTCTCGCACTAGCGAACTCAGAACAGGGATACAGGATGTCCGGCTCTCCAACGCGGCCCTACGGAAGGCAAACGATGAAAGTGCTGCACATCGCCGAGACGATCCGGGGCGGGATTGCCAGCTACCTGAACGAGTTGCACCCACAGCAACAGGCGAGCTTCGGCGCCGGGAACGTGCACTACGTCGTGCCGTCGGATCATCGCCGCGATCTTCCGGCGATCGATGACAACCAGATTACGACGTTCGAACGATCCGGCCGCGGCATCGCCGGGCTATTCCAGATGTTGCGCGCAAGCATGCAAGCGCTGGATGCCTTTCGTCCTGATGTCGTCCACCTGCATTCCTCGTTTGCGGGCCTCGTGCTGCGCCCGGCGCTGGCGGCCCGCTCCGACGGTCCGCGCGTCGTCTATTGCCCGCACGGCTGGGCGTTTTCACGCGAGACCGGCCGCCTCAGTCATCTCGTGACGAAAGCGGCGGAGAACCTCCTTGCACGCACCTCGGACCGAATCATCTGCATCTCCAGCGACGAGTTCAACGAAGCCGTCCGCGCCGGAATTCCCGCCGAGCGCCTCACCCTCGTCCATAACGGCATCTCGAAGAGCCGCACGCCGCAGCCCGTCGCGGCCGACTGGACGTCCAAGAAGGTCAAGGTGCTGTTCATCGGACGGCTGGACCGCCAGAAGGGCTTTGATCTCCTGATCGAGGCGGCACGCTCGCTCGAGGATGTGCTGGAAATCCGCATGATCGGCGCCTCCGTCGTCAATAAGTACGAAGGCCCTAGCGTCCCGTCCAACGTGTCCCTGCTGGGCTGGCTCGATCGCCCGACCATCGAGACCCAGCTCGAGGCCGCCGACCTCGTCGTGATCCCGTCACGATGGGAAGCCTTCGGCCTCGTTGCCCTGGAAGCGATGCGCGCGGCCAAACCCATCCTGGCGTTCCGTAGCGGAGCATTGCCCGAGATCGTCGTCGATGGCGTGACCGGCGTGCTTTGCGAGCCCGTCGCGGTCCAGCCGCTCGTCGACGGTTTCCGGCGAGCACTCGATCTCGACCTCAAGGTGCTGGGACAACGCGGCTACGACCGGTTCAAGCAGTTTTATGACGTTCAGAAGACGCATGGGCAATTGCAGCAGGTCTATGCCGAGCTGCTCCACGACGACGACCGGACACCGATCGACGCGAAGGCGGGGCTGCGGTCGGACCTCTCCAAGAATTTCTGATGGCTCGACGTTCACACTTGCCGTCGCAGATACAGGAGATCGCGATGGCGATGTCATGGACCGGACTGGGTGTCAGCGCGAACGCAGCACGCGCGAGCATGAACTAGCCGATGATATTCTCACGCACCTTGGCTCGCGGCAGCTTCCGCCTCGCGGGCCTCATGGCATCGATTTTTCTGCCGGTCTCCGTCTGCGCACAGCAGGCGCAACCGCTCGATGCTCGATTCCTGCTGGGCGTCGGCACGCATCAGGGGCTGGGTGGCCCGGTGAGCGCGCGCGGATACGTTCCTTCGGAAAACGTCGCGCAGATCAAGCAACTCGGCCTCAACGCCTTCCGCGATGATTTTCCCTGGTCCGATTTCGAGGTGGGGGGCCGCCGGATGGGCTTCACGCCCAGGCTCGGCAGGCTCGAAGCGCAGGTCAGGTCCGGGGTCGCGCGCCCTCTCCTGATCCTCGCCTTCGGCCATCATCTGGTTCCGAATTCCTCGCCGCCGACCACCGATGAGGCCCGGCAGCGGTTCGCCGATTATGCTGCAGCGGCGGCCCAATCGGTCGTGGCGCAGCATCCGGTCTTCGAGCTCTGGAACGAATGGAATCTGGCGGCGAAGAAGGATCCGGCGTTCTCGCCGGAGAACTATCTGGCGCTCGCGCAAGTCGCGCGGCCGGCAGTGAAGCGCGTAGCACCGCATGCGCCTTTCCTGGTCGGAGCGCTCGGCGACGATCCGGGCTGGACATGGACGGAGAAGATGCTGCGGACCGGCATTCTTCAGCATGCGGACGGTGCTTCGATCCATCTCTACAATTTCTGCATGGGCCCGAGCAAACGCACGTCGGCCGAGATCATCGACCGGCTCACGGCGTTTCACCGTATGGTCGGCCAGGCCAGCGGAAATCCTGACTTCCCGATCTATGTCACCGAGACGGGCTGGACCACGGCCACCAACAAATGCGGCGTCAGCGAGCAGGCCCAGGCCGACAATACCGCGCAGCTGATCCTGTGGGCGTCGACCGCGACACGCTGGCTCAAGGGCATGTGGCTCTACGAACTCAAGGACAGTGGAAAGAACCCGTCGGAGCTGGAGGATAATTTCGGACTCTATCGTTTCGATAATTCGCCAAAGCCGGTTGCCTGCGCGGCCCAGGGGGCCTGGGCCTTCATTCGCCCCAGCCTGAGTGCCGAGCGCCGCGAGCTCGCCAGCGGCGTCGTGTCGATCAATGCATCGACGACTTCCGGCGGCAGAGTTGCGGTCTGGTCCGAGGCCCCGGACCGACGTTACGAGATCCGGCTCAAGGGCGATCAACAGGGCGCGAGCTTTGCGATGCCGTGCGACCAGGCGGCAAGGCCTGCGTCCGGGGTCTGGATCCCCGTTTCGAGCACACCGGTTCTGATTGCAGCCAATGACAGTGCCGTTCCCGCCCTGGAGATCAGGCCGGCGCGGTAGACACGATTTTGCAGACATGAGGTTGACGCGATGAAAGTTCTTTTGACGTCCACGCTTTATCCAACGCCTCAGGCCCCAAAGATCGTCGGCGGCGCGGAGATCTTCGCCCGGCGCTTCGCCGAAGGCCTGGTGCAACGCGGTGACGAGGTGGAAGTGATCCGGGCCGCATCTACGCCTCATCAGGCTCCGGAAACCTGCGACGGCATTAACGTCTATTCCGCGCCGGTGCGAAACGTGTATCTGCCCTTCACGGAGCAGAAGAACGTCGCGCTGCGTAGCATCTGGCACGCGGTCGACGACTGGCAGATGCAGGCCCCCCTGATTGCGGAACGCATCCGGGCCTTCAAGCCGGACGTGCTGCACTCCAACAATCTGTCGGGGCTCACCACCGCGGTCTGGCGCGTTGCCGCCCAGCTCGGGGTCCCCGTGCTCCATACGCTTCATGACTATTATCTGACCTGCCCGCGCTGCTCCCGCTTCGAGAACGGACGGTCCTGCGAGCACACCTGCACGAGCTGCGGAATTCTGAGCTTTCATCGCAAGCGCGCCACGCATTGGCTCAGCGCCGTGGTCGGCGTGAGCGAGCGCGTCCTGTCCATTCATACCGACATGGGCATGTTCTCGGAGACGCCCATCCGCACAGTGATCCGCAACGCCTCGACCGAGCCGCCGCGCGAGCCCTACCCTCGGCCGGTCTGCACCACGGAAGTGACGTTCGGGTTTATCGGCCGCCTCACCGAGGAAAAGGGCATCGACAATTTGATGCAGGCCCTTGCTCAGCTGCCCCGCGATCGCATCCGCATGATGATCGCCGGACGGGTCAGCGAGGAGGAGCAACGGCGCCTCAGGGCGCTCGCGCCTGATGCGCGGATCGAGTTCATGGGCTTCGTGGCGCCGGACGATTTCTACAAGCAGGTCGACGTGGTGGTCGCGCCCTCCATCTGGCACGACCCCGGTCCGCTGGTCGTCGCAGATGCCAAGGCGGCGGGGAGGCCGCTGCTCGGAACGCGCTTCGGCGGCATGCCCGAGGTCATCGAGCACGGGGTGACCGGCTGGCTGACCGAAGCCGATCCACAATCCCTGGCCAGGAGCATGCTCGCGGTCGCAGCCGATCCGCACAAGATCGACGAGATCAGCCGGCGCCTGATCGCGGATACCAACAAATGGATATTCTCCGACGTGCTGTCTTCATACAAGAACCTGTATGAACAATTGCGCGAGCAGCGGATGTCGCACGTGCGCGCAGCAACGGCCGAAGCGTCGCAGGGGCCGTCGATCGTCGGCAAGGAGCGCCTCATTCCGCGATGACACGCCTCCTCGCGATGGCGGGCTATGTCTACCAGAGCGCCGCGGCGATCATCCTGATCTTCGCGATCAGCCATCTGTTGCCCGCCGCCGACTACACCAACTTTTCCCTCGCGCTGGCCTCGAGCCAATTGCTCTGCGTCCTGATGTTCGAGTGGCTGCAGCTGGCCGGGTTGCGGTTTCTGGCGGCAGCCAAAGAAAACGAGGCGGCGCGGCTGAGGTGGTCGCTGTTTGCAGCAGGCCTGTCGAGCGCAGCCGCGCTCGTCGTGGTCGGGAGTTGCGCGTCTCTGGCCAGCGTGCTCCCGACGCGGATCGTCGCCTTGGGTCTCGGCATATCCGTGCTACAGGGCTTGACGGATCTCTACTTCCTGTCGGTCCGCCTGTCCGACCGGCTGGGCATCGCATCCTTTCTGCTTGCGTTGCGTGCCACCGCCCTCCTGATCGGAGCCGCCGCGGGGGCAATGATCTCGGGAACGGCGGAAGCGGCGCTGCTCGGTATTGCCTCGGGTCACGCCCTCGGCCTGCTCGCCGGCCTTGTCGCCTATCGCACGCCGATGGAGCCCGTCCCGCTGCAGACGATGCTGGCCGACTGGAAGGATTTCTCCCGCTACGGCATGCTTGCGGCAGGCGCGTCGGTCATCCATCTGTCGGTGCCGGTGCTGCTCCGTGTCATCGTCGTCGGCCAGCTGGGTGCGACCGGAGCCGGGGCGGGCTTTTCGATTGCGCTTGACCTCCTGCAGCGTCCCTTCTGGGTCCTCAATGCAGCGATCCACACCGTGAGCTATCCGGAAGTGGTCAACGACTTCGAACACGGAGGCAGCGCAAAATCGGTGCAGTCGGCGCGGCGGATGTTCGAATTCATGATCTGCACGACCCTCGTGCTGCTCGGTGGTCTGATTGGATTTATTCCAGATGCAGCCCGTATCCTGGTGCCGCAGGCCAGCCTGGATGGCTTTCTGGAGACGGCCCCAACGGTCGCCGCCTTTTATTTCCTGCACACCCATCTGCAGGCGACGATCGCGGTCGTTCCCCACCTCGAGAAGCTGGCGACCAGGCTCGTCGTCGTCGCGGCCGGCCAGCTCGCCCTCGTCGTGTCGTTCGCCGCGGTCGCGGTATCGGCCGGCCTGTCGCCGCGAGCGGCAGTCAGCTGTGCTTCGCTCGCCACGCTCGCGACCATACTGGTCGCACTCGGCCCCACGCTGCGGTTTGAGGCGCTCCCGCGCTGGCCGTTGGTCATGCAGGCGGGGGTGGCCGCAATCCTGATCGGATCGCTCGGTTCGATACCGACGGAGCCCGCGGCATGGCTGGCCGGCAAGATCGCGATCGCCGCGATTGCAACGGCGGTCATCGGATGGCGCGGAGATTTTCTAATGCTGGCCCGCCGCGGCTGATTGGCCGCACCAGCGTTATGCGAAGCGGATCTGGTTCCGATACGGAACCGGGTCTTCATCAGCAGTTTCCGCGGCGAACGCTGCACTATCCCTGAGCAACCACAACCCTTGCGAGCAAATTGATTGGTTTAACCGCCCATGGAAGCGGCATCTGCGAACTTCCCGTGCAGGAAAGCGCGAGCTGCGAAGGAATGAGACGAAGATACTTCGATTGACGGCCAGCGAGAAAATGTCTTGCTGCGCGCCGCGAGCGCGCCGACCGCTCGCTCAGATCTGTCATATAAAATCCAATTCGCGCGGCCTGCGCATACATTCAGCAGCGCAAATCGCGAAAATCTTGAAAGCGCCTTCCTCACGCCATGCTGCCCGGGCATCGCATCAATATTCTGCTGCAACACAGAGCAAGTCTGTTCCTGCACAAGGAACCTCGTTTCGCTCGCGATTTGTAGCTTCCATTTTTATCTGAAATTCACACTCGACAGAGAAGCTTGAACGCAATCCCTGCGAGCAATTTCGTTCGCGCTGAAACTCGAGTGTGCAATGTCCGATCAAACCATCCTGTCCGCCAGCGGCTTCATCGACTCCATCGGCGTCAACACGCACGCCGGCTTCGGCTGGACCGGCTACAACAATCTCGCGCTCATGGTCGATGACCTCGAGTATCTCGGCGTCACCCATCTCCGCGACGCGATGGGGACCAGCCCGGCCGCGCAACCCGTTGTCGAGGGTCTGGCCGCTGCCGGCTACAAGTTCGACTTCCTGGTGTCATCGGCGCTGCCCCAGACGGGCACAACCGGGCTGCAGAACTACATCGCCTCGCTCCAGAAGTTCGCGGCAAGCCACCCGGGCAGCATCAGCGCGATCGAAGGGCTCAACGAGGCCAATCACCAGCCCTTCAGCTACAACGGCAGTTCGAGCCTTACCGCCGCAGCTCAGTTCCAGAGCGCGCTCTATCAGGCCGTCAACGCCAACGCCGCGCTCGGCAGCATCCCGGTCTACAATCTGTCACTGGCCTACAACGATCCGCAAGGCTACAGCCAGCTCGGCGACATGTCGGGCTCGGTCGACTACGCCAACGCCCACGCCTATGTCAGCACCAGCCTGACGACCGGCAGCTCGATTTCGGCAACGCTGAGCGCAGTGATGGCCGCGGCCCCGGGAAAGCCGGTCGTCATCACCGAGACCGGCTACACCACGCAAGCCAACACCCAATATCTCGGTGTCAACGAGACGGTGCAGGCCAAATCGATCCTGAACACCCTGGTCGATGCCTACAAGGCCGGCGTCAGCGAGACTTATCTCTACGAGCTGTTCGACCGCGACTCCTCCGCCGGCAATACCAATCCCGAAGCCAATTTCGGACTGTTCAATTCCGACGGGACGCCGAAGCTCGCCGCCACCGCCATTCACAACCTGACCACCATTCTGGCCGACGACGGCAAGGGCGGCCTGCAGCCGACTGATCCGTTGAACTACACCCTGAGCAACATGCCAGCCACAGGCAACAGCATGGTGCTCGGCAAGAGCAACGGCGCCTACGAGCTCGTCGTGTGGGCGGAGCCGAAGCTCTGGAAGGATGCCAACGACACCGAGATTTCCAATCCGACCGAGACCGTCACGGTGAATCTCGGCGGCGTGCATCATTCGGTGAAGGTGTACGACACGCTGACGGGGACCACGGCGATCGCCAGCTACACCGACGTCAGCACGATCACCATCCCGGTCAGCGATCACCCGCTGATCATCGAGATCGACGCGCCTCCAACGACCACGACTCCGCCGGATACAAGGACCACTGTCAGCGGCACGGCCGCCGAGATCGTGCCGCAACTGTCCGACCTCAGCGACTCCACGGCCCTGCAGACCATCACACTGACCGACTCGCACGTCCTGCCGGTCGCCTCGAAGGCGACCATGGACTACATGATCGCCCATTACGGCAGCGCCCTCTCCAAGATCCAGGGCGGCTACTCGTTCTCGGTGACGAACTCGGCTGCGACCTGGAGCAGCACGAAGACCTATAATTCCAGCGGATCGCTTGTGTCGAAGTCGGACACCGGCCTGAACTCAAGCGGACAGCCGACCTCGACCACCGTCGCCTACACCGATGGTTCCAAGGACCTGATCAGCTACACCGGCGGCGTGAAGACGAAATTCGTTCATGTCGACACCGACGCAACCAGGACCACCGACACCTACAACACGGCCGGAACCCTTCTGAGCGAAGTCGTCCAGAAGTCCGACGGCTATTACTCCACCACGCTCTACACGAGCGGTGTGAAGACGGCCGCCTACGTCAAGAATGCCGATGGCTCGCAAGACAATTACACCTACGGCATCACGGGCAAGAGCTTCACCACCCAGGTGCAGCATCTCGATGCATCCGGAAAGGTCACCTCGGTGACCCGCAGCCATGCCGACGGCTCGCTGGACTCGACGCAGGTCTACAACGCCGACGGCAGCAGCGTGATCACCACCTATAGCGCCACCGGCGTCAAGCTGGTCGAGACCGCCTATCATGCCGACCACAGCAAGGATGTCTGGACCTACAACATCACGGGCCAGAACTACACGACCGAGCACGATGTCTACAATTCGACCGGCTTTCTCACCAGCCTGACGCGGCTGCACACCGACGGCAGCCTCGCCTTCAAGCTCACTCAGACGACCGACGGCACCAAGACGACCGATTGGTACAATGCCGCCGGCAGCCTCACCAGCGAGGTGATCCAGAAGGCCGACGGCTTCTCCTCGACCACGCTCTACAGCAACGGGGTCAAGACCAACGCCTACGTGAAGAATGCCGACGGCAGCCAGGACAATTATGCCTACGGCATCACCGGCCAGAGCTACACCACGCTGATCCAGCACGTCGATCCCACGAGCAAGGTCACCGCCGTCACCCGAAAGCATGCCGACGGCACGCTCGACTATACCCAGGTGATCAACGGCGACGGCAGCAGCGTCGTCACCAATTATGATGCCGCGGGAACGCGGACCAAGGAAACCGACTATCACGCCGACGGCAGCAAGGACGTTTTCCTCTTCAACATCACCGGCCAGACCTACACGACTGAACACGACATCTACGATGCGACCGGCTTCCTCACCACGCTGATTCGCAAGCACGCCGACGGCAGCATGGCGTTCAAGCTGGTGCAGAGCGCCGATGGGGCCAAGACCACGGACTGGTACGATGCCAGCGGCGTGCTGACCAGCGAGGTGGTCCAGAAGTCGAGCGGTTACAGCTCGACCACGGTGTACACCAATGGCGTGAAGACCGCGGCATACATCACCAACGCGGACATGAGTCACGACAATTACAGCTACAACATCACCGGGCAGAGCTATACCACGCAGTACCAGCACCTCGATCCATCCGGCCAGACCACCGAGGTGACCCGCTGGCATGCCGACAACTCGCTCGACTATACCCAGGTCGTCAACAGCGACGGCAGCAGCGTGGTGACCAACTACGATGCATCAGGGGTCAAGAAGACGGAAACCGACTACCACGCCGACGGGTCGAAGGACGTCTTCCAGTTCAACGTCGTCGGCCAGAACTACACGAACGAGCACGACAGTTACGATTCCACCGGCTTCCTCACCGATATTGTTCGCACCCACGCGGACAACAGCCTGGCCTTCACGCTGGAGCAGAGCGCCGACGGCACCAAGACCTCCGACTGGTACGATGCCAACGGCGTCATCACCAGTGAGGTAACGACCAAGAGCGACGGTTACAGCTCCACGACCGTCTATGCCGGCGGCGTGAAGAGCGCTGCCTACATCAAGAACGCCGACGGCACATCCGACAACTGGAACTACAACATCACCGGGCAGTCCTATACGACCCAGCATCAGCACCTCGATGCCTCGGGCAAGATGGTCGAGCTCACCCGGACGCACGCCGACGGCACCCTGGACTATACCCAGGTCATCCATGACGACGGCAGCAAGCTGACCGACATCTACAACAGCGCCGGCACCAAGACCCAGGAGATCGCCAACAACACCGACGGCTCGAAGGACGTCTTCCTGTTCAACTTCAACGGACAGACCGGGACGACGCAGCACGAGAATTACAACTCCGCCAGCGCGCTGCAATTCTTCGACCAGACCAAGGCCGACGGCACCCACAATGTCACAGCCGTCGCCGGCGGCGTGACGATCCAGGGCGGGGCGGGCAATGACGTGTTCTCGGCCGCGCCAAACTCGACAACCGTTGCCTACGATCACGGCCAGGACCAGATCCTCAACTTCCAGGCCGGTGACGGCACAACCCACGACGTGGTCCAGATCTCGAAGCTCCTGGCCGCTGACTACAGTCACCTGCAGATGACGCAGTCCGGCACGAATGCGCTGATCACGTTCTCGGCCAATGATTCGATCCTGCTGAAGAACGTCTATGTCAGCAGCCTGACGAGCCACGATTTCTTGTTCGTCTGAGCACGGCGCACTGACGACAGGACGCATAAATGTTGACACGGGCCGGGACCAGCCAAGGTCCCGGCTCGCTCATTAGGCGCCTGCCTCATCAAGAGGCAGAATTGGGACGATGAAGTCGTTCCCTTCCCGGACAAGATGGTCTCGAGGAACTCGAGGCCGACCGATCCGCGATCACGCCACCTTCCCCGCTCCATCCAGCGAACTTGCGTCACAATTCGTCTCTAGAAGCGAGACGAACCGCGCAAGGACTCCGAGGCCCGATGGAAGCAAGTGAAGCAAGACGTTTTGTCGTTCTCGACTTCTACCGCTTCGTCGCTGCGCTCGGGGTCTTCATCTTCCACCTGAAGCTGATCGACACGGGCATTTCGCCGGCCTGGAACGGGTCCTACGGCCTGTTCGTGGACATGTTCTTCATCCTGTCCGGCTTCGTGATCTCCTATTCCTACCCGTCCGATGCACGTGGCGTGGCGGCCTATTCCCGCTTCATGATCCGGCGTATTGCACGGATCTATCCGCTGCATCTGCTGAGCTTGCTCATCTTCGTGGTGCTCATCGGCGTCGGCCTGGAGCGCACGGCCCGCTCGACCCCGCTGGACTTCCTGTACAACCTTCTGCTGCTCCAGGCGTGGGGCGTCACCGACCATCTCAGCTTCAACTCGCCGTCCTGGTCGATCAGCGCGGAGTTCTTCTGCTATCTGATCTTTCCACTGCTGATGCTGCTTGCACGCAAGATGCAACCGATCGTGCTCGGCGCGATCGTGGCCGCGCTCTATCTGGTCCTTGCCCACGGCCATTTGCCGATCTGGCAGGAACGGTCGCAAATGTATGGCGCCAATTTCGATTACGGGATGCTCCGCGCACTGCCGAGCTTTCTGAACGGTATCCTGCTCGCCATTCTATTCCGGATGTCGCATCCCTACCGGCACAAGCGGATGATCTTCGCCGGCATCGGCACGTTCGGCCTCTCCGTGCTCGTCCTCAACGTCTTCGCCAAGCCGGACCTCGCCATCCTGCTGTTCTCCTGCGCCATCCTGCTCACTGCGGTCGGCGAAAGCGCCTTCAAGGAGTTTCCGGGCGCCCGCCTGCTCGGAAGGCTCGGCAACACCTCATATGCGATCTACATGCTGCACGATGCCATCCTCATTGCCGTGTTCAAGCCGTTGTGGATCTGGCTCGGACTGCGTCCCGATCAGTTCGGCCTCTTCGCCCTGGCGTGCTGTGCGGTCCTGACCATCGCCGCGGACCGCACCTACGCCTATTTCGAGAATCCGGCGCGGCGCTTCATCAACCGCTGGGCCGACATTGGTGCCACGTCCTCGCGCAAGCCGGCCGCAGCCGACACCCCCGTGCGCTTTGAAAACACCGAGCGGGCGGTCAACTGACGTCTGCCGGCGACATAAGGGCGTTCAGGCGACCTTGCCGCCGGCCTCCTGCACCGTCCGCATCGCGCTCTCGCCCAGTAGCGGTGCGATGTTGGCGCGGGACAGCTCCATGACATCCGGCAGCATCTGACGTACCTTCTCACCGACGGCTTCGTGCGCGCCAAGGAACTGCAGCACAAACTTCTCAAAACTGTCGTCGACCAGGAATTGGGCCGGCGACAGCAACAGCGATTCGCTGACGCCAAAGTGCGCAAACAGGCCCTGGAACTTGTCCTGATAGGTAATCGCTGCGACGGGCGTTCCCTGCCCCAGCGCCGCGATCGCCAGATGCATGCGGCCGGTGATCACGCCGTCGACCAGACCGACAACGGCCTTGATCTCGCCCGCCGACAGCGCCTGATCGACATGATGCACGTGATCGCCGAGCGTGGGCTTCAGGCGGTCCGCCAGCGGCCGTAGGCAATTGTCGTCGGCGATCTCGGGGCGGTAGTCGTGAGCGAGCAACAACCAGCTTGCATTGTGCTCGCGAGACAGCCGCTCCATGGCGCCCGCGGCGAGCTCTATCATTTGCCGCAGCTTGGCCGGCTCCGGCTTCCTGAACAACATCGGATGAATGTTGAAGACGAAGACCTTGCGACCCTGCTCGCGCTGTCGCGCGATCGTCGCCGCGATCTGCTTCACCGCGGCCGTATCCGCCCGCGGCGTCAGCATGAACGCCGCATCGGCGACCAGATGGGCGCGTTTCCGGGCAAAATCGTCGAAACGCTGGAGAGATATTGTATCGCGCAGATTCAGGACCACGCCCGGGTCCAGCAGCCGGAACACCTCGCGCAGCGCCTTCGCGGGCCGGGAGTTGAAACTGAAGCCGAGCACGCTGACCTTGGCGCCGAACGCAGCCATCAAGTCTGCAACGAGCAGCATGCGCGCGGCATCCACCGGCGAATAGTAGCCGTCGAGCACGTCGGCCCCCAGAACCAATCCGAAATCCGGCCTGGTGAGCGACAGCTCCTGCGCCACGGTCTCGTATGAGAACGGCTGTCGCCAGAGTTCGAGCGGCTTGAAACCCATCGCGCGCACGTCCGCACTGGCCGTTGGCGTCGCGGTGACGATGTAGATCTCGAGGTTCGGATAGGTCCGCTTCACCTCCCCGGTGGCCGCTTCGATCATCGCCTCATCGCCCCGCGACTGACGAACGCTCCAGGGATCGGAAGGCAGCACGACGAGCCGGCGCGGATCGTTGCGCGGCGCGACGTTGACGCCGACGTCTCTCCGGGCGATCTGCCACCTGCGCAGTTCGAGCAGATCGAGTGCCAACGGCGTATTCTTCGCGCTGTTGAGCCAGCCTCGGAGCTGCCTGCGTACGGGCACCGGGATCAATTGCTTCACGACGTCCTCCTCGTCTTCATCAGGCGGTCGCACCGCGCTTCACGACGAAATCAATCAGGGAAAGGAGCTGCTTCCGCCAGAACAGCAGAATGCCCGTCAAATAGGTCGCGCCAAAACAGGACGCCAGCAGTCCAATCCGCAAATAGGGATTCATGCCCGGCGTCGCCTCCCGGCACAGCACGACCGCGCCGTAAGCCAGAACGATGGCGCAAAGGCATCCCGCAATGGGGCGCAGAAACTGGCTCCAGCTCAAGCCCAGCAGCCGGAGCGCCAGCGCAAACGTGACGGGGGTCACCACGAGCTGCGAGAATGCGAAGATCGTGGCCAGTTGACCAATGTCGCGTGAGGGCAGCAGGAACATTGCCGGCACGACCGTACAGAATTTGAGAATGTTGAGCAGAAAGACGTAGTTCGGTTTGCCCAGAGCGCCAAAATAGGCGCTGTTGACGAACTGCACCGTCTGGACCGCGCCAATCAGCATCAGCGGCCGCATCACCGCTTCGCTGCCACCCCACTTCGCACCGAACAGCAGCAGGGAGAACTCCGGCGCGATCGCCGCGAGGAGCACGAAGACCGGAGATCCGATCAGTGCGCCGAGACTGACGCTGCGCAAATAGGCGCCCGCGATGCGGTCCCGCTCGTGCGCGATTTTGGACAAGGCGCTCAGCGCCACGTCCATGACCGCCTGGGTGAGCAACTGCATCAGGATGATGTAGACCCTCGCGCCGACCGTGTAGATGCCGAGGGCGGCGACGCCATAGAGCGACAGGATGATCATGTCGATCGTCCGAACGATGGCGAAGTCCAGCAGCCTGTTCAGCATGACGTGGATGCTGTAGCCGGAGAGCTCGCGAAAGCTCTTCAGATCGTAGCCGCGCATCGGCAACCATCGCGGCTGGCTCCAGAGCCACAAGCCGCTGATCGCGCTCTGAACGACCACCTGGATCACGAGGCTGAGGGCGCCAAACCCTGCATAGGCACAGGCGATTCCCACGACGCCGGAGATGGCTGTCGCCACCATGGTCCTGACTGCGAGCACCCGAAAATCCATCTGGCGCTTGTAGAGCGCCTCCTGGAACAGGGTCGCGGTGCCGATCGGAAGCGAGAGACTGGCGGCCGTCAGCAGCGGCGCGAGCCCCTTCACGTCGAACCAATGCTCGATATGCGTCGCGAGCAATGCGATCAGAACGGCCAGGAGCACTGAGGCTGCAAACGAGCAGAAGAACGGCAGCGTCACATCGGCGGGCTCGAGCGTCCGCCGCTGGATCAATGCATCACCGAAGCCGAATTCCGCGATGGAGCTCAAAAGCAGCAGGATGAAGGCGACCAGCGCCGCAAGTCCGAAATCCGCGGGATCGAGCAGCCGCGCCAATACCAGGAACAGCACGAACGACAATGCGCGGCCGCCCCAATTCTGCGCGAGCGACCAAAACAGCGCCACCACGACCTGATGTTGCCTGCCTCGAGTGACGTTCATCAACAATTCGACCCAATTCCGATCCAGACGACGCGGCAATGATGATGACACGCCACCGCTTGTCGCCGCTCACAACGGCGACTGATTGCTCGCTACAATACGACGGAGTGATGGCAATCAGATGAGCGCCATCACGATTCCGATTTAGAGTGGAAGTGAGTTCAAATCGTGGACTACACTCCAATCGCTCTCTGCGATGTGATGCAAAATGGATGCCTTGATGAATTCGCCGGCCCCGCGTTCTCTCCGTAGCTCCAAACGCTTGCGCGTGGCGATTTACGCCCCGCATTTTGCGGAATATTCCTATCGGCTCGCTTCGGGATTGGCTCACCATTGCGACGTCAGGCTCGTGCTCAACCGCAAGGACGCCAACCAGCAATGGGAACTGGCCGACATCGCCGTGGCGGCTCCCTTCGAGACCCGGGTTCGCGATTTGAGCCTGCGCCGCGGTGGCGTGATTGGCATCCCGGCTTCTTTCCTCGACATAATTTCGTTTCGTCCGGACGTCGTTCATTGTCACGAAGTTCCGGAGATCTATACGTCCAAGCTGATTCAGTTCCTTCGACCCCTCGGCATTCCCCTGGTGCTGACAGTTCACGATGCTATCCCGCATTCGGAAGGCGGCTCCGGCACCTCGCCGCGTGAAGACGCCTGGCGCGGGCACATGCGTGCCGCCGCGTCGATCGTCACGACGCATGGCGAGAGCTGTATTGCGGATTTTCGTCGCGCCTCGCCCGACTTCAAGGGCGGAACGGTCTCAAGCATGCACGGCGTGCTCATGGTTCCACCGGCCCGAGATGCGGTCACCGCGCCCGAAGCCGCTCGCATCCTGTTTTTTGGACGAATGTGGGCCTACAAGGGCCTCGACGTCTTCATCGACGCGATAGACATGTTGGCCCGGCGCGGTGTGGCGCATGAGGCGATCGTCGCCGGGCGCGGCCCCGAGATGACACGGCTCGGCGCGCGGATGGAAGCGATGCCGACGGTCAAGACCATCAACGCCTACATTTCACCCGCGGACACCGGACAGCTGTTTCAATCCGCCACCGTGGTCGCCTTGCCCTACAAGGATGCAACACAGAGCGGTGTGCTTGCCTCCGCTTACGGCAATTCTCGTCCCGTCGTTGCCAGCGCCACCGGCGGCATTCCCGACGTCGTCACCGACGGAGTCAACGGGCTGCTGGTTCCTCCAGGGGATGCCGCTGCATTGGCCGATGCACTCGAACGCGTGCTGACCTCCAAGCCGCTTGCCGCGACATTGACGGATGGCGCACGGCAAACCGCGGCCGGCATCCTGAACTGGGACCACATCGCCGAACAGCTGCTGGGGTCCTATCACAAGCTCGCAGGCCGTACCGTGAGCTGACCGCGACGGGCACGCGGTCGCTCAAACCGATTGCCCGACCTTCAGCGGTCGAAAGAACATGCCGCGGATCGCGCCGTCCAGCAGGCGCCTCAACCTGACCTCGATCAGCTCATAACTGATCGCGCTTGCAACCAATGACATCACCAGCCCAAGCACGATGAAGGCTGCCCACAGCAGCCAGCGATCGACGCCGGCGGCGACCAGCTTCAGGCCGATCACCTGCAGGGGAAAGAGCACGAAGGGATGCACGAGATAGAGGCTGTAGCTGATCTTGCCGACATATTGCAGTGCCGGGGCACTCAGAGCCCTGCCCAGGCCCGACTCCGGAGCAAGCACCATGCCGAACAGCAGGAATCCGGGAAGGAGTCCCACGAACGGGTGAAACAGCACCAAGCTCGCATACAGGGCGGCTGCGCAGGCGAGGCCCGCGAGCAGGCCGACCCGTCCGGGAATGGAGATGCGAAACCCGGTGGCGCTGAACAGCATGCCGATGCAGAAGAACGCCGTGATCGGCCAGTGCATCAGGCAAGCCAGACCCAGCAGGATCAGGGGCGCCGCCAGCAGCTTCCCCCCGCCGCGCCACATCGAGAATGTCAGCGCAAACCAGATGTAGAACGCCCACTCGTAGGTCAGTGTCCAGGCATTCTGCTGGGCAATGGGCAAGCCAAGCGCGTCCTGCACGAAGAAAAGATTGGCCGTGAAAATCCCGAGATAGCTGGTCAGATCGATGCCACGGAAGAACTTGTAGCCGACGATCGGACCTATCGCGAACAGCGCAAGATGCAGGACCACGAACACCGGCATGATGCGCAGGACGCGATCGAAGAAGAACCGCGGCAGCGAGCCGTGCCGCACCAGGCTCGCCGGGATCAGGAAGCCGCTGATCATGAAGAACAGCTCGACGCCATGCCCGCCGACATTGATGACCGATTGCAGCCAGAGCCAGAGCGGCGGCAGGAAGCCGGGATCCGGGATGTCGTACATGCCTCCCTTCGGCATGTCGTAGAAATGATCCATCAGCACGCTCAGCGCGGCAATCCCCCGAAGCCCCTGGACCGAGGGAACGAACGATCCGTCGTAGGCGGCGCCCGGCTGGTGCAGCGCGCTACTCACTCTGCAGCACCCTGGGTACTGAGGACGGGCTCAAGAACGACCTTTTTTCGCCGTGCTGATCGGAACCTTTGTCCGAAGGCGATGCTGGGCTTCTCGACGAATGTAAACGTCATCCAGCTGACGAGGATCGACAACGCCAGGATCAGGGTCATGAAGATCGACCATCCGAGCGGCCCGTCGCCGAACCAGACGAGGCGATGGATGAAGACGAGCACGAACGGCGACATCAGGTAGACCGAATAGCTGATCACGCCGACGAATGCCATCGGCCGCCACGCCATTCTCTCACCGAACACGGCAAAGCCGATGAAGACGAGCGCCGCGCAGACATAGGCCGATGCGATCGAATAGCTGTAGAAGAAGTTCTCGTGGTACACGCCTCCGAACCGCCGGTCGGCCAGCGTGATGGCGAAGATCGCATACAGGAGCGTGCAGACCGCCACGTGGGACCATCGCAGCTTTCCGCCGATGACGGTGTCGCGGATGATCTTGCCCAGGAACATCGCCGACAGATTTAGCCCGACCTCCATCACCGAGGAAACCGCCCTGTTCTCCACCAGGAGCGCAGCGGTGGTTCCGACCAGCGCGGCCGCAACGACGATCGTCACCGCCGTGAAGCGCCGGTTCAGCAGCCCCATCGCAAACAGAATGGTGCATCCGACATAGAACAGCAGCTCGATCGCCAGCGTCCAATAGAACACCCAGAGGTTCGGGACGTTCACGAAGGTCTGCAACATCGTCACGTTCGCGGCGATCTGCCCGAGCGGATAGATCTTCGAATCCATCAGCTGCATCGTCACGAGCCCGACCACGAGCGAGGTCCAGTAGGCCGGGTAGAGCCGGAAGAAGCGGCTGATCGAAAAATCCCGCACGGGTGTGGCGCTGTCCGGGAAGCTGAACGGAATGACGAAGCCGCTGACGAAGAAGAACAACACCACGCCGAACCGGCCAAAGTTCATGTAGTAGCCGAACAAATCGTGGATGGGCCAGTAATAGGCGCCCGTCGGGTGCTTCTCGACGATCACCTCGAACACATGCTGGACCAGGACCGACAACACGGCAATGCCGCGCAGCGTGTCGATAAATGCGAGCCGTTTATGCATCGTTCGTTCTCACCTGCTTCCGCTCGCCGCCGGTATGTCCGGGCGGAAGCCTTCCAAAGACGGCATCGGCGGCCGCATGACGATCGGCACGGCGTCGCCCGCCCGTGCGGAGGCCGCGCGGCGCGAAAACACGTCGCTGAAGCTCAATGCGATGATCAGGAGGCCGGACGCCGGGCCGTAGTTCAACACCGTGATCGTGAACAGGTTGACGACGAAGATCAGCGTCAGCTTGTACACGTCGGTCGCGCCGAATGTCGCCCTGAACACCATCACCATGAACGCGACGAACGGCAGACCGAACATCAGGTAGGTCCCGATGTAGAAATTGTCGACGGGCACCCAGAAATGCGCGAGCGGCGAGAACAGCTTCTGCGGATAGTTGAAGCAGCCCGCGCCGCAGCCCGTCACCAGACCGATCGGCATGAGCTGGTTCATGTAGACGAACGGCAACTGCCAGCTGTTGTTGATGCGATCGACGATGCTGAACAGGGTCGAGTGCGGGACGGCGGCGGTGCCGGAAGCGATCACGATCATGAAGAACGGAACGAAGATCGCGGCAAAGGACCATTGCGCGATGCCCCTGATTGCGGGAAAGCGCGACTTCTCCGGCAGCATACGCACGAACACGAGCAGGATCAGATAGAGCACGAGGACGATCATCGTCGTCTTGCTCGTGGTCAGCTTGATGACATAGACCGCGAGCGAGCCGAACAGAAGGCACCACGTCGTGCTCTTGCGAATCGAGGTGATCGCGAACGACACGAGAATGAAGAAGGCGGCCATGGTGTTGTCGGCCGCAAAACCCATGAGCCGCTGGTCGTCGCCGCCATAGGCCCACCACAGCCGGCCCGCCTCCCGAACCGCGCCAAAGGACTCATATTTATACCCGACCCAGGGCATGAGGTAGAACTTCGTCAGCAACACCCCGATGACCGAGAGGTAGAAGGTCACGGCGATGACCGACAGCAGCTTCTTGTACGAGCCGAGACTCGCATCACAGAAGCAGAAGCCGACGAACACCGGCAGCATCATCTTGAAGGACGAGATCGCTGCGTTTGCCGTTCCCATCATGAAATAGCCAAGCACGAGCGACAGCATGATCTGGACCAACACCAACAGGGCCAGGGTGCTGCGATTGCGCAGGATGCAATGCACGATGAACTGGATCAGACACGCAAGCGCGACCGCATCGGGCAGATACCAGAGCGCATCCATGTGATAGATGCTGGTGTAATAGCGGATCACGCCACCAAAGGCGTCGCGGACCAGATAGACCCCGAGCGCGATCGCCTCGATGCTGAGGCTGATCAGGATCAGTCGCGGCCGTTGCAGTGCGAGGATGCTCATGACCGACTCAGTTCGTCAGCCGCGCCGACGGCGCGGGGGATCGCGCGAAATCCCGACGGCTTCCGAGCACATTTCGCATGAACCTGCCGCCGGGAATTTCGATGTAGAGATAGGTGAAGTGCGAGACCGCTAGCACAGCAGCCAGTGAGACGACGAGATTCAGCGTGGCCGGCAGGCCTGCCCAGACCGAATCCAGCGCGGCGATCCGCCCCGCCCCCACTGCCCGCACGAAATATTCAGCGAGCAGCACCACGAGCGCGTGCACCATATAGATGGAGTAGGAACGTTTCCCGAGCCAGACCAGCGGCCCGGCCACCAGCATCCGCGGCACCAGCAGCGCATCCGGAAAGGCCAGCAAGCTGCCGAGGAAGATCGCGAACGTCACCGGCGCGAGGAAGGTCGCCGCAGGATTGGTCTCCGCCAGGGACACCAGAGCGATGCTGGCGATCATGGCGGCGAACTGCAGCACGCCCTGCACGGCAGGGCCCGGCTTGACCGGCAGGCGATCGACGATCCTCACCGTCAGCACGCCCAGGAAGAAGCTCACGAAGCAGCGCAGGATGCCGAAGTCGGTCTGAAGCCCGAGGCTCCTCTTGTCCAGCACGAAGATGATGAAGACCAGACTGCTAATCGCAAGGGCTCCACAGAGGACGTAGAACCAGAGCAGGGAACGCATGCGCTGGGCCAGCAGCACGATCAGGCCAAACACCAGATATGTGTAGAACTCGACGCTGATGCTCCAGCTCGGCGCATTCCAGCTGAGATAATCGATGAACCCCATCGAATGCAGCAGCAGGACGTTGAGACCGAAGGAATAGGCATTGTTCACTTCGAACGCCGCCGGCGCGGCCACCACGACACCGGCCATGACCAGACCGATCCGCAGGAGGCGAAACAGAAGATTTGCCATCAGCATGACGATATGCAGCGGATAGACCCGCGCCAGGCGCCGCGCCATGAACTCACGCAGCGAGAAGCGCCCGAAGTCGCTCTCGACGTAGCTGAGCGACATGACGATCCCGCTGAGAACAAAGAACAAGTCGACCAGCAGCCAGGAGCTTCTGAAGAACGAGCAATTGATCCACGCATTGTGCGGGAACGCCGCGAGGAAAGTCGGCATCAGCAGGAGATGGTGAATCACCACCGACGTCGCGGCGATCCCCCGAATGCTATCGAGCGGCAGGACATGCGCCTTCTCACGATGAACCATCTCCGTCACATCAACATTCCGTAGCTATTGCACCGCAGCAGTGTGTATCAGGTCTTGCGCGTGTTCAATCTCTGCGATCGCGGACTCGCATTCGACGCATGAGGGTCGACGATAATTTCAACGCTCGCAGATCATTCGGACATGCGAGCGCCAAGTTCACGCCACTTTTTGCTTGAGATCGACATGCGTCGGCGCGCAAATCAATTCGGTCGTGATGATTGCGAGTATTTGCGTGCAAAGTGTGCGCGAAATTCGGCGCTGTTGCGATCAAGCCGACCGCGAAGACGTTGATCTCTCCGCAAGCACGATGCCCACATATCGCACTGATAATTTTTCGCAAGCGGGGAACAATGAGTCGCGTGACGACTTGTGTCGGTTTTGCGACGCATGCTCGCGACCCTTCGACTTTCAACGCCTCTTATGTTTTCAGTTTGCAACATTCCTAGGCGCCAGCGTGCCGATCTCGCAGGCATTGCAGATCTTCATTTTTGCAACCGACCGAAACAGGCAATGCACGCGTTGTCTCACCGAGCACGCGCACGCTGCTTTTGCGTCGCACAAAAATTGACACAGTTGCCTGCCAAGTTTCACGTGTTCTCCTATTGCAACAGGGAGCAAGGGACACAGATGGGTTGCGGACTAACACGTCGTCTTGCGAGATCGCGATGGCTACCGATCATCTTGGCAGCTTCTGCCTTGATGGTGGCGAGCATCGATGCTTGCCGCGCCCAGTGTGTCGAATTTACGGATCGTGCCTCGCAGCTCCAACTCGACACGTTCGTAAAATCGCCCTCCTCGCTTCTGGAACAGCTGCGCAATGACAAGGAGAAGCTGAGATATCGGCTCGCCACCTTTATCGCCACGAACCCGTCGGTGTTGCCGTCCGTGCAGGCCCTCATCTCGGCGTCGAGTTCAACCGACCGTTCAGCCATTGGCGCCGCGTTGAGGATCGCCGAAGGGCGGTGCACGTCGACGAAGCCGGACGCTGCGCGCAAGATCAGGGATTTCACGCAGCGGATCGGCGATCTCAACGTGCAAGCAGGCTATGCCGCCGCCGGCGAGGACGCCTCCGGCGCCCAGGCCCAATCCCAAGACAAGGGCCGTGCGCAACCGCCCCGAGGCGGGGCGCTGCTCGACGGCGAGTGGAAGACCAAGCTGGCCAACCCGTTCAAGCCCGTCCCCCTTCCGAATTGATCAGCGATCGTCAAAAGGCAGCGAATTAACAAATGTATCAGCCTAGAGAACATTTTCCGTCGGGTCACAGATTCGGCATCGAATTCGGCGGAGCAGTCCTCAGCTTCGAACGCGTGGCCGATGTCCTGCGCCGGCAATGGCCGATCATCGCGGTGTGCACCGGCGCTTCGCTGGCGCTGGTGATCGTCTATCTGATCATGGCGCAACCCATGTACACGGCGAATGCCCGCATCATGATGGATACCCGTCAGGCGCAGGTGCTGGACAAGGACAGCAACGCCAACAGCGCCCTCATCGATACCGGATACGTCGACAGCCAGGTCGAGGTCATCAACTCGGACGACCTGATCCTCTCGGTGGTCCGTCGCCTGAAACTGACGGACGATCCGGAGTTCAATGGCTCCAATCCGGGTTTACTTTCCATCGTCCTCGGCAAGTTCATGTCGTTGTTCGGCACCGGAGAACCGGCGTCGCAGGAGCGACTCGAGCATGCCGTGGTCGAGCAGGTTCAGAAGAACCTGAGGACGGAACGTGTCCTGACGACCTATGTCTTGTCGCTGAACTATCGCTCGCGAAGCCCTGACAAGGCCGCCAAGATCGTCAACGCCGTCGCCAGCGCCTACCTTGTCGGCGCCCTGGAAGCCAAATATCAGTCGACCAAGCGGGCGACCGAATGGCTTCAGCAGCGCAGCATCGAGCTGAGCGAGCAGGCAACCGCCAGCGACCGTGCCGTGCAGACCTTCAAGGCCGAAAACAACATCGTCGGAACCAGCCGCGGCCTGATGTCCGAACAGCAATTGTCGGACCTCAACACCCAGCTGGTTCAAGCGCGGGCGTCGACGGCCGAAGCCAAGGCCCGGCTCGACCGGATCACCGCGATTTCGGACCAGGACGTCGCACAATCGACGGTGACCGATGCTCTCAACAACTCGGTCATCACCCGCCTGCGCGCGCAATATCTGGACCTCCAGGCCCAGTATGCCGACTGGTCCCGGCGCTATGGCAAGCAACATCTTGCTGCGGTCAATCTGGCCAACAAGATGGAGGAGCTGCGCAAGAACATCGCCGACGAGCTGCATCGGATCGGCGACGCCTATCGCAGCGACTATGAGATCGCAAAGAGCCGGGAAGCCTCGCTCGAGAAGAACGTAAAGGAACTCGTCGCCCAGGCCGGCGATACCGGCCAGGCCGCAGTCAAGCTGCGCGATCTCGAAAGCGCCGCGGACACCTACCGCAACCTCTACAACAACTTCCTCGAGAAGCTGCAGAGCGCCACGCAGAACCAGAGCTTTCCGCTCAGCGAGGCGCGCCTCATCAGCACCGCCGCCAAGCCGGATCGCAAGAGCTCGCCGCGCACGGTGCTGGCGCTGGTGGGAGGCCTGGTGGGTGGCCTCTGCCTCGGCTTCGGCGCCGCCTTTGCCCGTGAACTGCTCAGCGACGTGTTGCGGACCCCCGGCGAGGTCGAGGACGAGCTCGGCGTGAAGTGCCTCGGGGTCCTGCCGGACATTCGTCCGCCGACGAAGACCGGCGCGTTGCTATCCACGTCCGGGAAGACCGGTCCACCCGATCTGTCCCGCTACGTCGTCGACCATCCATTCTCGCGATTTGCCGAGACGTTGCGCAATATCAAGGTGTCGATCGACGTTGCGCGCCTGACCCGCGAGATCAAGGTGATTGGCATCGTCTCGTCCCTTCCCAAGGAAGGAAAGACGACGGTGGCGGCCAACTTCGCCCAGTTGATCGCCCTCACCGGGCATCGCACGGTCCTGATCGACGGCGATCTGCACACGCGCTCGCTCACGCGGGAGCTCGCGCCGAACGCCAAGAGCGGACTGGTAGAGGCGCTCAGCGATCCGGCCAGCCTCGGCTACCATGTGCAGCGAAGCAAGGAAACAGGCCTGGATTTCCTGCCGTCCGTCGTGGCCTCCCGCATGGTCAATTCGGCCGACGTCATTGGATCGAAGGCGATGGCCGATCTGCTCAAGGTGCTGAAGGAGCACTATGAGTACATCGTGATCGATCTTGCCCCGGTGATGCCGGTGGCGGATTCAAAGGCCGTCAGCTTCCTGATCGATGCCATGGTTTATGTGATCGAGTGGGGGCAAACGACACGAAGCGCCCTTCAGGAGTCGGTTTCCGGGTCGGAAGTCCTGCAGAAGAAATTGCTCGGCGCCGTGCTCAACCGCGCCAACCCGAAGATGCTCAAGCGCATCGAGGCGTACAAGGGCAAGCACCACAACAGCTACTACGTCGAGCATGCCTAGGCGGAGGCGCGGCAGGCCGCGCCCAGCCGATTTCTAAAGACGACGGGCCCGCTGCCATTTGGCAGCGGGCCAATTTTTTGCGTTCTTCGAAACTAGCGCCTGAAGAGCAGCGAGTGCGCCTTCGCACACACGAACGGAGGATTGCGCCGAGCCCACCTCGGACTGCCGAGGCCTCCGTATTCGCCCGGAATCCACAACTTGCAGTTATTGCTCTAGCCAAAAGCAAGGATTGACGAAGGCTGCGATGGCTAGGACAGTGCGCCAATTGGCAACCATTCATCGGCAAGACGAGACAATCCGGTCCTCGACGCTTCAAAATGCTGAAACTTTGGGCATCTTTCTTTCTGGGTTCCCTGAGGCTAACCTCGGCTGATATTTGTCGTTCATTTCCGGCGGGCTCGGAATGCTGATCGTCCTGACGATTTTGACTATTTGGGTTCTGCTCAACATCCTGTTCGTGTTGATCGTGGTTCCCCCACGCAAGCCGCGTCCGCAGCCAATGGCGACGACGCTCTCACCCGCGCCCATCGACCCGAGTCAAAGGGAAATCGAGCAGGACGAACCCTTCTCGATCCGCCATGTCATCGTTTCCGTTGCGATGGGGGCTTTCTTCGTGCTGGTGCCGCCGTTGCTTGCCTTGCGCGACGCGATCATGCGGCTCTTCAGCAGGTCGTCGAGAGACGGAACCTGATCCCTTAAGCTGGCAGGTTCCGGACAGTGAAGAAATCAAACGACTAGTAAGCTTCCTGGAACATCACTGCGGACGCCGTCCGGGCCATAATCTTCAGGTCGAGCCAGATACTCCAGTTGCTAACGTACCAGACGTCATATTCGACCCGCTTCTCCATCAGATCGATCGTCGGCGTTTCCCCCCTGAAGCCGTTCACCTGGGCCCAGCCGGTCAGGCCCGGCTTCATGTGATGGCGGTAGACATACTTGCTGATGATCTCGTCATAGTAATTGTCATGGGCCAGCGCGTGCGGACGCGGTCCAACCAGCGACATGTCCCCGCGCAGCACGTTCCAGAGCTGCGGCAGTTCGTCGATGCTCGTCATACGAAGGAAGCGCCCGATCTTGGTGACCCGAGCATCCCGCTTGGTCGCCTGGGCAATCGTTTCGCCGTTCTCGCAGACGGTCATGCTCCGGAACTTCCAGATCTCGAACGGCCTGCCATTGAAGCCGCGGCGCGACTGGCGGAATATGACGGCTCCCGGGGAATCCAGCTTGATCAGCACGGCAACGGTGAGCAGCAGCGGCGTCAAGATTACGAGCGCGAACAGGGCCACGCCGACGTCGAGACAGCGCTTTTGCAGCCGTTCGAGAATGGTGAGAGGCGGCCGCTGGATTTCGACCGCTACGGTTCCGCTGACCGGCAGGAAGGGACGAGCCACCAGATCGGCGACCGGATCGTCCGGCAGCAGGCGTATCGGCTGGGGGACGGCGCGCAGATATGGCCCGAGCTTGCGGAGCATCGGCAATTCGTTCCAGTCGATCGCAAGCAGGTATTCATCGACGTCGGCCGAGCGCGACTGACGGATCACGTCGCGAATCTGCCGCTCCCAATGGCCATCATCCCGGTCGTCGCCGAGCACGAAATGGCGCGTGACGTCGAAGCCATTCCGCCGCAGGTCCTTGAAGCGGCTGGAGGTGAAGTCGAGCGGCTTGAGGCTGAGCAGGATCACCTTGCGATCGACCAACCGGCTTCGCGCAAAGCTCGTGCCGAACACCGCCTGCCAGACGAAGCGCAGGCTGACCAAACCAAGTCCGCCGATCACGGCGAACACGATGACGGTGCCGCGGGACAGATTGTCGGTCGATTTCAGCAGGAACGCCGCAACAGCAAGGATCGTCAGCGACGTCAGCCAGATTAACACGGCCTTTCGAAGCTGCCAGACGATGTTGAGCAGCCGGTGCGTGGCATAGACGTCCCGGAAATAGGCGACTGCGACGAACACCACGCCGACAAACAACCCCGCTCCCACCGAAGCGCCGTCGGTGGGCGAAGCGACGGCGGCGCCGTACAGCGAAGCCCCGGCGGCATAGCTCAACAAGATCAGCAGAAAGTCAGCCGCCATGACGACGATCTGAAATGGCCTCTGAAGAGCGCCACCTCGCGTCGACGACAGCGCGTGAGCGTTTTCAGAACCATAAGTTGCAACAGCCATTCGAACCTCTGCCTATCGAGAGTGTGCCTGACGCTCATCGTGATGCTGAAGACTCGTCACTGCCCCGCACGGAAAGTGTTGAGTGATCGCAGCGACATTGTGGCGTTGCACGCAAAACTTTTGCGGCGCACGGATCATGCGTCGTGTTGAAATGCGCAGCGAAATTCGACGCGCTGAAAATGTCGTCACAGTGATGACATACGAGCGAACGCGTTGCCCTATTTTGAATCAAGTTCCACGTCCATCGCGATGCTTGGCCATCGCGCGAGCGCCTCTTCGCTCATCTTTCAGGCGATGCGATCCTTCGACGAAGCACAATGAGTCATTTGCGAGAATTTCGATGATTTTCTATCTGGGCGTGCGACGCGAAATTGCGCCCAGGCATGCATCTTTGCTGCACGCTCGCCTTCAGCGATGCAATTCCCGCGGGCCGCGCCATTCGCGCTGCCGATTGCCGAACAAGGTCGGCAAAAAATGCCGCCCTTCTTTTGGCGTGATCGAGCCGGAGAACAAGGACGCTCCTTCACCGAATTCACGTCGTTCGTGTTAGATGGAAGCTCTCCGGTGCCGGCGACTTGGGGAAATTTTTCAACCACCCGATCGATTGAGCGCCATGATATCTCTCGCCCGACCACGCCCGCCTATTCCCAAACCGCAATTGCCGGAGGGAGTCCGCATCTATGCGATCTCGGACATTCACGGCTGTGCACATTTGCTCCAGCCGATGTTGCGGGTGATCGACGCCGACGTCGCCTGCAGCCGGCCGCGCTACGCGGTCGAGGTCTTCATGGGCGATTACATCGATCGCGGCCCGGATACGCGCTCCACCCTCGACGTCCTGATCGAACGGAGCCGCCGGGGCAACGCAGTCTTCCTCAAAGGGAATCACGAGGCATTTCTGGTGAGGGTGTTCGAAGATCCCTCATTATTCGAGGATTGGATTGCCGTCGGCGGGACCCAGACACTGATGTCCTACGGGCTTGCGCCGCCGGACCTGAAGCGCGACGAGCCGGCATCGATCATGCGCGATCTGATTCGGGCGATGCCCACCGAGCATCTGGAATTCCTCGACAATCTGCGGCTGAGCTTCAGTTGCGGGGACTTCTTCTTCGTTCACGCCGGCGTTCGCCCGGGCGTTCCGCTGGCCGAGCAGACGGAGCGCGATCTGCTCTGGATTCGCGAAGAGTTCCTGCGCAGCGAGGAGCAATTCGGCAAGTATATCGTGCATGGCCATACGCCGGTCCGTAGTGCCGAATTCATGGCGAACCGCGTCAACATCGACACCGGTGCCTATGCGACCGGTAACCTCACCCTGATGAGCATCCAGGGCAGCCGCATGCTCGCGGTATGACGTGCAGCCTTGGTTCGCGACGGCTCGCCTATCGGACCATGGGCATCGACCTCGAGCGGATCTAGTTGAGCAAGCGGGGCTTTTCCAGCCGCGCACGTGTTTCAGCCATCCAATCGTTCCAGGCTCGCTCGTGCTTGACGTAAAGCTCCAGCCAGCGCTCCCCATGTCTGTCCTGGCGGACACGGCGCGCCTCGACAAGCAAATCGGCGCCGGGGCGGGAGTTCGGATTATCCAGCGCTTCGAATTCGACCGTCTCCGAGATCGTCAGCCCGACAAGCACGCGTTGTCCGGCGCCATCGACGATGTAACGCCGCGGCGCATCCTTCTTGGGTTCGCTCATCTCGTCATGCCCCATTCGTACCAGTGAGATCCCGCCAGCGAATCGGACGTTGCCTAAAAGGCTCGTCGGGCGTGGCCGAACGTCGAGGTGGGAGTCGGTCCGGTCATTCGGCGCGAGGCGCCGCGGGATGAGCTCGCAGGGCTTCGTTGCACGCGCCAAGCGCGTAGCGCGTATCCCAAGGTGAGGCCAGCGCCGAAAATGAAAGCGGAGAGGAATGCAGAAGTCATAGGAGTCGCCCTAGATAGTCCGGGACTCATCAAGAGCGAGCAGTGTGTCGACATCATGGTTCTTGCCGACTTCGGGCGCCGAAAGATTGTTCATGCCTGACCTCTTACGTGCATGCGGCATAACCTCCCGTGCATCAAACTCTGCGATCAAGATCGCTCTATTAGAGTCACTCTATATAGAGAGATGCCTTCGCGATCCCGACCTGTCCAAAGGCTGCTGCCGTCGAACGGACCTGGCACGCCTTCCCACGAACAGGAAATTTCGGGCCAACCGGCCAATCCATGCCCTTGCAACCATTCGGGACCCGTCGCATTATTTCGCATCTCATATTACGAGGGATTCAATCCAATGACCGTCCGCGCTCTTATTCCATCCATTGCCCTGTCCGCTCTCGGCCTCGTTTTGACAGCATCCGTAGCGCCGGCCGCCGAGCTCGCGCTTGCGCCGGCACATCAGCGGGCGGCCTACGCCCAAACCGGGGTCGTGCTGTGGGATGACGTCTATCCGCCCGCGATCTACGGCCCGCAGCTTCGCTCCGTCGAGGAAGTCGCCGCCATGAAGGCGCAGGCGCGTCCAGTGTCCCAACGCTGGTGGGGCTATTGGTACGTTCGGTGAGCGCGGGAACGCTTGGCTAAGAGCCTCCTGAGAGGCCAGCCACCTTCGACCCAGCGACCTTCGACTATAGACCGCCGATCCACCGGATAGCCGGTGGCGGCGGTTTTTGCTTGGGGTCGCGCGGCGATTGCCAGGACGGTGGCTCCCGGAGACAGGCCGGCAGGCGGCCAACGCCTTTTCCGAAGCCGGTTCTCTCTCAGGCCAACAGGAAGTTGCCGTTGTGCAGCGTGCCCGTGACATTTTGCAGGCTCACGTCCATATCGCTCGTTCCGTCGCCGTCGATATCGATCTGAAGATAGTCGTTACCCGGCCCGGAATTCTGCAGGTGAGCCGAAGCCTGGTTGGCACCGAGCAGCGCCGCATTCTCCACGTACTCGATGTGACCGCCAGCGACGCTAATGCCCGAGAACGTAAAGCTGTCATTATCGGCGTCGAAATTGTGAATGGTATCGGCAGCGCCGGCGGCGGAATCCGCGGTGCTGGCGAAGCGGAAGTTGTCATGGCCCGCGCTGGCGAAGATCTCATCCGCACCCGCGCCGGCAGTGATCGTCGTGTTACCTGACGCGTTGCCGATCGTGATCCTGTCGAAGTTCGCGGCGGCATTGACGGTTTCGACGTTGGTCACCGTGATGTCGTAGACATTCGCGCTGAAGTTCAGAGTGTCGTTGCCGCCGCCGAGATCGATCACGTTCGCCGGGCTGCCCTGCAACGTCAGAATGTCGTCCGACGAGCTGCCGTTGAGCAGATTCACGTTCCACAGATTGTCGAACGAATTGCTGCCTGCGGCGAGATTCAGGACGTTGGTCCCTTCGCCGAGATTGACCGACACCCCGGACACGGTATTCAGAAGCGTGACCGTATCGTCCGACGGGTTGAGATTGCCGGTGAAATCACTGCCGTTGAGGTTTTCGACGCCACTGATGCTGACCGAATTCACTCCATTGGCGAGCGACACCAGATCGTTTCCACCGCCCATGTCGATGACGATGCCATCGACATTGTTCGTCAAGCTGAGCGAATTGTCGCCCGAATTGCCGTTGATGTGCTCGACGCCGGTCGCGGCGAATGCAGCGAAGTTTCCGTTGAGGGCGATCGTATCCTCGCCGCCGCCAAGGTCGATCGCGACGCCGTTGACCGCTGCGATCGCACCGGTGACAGTCAAGGTGTCGTCGTTCGCGGTTCCGTTCACGTGATTGACGTCGTAGATGTTCACGAACGAGTTCGCGCCGGCAGCGAGGTTCATCGTATTGTCGCCGTTGCCGAGGCTGATGTTCAGGCCCGTCACCGTCGTCGACAAGGTGAGTACGTCGTTGACGCCGGGCGTCGCACCGAAATCGGATCCGCCGACCCCCTCGACGCCGATCAGGCTAAGCGTGTTGGCGCCGCCCGCGAGATTGAGCTGATCATTGCCACCCCCGAGGTCGACGACCAGTCCGTTGGCGGTCGTCGTGAGGTTGACGAACTCGTCGTTGCCGCTGCCGACCAGGTTTTCGACACCCGAGAGATTGAGCGTGTAGCCGTTACCAAAGGTGCCGTTGAGCAGGACGGTATCCCCCGTCCCGGCTCCCAGATTGATCCCGTGTCCGAAGATATTGGCTCCGACGCGAAGATAATCATCGCCAGCCGTTCCGCTCACGGGTGCCGTGTTAGAGAACTGTTGCGTCGAGAGATCGATCGGACTCGCCAACGAGCCCGATGACAGCAACACGATGGCGTCGCTGAACTGCAGCACTTCGACATTGGTCAGACCGTCGGTGCCGTCACGGTTCACGACATTGTCCTGAACCTGGATCGTTCCAGCCGTCGTGACGGTGTATTGCGATTGCGTACCCGAGAAGATCACCATGTCGGTGCCGGCGTCGCCGTCGATCGTATCGTTGCCGCCCTGGCCGGTGATGCCGTCGTTCCCGCCACCTGCGTTGATCGTGTCGCCACTGCCGCCGCCGAAGAAGAATTCGTTATTCGAGCTGCCGAACAGCGTGTCGGCCTGGTTCGAACCCTGGACGCTGTTGACGCCTCCCGTGATGAAGTCGGCGCCGGCCGCACCGCTCACAAGTCCCGTCGAAAGGTCGACGGAAACTCCGCCCCCGCTCGCCTGGGAATACGAGACCCGCGTATTGCCGTTACCGGTGATGGTATCGTTGCCGAGCAGGCCTTCGAACAGGTTGAAGGTACCGAACGATCCTGCCGAGGTGACGCCGGTGAAGCCCGTGGCATTGTAGGTGTCGTTCAGGTTGCTGCCGGTCGCACTGTTGACGCCTACATAGGTGTCAGTGCCGATCGAGCCGCCACCGGTCGCAGTCCCCGCCTGCAGGTTGATGGTCACGGCATCGGTGGCGCTGGAATAGATGATCCGGGTGTTACCGTTGCCGGTGATCGTGTCGTTGCCGGCCAGGCCTTCGAACTGGTTGAAGTTGCCGTTGTTGCCGACGTTGTTGGTTGCACCGTTCTGGAAACCGACGGCGCCGAAATTCGTGGCCGTGAAGACGTCGTTGAAAGTGGTGCCCTGGGCGCCCTCGATCCCGCGAAACGTATCATTGCCGATCGAGCCGTCACCGGTCGCGGTGCCCGCCGTGAAGTTGATCGTCACCGCGCCGGTGGAGAAGTAGATGTTGTTGTAGCTGATGATGTCGAAGCCGCCGCGGCCGTCGATGAAGTCGTCGCCGGCAAGGCCGGTGAACGTTTCCGTCGCCGTGGTGGTGTTGCTACCGCTGATGGTGTCGTTGAACATCGAGGCCATCACGGCGTTGACGCCGCTGAACGTATCGTTGCCCGTGGACAAGTCACCGCTTGCGGTACCTGCCAGCAGATCGACCGTCACCGCGCCGGTGGCGTTGGTGAATGCAACGCGCGTGTTGCCGTTACCGGTGATGCTGTCGTTGCCGCCCATGCCGATGAATTCATTGAACGTCCCGTTGGAACCGGCATTCTGGCTGCTTCCGGTGAAACCAGCGGCGTTGAAGACGTCCGCAGCGTTCGAGCCGCGCACGGACTCGACCGATCGCAGCGTGTCGGTGCCGACCGTCGCGGCGTCACCCGTCACGGTTCCCAAGGCCAGTTGAACGTCGATCCCGCCCACCGCGGCCGGATCGAGCGCGTAGTCCGCCCGGTCGAAACCAGCCCGGCCGTCGATGAAGTCATCGCCGGCGCGGCCTTCGAACGTTTCCACGGTTCCTGGGCCATTGGCACTGCCGAGCAGTTGGTCGCCAGATCCGGAGCCGACAACACCCGCAAAGCCCGAACCCACCAAGGTATCGGTACCGACCGAGGCATCTCCCGCCGCCGAGTGGGCCGTCAGATCGACGGTCACGCTGCCCGTTGCATTGGCATACGAGATGCGCGTCAGGAGCGCACCCAGGCTGTTCATCGCTCCCGTGATGCTGTCGTCCCCGCCGCGGCCTTCGAACTCGTTGAAGCCCACATTGGTGCCGGCAATGCCGGTATCGCCCGCAAAGCCGGTCGCGTTGAACGTGTCGGCATAGTCGCTGCCCACGATCCCCTCGACGTTCGCCAGCGTGTCCGTGCCGACCCCTGGACCTGTCACGGAGCCTGCCGCGAGATTTGCGGTAATGCCGCCCGTTGCCGCGACATAGTCGGCGCGGTCGAAGCCGAGGCCGCCGTCGAGCAGATCATTGCCGTCGAGGCCCTTGAGGCGATCGTTGCCCGCAAGGCCACTCAGATTGTCGGCGTAGGCGGTGCCGATAAGCGTATTTGCACCGGCGTCGCCGGTGAGGTGCACGCCCTGCCCCAGGATGAAGTCGGCAGCCGTGAGGTTCGACAGCGTCACGTTCAGCAGCGTGAGGGTGTCGCCATTGCCAAAGTTGATGACCGTGTTCGGCCCCTGTTGGGTGGCAAGCGCCTGAACGTCGGCAAGGGTCGAGACACCAGGGATTCCCGTGAGGTCGATCTTGTCGGCGTCCGCCTGCAGGAAGTCGCCGATGGTGTCCGCGCCGCCGCCGGCAGCGTAGACAAAGGTGTCTGCACCGATGCCGCCGTTCAGGCCGTCGTTGCCGGCACCACCGCTGAGCAGATCGTTGCCGCCGTTGCCGAACAGCTGGTCGTTGGCGTTGGAGCCGGTGATCGTGTCGTTGAAGTTCGAGCCCGCAACGTTGGTCACCCCTCCCAAAATGGTGTCATGACCTACCGAACTATCGCCGTCCACAGTACCGTTTGCGAGGTTAACGGTCACGCCGCCGGCCGCGTTGGCGAACAGCAGCTGCGTGCTGCCGTTGCCGGTGATGAGGTCGTTGCCGGCAAGACCCTGGAAGGAATTGAAACCGATGAAGCCTGACGCGTCGTACGTGTCGGCGAAATTGCTGCCATAGACGCTGTTGACGCCCGTGAAGGTGTCGTGCCCGACCGATACGTCACCCGTGACCGAGCCGGCGTTCAGGTTGACGGTGACGCCGCCGGTGGCATTCGTGTAGAGCAGCCGTGTGTTGCCGTTCCCGGTGATGGCATCATCGCCGCCGAGGCCCTCGAACTGGTTGAAGGTGCCGTTGTTGCCGATATTGAGCGCAGCGGGCTGGCCATAGCCCGTCGCCACATAGGTGTCGGCGTAGCCCGTGCCCTGAATGCCCTCGATCGAACGCAGCGTATCGGTCCCGATCGACGCATCACCGGTCGCCGTGCCTGCCGCCATGTCGATCGCGACGCCGCCCGTGACCGTGCTGAGGCTGTTGTAGATGGCCACGTCGAAGCCGGCGCGGCCGTCGATGTAGTCGTCGCCGCCAAGACCGGTGAAGTTGTTGTTGAAGCTGCTTCCGAGCAGCGTGTCGGCGAAGGTCGAGCCCTGCACCGCGTTGACGCCGGTGAAGCTGTCGGTGCCCTCGGTCGCACCTGTGGCGCTGCCGGCAACCGTGACGGCATTCGTGGTCCCGACGACGCTGGTCTCGAGGTCGACGCTGACGCTCGACGCGGCGATCTGGTAGTTCAGGCGGGTGGAGCCGTTGCCGATGATGGTGTCGTTGCCGCCGGCGCCGGCGAAGTCGTTGAAGGTCCCGGAGGAACCGACATTGGTCGCCCCGACCTGGCCGAATCCGGTCGCGTCGAACGTGTCGTCGAAATTGGTACCACGCGCGGCCTCGACGTTGCGTATGGTGTCGGTGCCGACCGTGGCGTCGCCATTCACGGTGCCCGCGGCAAGGTGAACATAGATGCCCGACGTGGTCGTCGTGTCCGAATTGTAGGTGACCTGATCGTAGCCGCCGCGGCCGTCGATATAGTCGTCGCCGCCGCGACCTTCATAGGTCTCGTAGGTGAAGGCCGCATTGTCGCTGCCGTAGAACGTGTCGTTGGAGGCCGAGCCCCAGATCGTCGAGACGTTGGAAAAGGTGTCGTGGCCCACCGAAGCGTCGCCATCCGCGATCCCGGCCCCGATGTCGACGATGACCGCGCTGCTCGCGCTCAGATAGGACACTCGCGTCACTGCCTGTCCCAGGGCGTTGAGATCGCCGACGACGCTATCGTCGCCGCCGCGCCCTTCAAACTCGCTCTGGCCGGCGGCTACGCCGGGCAGACCGGTCGATCCGGTGAACCCGGCCGCATTGAACGTGTCGGCATAATTGCTGCCGAGGATCCCCTCGACATTCGCCAGCGTATCTGTGCCGACGCCCGGGCCGGTCACGGAGCCGGCCGCAAGATTGGCGGTGATGGCTCCCGTTGCATCGCCGTAATCGGCGCGGTCGAAGCCCTGGCCGCCATCGAGCTGGTCGTTGCCGCCGAGGCCTTGCAGGACGTCGTTGCCGCCGAGGCCGCTCAAATTGTCGGCATAGACTGTGCCGACCAGCGTGTTCGGATTGGCGTCGCCGATCAGGTGAACGCCCGGCGCGAAGATGAAATCCGCAGCAGTCAGGTTCGATAGAGTCACGTTCTGCAGCGTCAGGCTATCGCCATTGCCGAAATTGATGAACGTGTTCGGTCCCTGCTGCGAGGCGATCGCCTGCACATCAGCGAGGTTGTAGATACCTGCGCCCGAAAGGTCGATCTTGTCGGCTTGCGCATGCGAGAAGTCGCCGATGAAATCGGCACCACCGCCGCTCACATACACGAAGGTGTCGGCGCCGCCGTTGCCGAGCAGATTGTCGGCGCCGCTGCCCCCCTTCAGCGTATCGTTGAAGCCCGATCCCGACACGCCGTTGACGCCACCGGTGATGGTGTCATGCCCGACCGAGGCATCCCCATTGACGGTGCCGCTGGCGAGATCGACAACAACGCCGCCGGTCGCGTTGGCGAACAGCAGCTGCGTGCTGCCGTTGCCGGTGATGAGGTCGTTGCCGGCAAGACCCTGGAAGGAATTGAAACCGATGAAGCCTGACGCGTCGTAAGTGTCGGCGAAATTGCCGCCATAAACGCTGTTGACGCCCGTGAAGGTGTCGTGCCCGACCGATACGTCACCCGTGACCGAGCCGGCGTTCAGGTTGACGGTGACGCCGCCGGTGGCATTCGTGTAGAGCAGCCGTGTGTTGCCGTTGCCGGTGATGGCATCATCGCCGCCGAGGCCCTCGAACTGGTTGAAGGTGCCGTTATTGCCGATATTGAGCGCACCGGGCTGGCCATAGCCCGTCGCCACATAGGTGTCGGCGTAGCCCGTGCCCTGAATGCCCTCGATCGAACGCAGCGTATCGGTCCCGATCGACCCGTCACCGGTCGCCGTGCCTGCCGCCATGTCGATCGCGACGCCGCCCGTGACCGTGCTGAGGCTGTTGTAGATGGCAACGTCGAAGCCGCCGCGGCCGTCGATGTAGTCGTCGCCGCCAAGACCGGTGAAGTTGTTGTTGAAGCTGCTTCCCAGCAGCGTGTCGGCGAAGGTCGAGCCCTGCACCGCGTTGACGCCGGTGAAGGTGTCGGTGCCCTCGGTCGCACCTGTCGCGCTGCCGGCAACCGTGACGGCATTCGTGGTCCCGACGACGCTGGTCTCGAGGTCGACGCTGACGCTCGAGGCCGCGATCTGGTAGTTCAGGCGGGTGGAGCCGTTGCCGATGATGGTGTCGTTGCCGCCGGCGCCGGCGAAGTCGTTGAAGGTCCCGGAGGAACCGACATTGGTCGCCCCGACCTGGCCGAAGCCGGTCGCGTCGAACGTGTCGTCGAAATTGGTACCACGCGCGGCCTCGACGCTGCGTATGGTGTCGGTGCCGACCGTGGCGTCGCCATTCACGATGCCCGCGGCAAGGTGAACGTAGATGCCCGACGTGGTCGTCGTGTCCGAATTGTAGGTGACCTGGTCGTAGCCGCCGCGGCCGTCGATATAGTCGTCGCCGCCGCGACCTTCATAGGTCTCGTAGGTGAAGGACGCATTGTCGCTGCCGTAGAACGTGTCGTTGGAGGCCGAGCCCCAGATCGTCGAGACGTTGGAGAAGGTGTCGTGGCCCACCGAAGCGTCGCCATCCGCGGTCCCGGCCCCGATGTCGACGGTGACCGCGCTGCTCGCGCTCAGATAGGACAGTCGCGTCACTGCCTGCCCCAGGGCGTTGAGATCGCCGATCACGCTATCGTTGCCGCCGCGCCCTTCAAACTCGCTCTGGCCGGCGGCTACGCCGGGCAGACCGGTCGATCCGGTAAACCCGGCCGCATTGAACGTATCGGCATAATCGCTGCCGACCACACCCTCGATGCCGATCAGCGTGTCTGTCCCGACGCCAGCTCCCGAGGCCGTCCCGGCCGCGAGGTTGACGGCGATGCCGCCGGTCGCGTCGGTATAGATGGCGCGATCGAAGCCCGCACCGCCATCCAGAAGGTCGCTGCCGCCGAGGCCCTGAAGGCGGTCGTTGCCACCGAGACCGCTGATGGATTCGGCATTGGCGGTGCCGACGAGGTCGTTCGCGTTTCCGTCGCCGACGATCGGCGCGCCGAACAGGAAATCGCTCGCCGTGAGGCTGCTCAGATTGACGTTCTGAAGCGTGAGGCCGTCACCCGAGCTGAAGGTAATGACCGTGTTGGGGCCGCTCTGCACCGCATGTGCTTGCAGGTCAGAGAGGCTGAAGATGCCGTAGACCCCGGTCAGATCGAGCTTGTCCTGGCCATGGACGAAGTCCTGGATGAAGTCGAAGCCGCCGCCGCTCGCATAGACAAAGGTGTCCACGCCGGCGCCGCCACTGAGGAAGTCGTTGCCGGCACGACCATCCAGGATGTCGTTGCCGACGTTGCCGGAGAGACTGTCGTTGCTGGCGCTGCCGATGATGGTGTCGTTGAAATTGGACCCCAGGACATTGAACACGCCGCCCGTGATGGTGTCGTGGCCGACCGAGCCGTCGCCGTCGGCGGTGCCCGCAGTGAGGTTGACGGTCACGCCGGCAGTGGCGTTGTTGTACTGAATCTGCGTCGCGCCGTTGCCGGTGATCTGGTCGTTGCCGCCCTGCCCCTGGAACGAGGTCCCGCTCGGACCAGAGAATCCCGTTGCGTCGAAGATGTCGGCAAAGTTGCTGCCCAGGGCGCTGTTGACGCCGGTGAACGTGTCGTGACCGGTCGAGCCGTCGCCGGTGGCGGTGCCGCCCGCGAGATTGATGGTCACCCCGCCGGTCGCGTTGGCGAAGATCAGGCGCGTGTTGCCGTTACCGGTGATGACGTCGTCACCGCTCAGCCCTTCGAACTGGTTGAAGGTCCCGTTGTTGCCGACATTCGCGCCGGCCACCCCGTAACCGGTCGCATCGTAGGTATCGTCGAAGTTGGTGCCCTGAATGCCCTCGATCGAACGAAGCGTATCCGTGCCGTTCGAGGCGTCTCCGGTGACGATGCCGGCCGCCATATTGACGGTGATGCTTCCCGTGATGAAGAAGATGTTGTTGTAGGACGAGACGTCGAAGCCGCCGCGGCCGTCGATATAGTCGTTGCCGGCGAGGCCGGTGAAGGTGTCGTTGGTCGCCCCGCCCAGCAGCGTGTCGTCGAACATCGAGGCCTGGACGGCGTTGACGCCGGTGAAATGATCGGTGCCGACGGATGAATCGCCGGTGGCGGTGCCGGTGACGAAGTCAACCTGGACTCCGGCCGTCGCGTTGTTGAAACCGAGCCGCGTGAAGCCGTTGCCGGTGATGGTGTCGTCACCGCCATTGCCGGTGAACTCGTTGAACGTCCCGTTCGAGCCGGCGTTGACGCTGCCCGAGCCGAAACCGGTGGCATTGTAGGTATCGGCGAAGTTGGTGCCGCGGATCGCCTCGATCCCGCGCAACGTATCCGTGCCGACGGTCGAATCGCCGGTGACGGATCCGGCGGCGAGATTGACCGTAATTCCCGTCGTGGTGTTCGGATCGACGTTGTAGTCCACACGGTCGTAGCCACCGCGGCCGTCGATGTAGTCGTTGCCCGCAAAGCCCGAATACACCTCTGCGGTGAACATCGGATTGTTGCTGCCCAGAATCGTGTCGTTATGCGCGGAGCCCCAGACGCCGTTGAAGCCGGACCCGACGAGGGTGTCGTGGCCCACCGATGCATCACCTTGGGCATAGCCGGCGGCGAGATCCACCGTCACCGCGCCGGTGGCGCTGACATAGGAGACGCGCGTCAGCTCCGCACCCTGACTGTTGGTGTTGCTGATGATGGTGTCGTCGCCGCCTCTGCCTTCGAACTCGTTGTAGCCGACAGGGCTACCCGGGACATGGGCGTCGCCGGTGAAGCCAGCCGCGTTGAATGTATCGGCAAAGTCGCTGCCGACGGCAGCTTCGATGTTGACGAGGGTGTCCGTCCCCACGCCGGCGCCGGACGCCGTTCCGGCCGCCAGATCGATCGTGACGCCGCCGGTTGCGTCGGTATAGACGGCGCGGTCGAAGCCCGGGCCACCGTCGAGAATATCGTCGCCGGAGCCGCCGCCGAGATAGTCCTTGCCAGCTCCCCCGAAGAGGATGTCGTTTCCATCGCCACCGCTGATGCGATCGTTGCCGTCCTGGCCGTCGATCAAATCGTTGCCACCTCCGCCCGAAAGCACGTCATCGCCGAGCGAGCCGAACAAGGCGTTCCCGACCGGGGTCAGCACGGCATTCGAAACCTCCGTGTCCAGATTTTCGACAAAGCGGTCTGTGAGCTGATCAATCGATTGTTGATCCGAAAAATTCGTCGCAGCCAGCTGGTCGGCGGCCGCACCTTGAGCGACCTGACCGGCCTGCGCCAGCTCGGTGACGTTCGTGGCCCCCTGAATGCTGTCGTTCGCGGCAGCAACGACCTCGATAACCGTCGCGGCGGCCGCCGCGTCGACGCCGGAGGACGTGACGACGCTCTGAACCGTTTCCGAAGACGCCAGATCGAAGACGGGCGCGCCGGGGCCGCTCAGAGACGCCGTAATAGCGCTTGCAATGGCTGTAATGACCGCGCCCGTCTCCACGCCGACGGCCGACACCTGAGCGACGGTGCTTTGGACCTGGATGGCTGCCGCGAGCACCGCGGTCGCGGTGGCATCGTTGTTTACCGCATCGGGCACCGGGTCGAACGACCTCAGGTCGACACCTCCGGTGAGATCGAGGTTGAAAGCCGCCGCCACGGCGCTCATGGCCTGGTCCGCCGTCAGTGGGTGCTCATCGTTTGCCGTGCTGTCGACCAGTGCGGCGATCAGCGTCGTCAGCGGAGTGATGACGGTGGAGCCCTCCGGCGCCCTCAGCACGCCGGCGACCTGCAATCCCGTCGAGATATCGACGCCGCCGATACTCACGAGCGGACCGGAGCCGCCCGCCAACGTAAAACTGCCGTCAGCCCGTGTCGTCGTGTGCGCCTCGCCTGCGTCGAGTATTCCGTTGTTGTTGGCGTCAGCAAATACGGTTGCGCCGCCGATATAGCCGTCGATATCCAGCGCGTTGATCTCGTTGGCACCGGACGTCACGATCAGCGAGAGCTCGGCCGAGCTCACCGCCTGATGAACGCCGTCGTCGGAGATGGCGGTGACTTGCAGGGTGAACGGATCCGCGCTGCCGACGGCATGGTTCGGGATCAGAACGACGTTCTGAATGGAGTCGCCCGTCACGAGCCAGGCGCCGTCCCCGATCGCTGCGCCGTTCTGTACCGTAAAGCTCGACGGCACCCCCTCGATCTTCACCGACAAGGTGCTGCCCAGATCGACCTTGTCGGCCGCTATGTGAAGCGTGATGTTTCCGTCGGCGGCGCCCGACGAGTCCTGTACGCTCAGATTCGGTGCGTCTTGCGTGCCATGGATATCGAAGCTGATATTCTTGGTCGTGCCGTCGACGGACGTGACCGTGAAGGTCTCCGTCTTGGTGTCGTTGGCGCCGAGATACTGAATAGCGGCGTTGTCGACCGAATAGGTGTAGTGGCCGTCGGCCAGCAGCGTCACCGTGCCGAGGTTGCCTTGTGCCGTGATCGTGCCGGCCTGGAACGCGGCCTGGTTCTGGTCGGCATCGACGATGGACAGCTGCCCGGACGCCGCCAGTTCGCCGTCCTCGGCGACATCGTGATCCCCGACATTGCCAATGGTCGCGCCGTCATTCTCGCCGTGGATCGTGAACGTGACGTCCTTGGAGGTGCCATCCTGAGAGGTGACCCGGAACGTATCGATCTTGGTTTCGCCGGCTCCGAGATATTGCACGGCGTTGTTGGCGACAGCGTAGGTGTAGCCGCCGTTGGCCGAGAGGTTCAGCGTGCCGAGATTGCCCGGCCCTGTGAGCACGCCGGCCTGGAATGACGACTGGCCCGCATCCGGATCGCTGACCGAGATGCTGCCCACCGCGGTCAGATTCCCGGCGTTGTTCGCCGCAAGGTCTTCCGTCACGTCGGCAATGGTGGGATCGCCGATCGTCGCCGCGTGATTGCCGCCGGCCGGGCCATGAACGGTGAAGCTGACCTGCTTGGTGGTGCCATCGACAGCGGTCACGGTGAAGGTGTCGACCTTGACGGCGCCGGCCGCCAGATTGTGCGCAGCACTTTCGGCCACGACGTAGACATAGCTGCCGTCGCCCGACAGCAGCAGGAAGCCCAGATTGCCGGCAGCGGAGCCAACGGCCGGCTTGAACGCCGCCTCGCCCTGATCAACATCCGTGATGCCGATGCTGCCGGACGCGGTGAGCACGAGCGCCGACGGATTGTCGTAGACGTCGTGAACCGTGGGTGTGCCGATCACCGCTGCGTCATTGACGCCCTTGATGACGAAAGAGACCTGCTTGGCCGTGCCGTCGAACGACTTGACGGTGAAGGTTTCGACCTTGGTGTCGCCCGCACCGAGATATTGCACGGAGCTGTTGGCGACCGAATAGCTGTAGGTGCCGTTGGCATTCAGCGTCAGTGCGCCCAGATTGCCCTGCCCCGTGATCACGCCGGCCTGGAACGTGGACTGGTTCTGGTCGGCATCCGAGATCGAGATCGTGCCTGACACCGACAGCGTCGGCGCGCTGGCGTCTTCGGTGACGGTGGTGAAGGCGGGCGCACCGATCACGGCGGCGTCGTTGGTGCCGTGAACCGTGAAGGAGACCTGCTTGGCCGTGCCGTCCAGCGCGCTGACCGTAAACGTCTCGACCCTGGTCTCGCCAGCGCCGAGATATTGAACGGCACTGTTGGCGATCGAATAGGTGTAGCTGCCGTCGGCCTTCAGGGACAGGGTGCCGAAATTGCCCAAGGCGGATACCACGGTGGTCTTGAACGCCGATTCGCCCTGATCGACATCGGAGATCGCGATCGTCCCAGTGAGCTTCAGGGTCGGATTGCGGGAATCCTCGGTGACATCGGCAGCCGAGGGTGTGCCGATGATTGCGGCATCGTTGGCGCCCTGGATCGTGACGGTCGCCGTCGCCGTCGATGTCAGGCCGGCGCTGTTGGTTACGGTATAGGTGAAAGTCTCGGTCGCGGACTGGCCGGCGCGCAGCGACTGGAACGCAGAACCCGGGGTATAGGCGATGTTGTGGCCGTCGGCGGCGATGCTGACCGTCCCCAAAATTCCCTGTGTATTGACGGAGGTGACGCGCAGCGTCCCGCCCGCGGGGTTGGTGTCATTGGCGAGCACGTTGATCGCGGTGGCGCCGGCATCCTCGCCGATCGTGACCGCATCGGCACTGGCGACCGGTTTTTGCACGAGCGAAACCTGGAAGACGGCGTCGTTGTAGTCGGCGTCGCCCGGCGCGGTGTAGCTGCCGTTGGACCTGCGCGTCGCGGCGGTATCCTCCCAGGCGATGGTGCCGGTCGCGCCGTCGGCAGTGTCGCCGGCGAGCTTGGCTGCCGTCTGCTGGCTGCCCGTGACCGACGAGGCATAATCGACGCCGCCCGCGTTCTTGGAGGTCTCGGTAAACAACGCATTGGCGCCGGCGCCCGTGAGCAGATCGGGCTTGCCGGCAACGTAGATGACGTTGCCGTTGGCATCGACATCGGCGACCGCCCAGGTGCCGTCCGAAAGCTTGATGACCTTGATGGCGCCGGTGAGATCGTCGGCATCGTTGCGGCCCTGCGCCGCACCATCCGGAATGAGGAAGAACTGGATCTTGCCGAGATCGGCGGTGTTCACCGCGAAGTCGACATGGGAGACACCGGGGGTGAGGGCGCCAGCCCCTTGCGAATCCGCATTTGCAAACAGGATTCCGCCGAGCCCCGTTGAGCTGTTGTACCAACCAAAGGTGTTGCGAAAGGCCGCGGACTCCGAGACAAAACTGGCGCGCAAAATCGTCTGGTCGCTCATGGCGAGCCCCCCCTTTAACATTCTGATGCTCAAAGTTCGCCGTCAGCCCAACGGCGCGAGTTGGAAATGAAATGGTCTTGTTATGGTTGTATTGGGTATCGATTCGACGAGGCGTCGTTGCCTGACGGCGAACGGCGAAGTCCTGTCACGGAGCGACGAAGGACTTCTGATAATTGCAAATTGTTTCCATTGTTGCGTGACTGCGTCAAGGCAGCACAGCTGCTAACCTTAAGCGCGGCGTGAATTGAACAGCGCAGCCGGGAGAGCGTGTGTCCCGGCTTTGCGATTGCGCCCGAATTGGGCAGACCATGGGATCGAAGCTTTGCCGAACTGCAGCACAATACGGGATGGAATGAAGCGATCGCCTTGCCTCCCCGGCTGGCCTTGACCAGATCGCTTAAGCTGCCGAGAAAATGGATTGCGACCGTTGATAGCGCGGCTGAACAATTCGCGCCGCGCCTGGCGACACGAACTGCGACATTCTGACGCGCCCAGATATCCCTGCTGCAGTTCGATATCGGGAGCCGAAAGCCGACGCCGAAATCCGACTGACTCAAGCAAAGCAATGTCATCTCAATTCCTGGTGCAGCAAATATTCCTCGTCCATGGAATAGCGCCGGCACATCTGGACGCATGACCCGAATGGGTCATTCCGGTCCGGGCGCCGCCGCCTTCCGCAGCCATCCGCTAGACTTTCGTCAAGTGCGATTTTTCAGGAAAAGCAGGCAAGGGGGGGCTTGCTTCGAGCCGCCTCCTCACGAAGCATCGCCGGTCGGGGAAACGCGTTGGAGGGCCTCAGATGTCGGGGACTTTCTGCCCGGCATGCAGCAAGAATGCATGCCGGGCTGCAACGAAATGCGCGGGGCTGGGCGAAGGGGACCGCGCTTGAAAGCCGACAAAATCGACGGTGCAGGACTGTCGAGGGTCCTCAATCGACTTGGCGAGGCCGCCGTGAATCCGGAAGCATGGCGCGACATCATGGATGACATCTGCAGGGCGGTGGGCGCGTCGGCGGCCATACTCCTTCAAAGTGACGTCAGGACTCCCGACGTTCCACGCACGGCATCGATCGCCGAGGCCACCGATCTCTACTTCAGGAACAACTGGCACTTAAGAGACCCGCGCGCCAAGGCTTTTCCGCGCATGATGGCGGGCGAGGTCGTGACCGACCTCGATATGATGACCCCGGAGCAGATTCGCGCCGATCCCATGTACAACGAGGTGCTGTTCCCGTTCGGATACCGGTGGTTCGCCGGCATCGGCTTCTGGGCCGACAGCGCAGCGTGGGCATTGACGATCCAGCGAACCGGCCACGAAGGCGCATTCGAGGCACCCGACAAGCAACTGCTTGCCCAATTGGCGCCACGCCTGACCGAGACCGCCACGCTCGCGACGGTGATGGGAAGGGTCGCGCTCACCTCGATGACCGATGTGCTCGACAGGGTCCAACAGCCCGCATTGATCCTCAATCGGGAAGGAATGGTCCTGCGCACCAACACGGCAGCCGAAACTGGATTCGACAACGAGATCCGCATCAGGGAGCGGCGCCTCGTTGTTCACGACAAGCAGGCGATGACAAGGCTCGATCAGCTGATCAGCATGATCCGATCGACGCCGGATGCCGCGGCCATGCCCGCCTCTCCGATCCTTGTCCGCCGGACGGCAAAGCCACCGGTCGTGTTGCGGATCCTGCCGGTGGACGGCGCGGCGCGCTCCGTCTTCCTCGGCGCTCGCGCCATGCTGATCCTGTCCAACCTCATCCCGCGCGCGGCGCCGGACCCGGCGCTGATCGGCCAGGCCTTCGACCTCACGCCGGCGGAATCGCGACTGGCCGCGCTGCTTGCAACCGGCACATCGCTCGCCAGCGCGTCCGAGCACCTGCGCATCTCGCGCGAAACCGCCCGCAACCACCTCAAGTCGATCTTCTCGAAGACGGGCGCGCACCGCCAGTCGGAGCTGGTCAGTCTGGTTTCGCAGTTGGGGTGAGCGACTTATCGCTGGGCAGCCGCGGCTCCGATAACAGGGAAGTCGCCCGACGCTCTCATAGACGAAGATGGCGGCTTCCATGTCTCCAGGGCGGTGGATACTGCCGAGAGTCGACGAGGGCAGGCTGCGCATGACGGTCTTCGTCCGGCTGGGATCGAGCACGCGCACTGCTCCACGATTGGGCATGAACTGCCTCACAATTGTCATAGCGCTTCCACTGCGTCGCAATATAATTCGACTAGCAATCAGGAATGATCAGGCGAACTTCAATGATCAGACATGCGATGCGCATGCTGGCCATCATGTATTGCGTTTGCGGCCAGCCCGCCTTTTCAAACTACGAATCTCAAGCGGTGACACCACCGCTATCATTCTCTCAATTCTGCATTCAGTATCCTGAGGATTGCCAGCGCCATGATGATCGCAGGATCCGAGACTTCCGCTCCTCAATTCAGCGTTGGCGAGAACTCGCCCGGATCAACTCGACGGTGAACTTTGGCATAGCGCCAAAGGACCCGACCGCAAGCCGACGTGACGCGGAATGGCAGATATTCCCTGACGAAGGCAATTGCGGCGACTATGCCGTCACCAAGCGCCATCTGCTGTTGCGATCCGGCTGGCCCAGCTCGGGCCTCCTCCTCGCAGAGGTCGTTATCCGAGCAACCGGCGAGCACCATCTTGTATTGCTGGTGCGCGAGGGAAAAGCGGTCCTCGTACTCGACAATCTGAGTCCAGTGGTCACGCCGCTGGTCGACGCTTTGGATCGGTACGTCATCATGCGCGCGGAGTCTGGCACCGAGCCACGAGAGTGGACACGACACGTCACCACCTTCTAGCTGGTCTCGCTAGTCCGGCTACTGCCAAACACGGTACGGACGCACTGAAGGTCATTCCACCTCGTGTGCGCGTCTGGTCGGAGGATCCTAGGCGCACTCGCTGGAGCCAGACCCTGTTAATCTAAGCTTGATTTTCGTTGGGTTTCACCCTCCCTAACGAATTCAATTTCGTGTAAGCACAAATTTCAATTTTGGGACTGATATGACAAAGAAACGAGCACTTATTACCGGGGTCACCGGCCAGGACGGCGCCTATTTGGCCGAATTGCTGCTGCAGAAGGGATACGAGGTTCACGGCATCAAGCGCCGGACCTCGCTGTTCAACACCGATCGCATTGATCATCTCTATCTCGATCCGCACGAGCCCGATCCGCCCTTCCGGCTCCACTATGGCGATCTGACGGATTCCTCGAGCCTGATCCGGATCGTCGGCCAAGTGCAACCGGACGAGATCTACAATCTCGCGGCGCAGAGTCACGTTGCCGTCTCGTTCGAGGAGCCGGAATATACTGCGAATTCCGACGCCCTTGGCGCGTTGCGCATCCTTGAAGCTATGCGCATTACAGGCCTGGAGAAGAAGGCCCGCTTCTATCAGGCCTCGACCTCTGAGCTCTACGGCTTGGTCCAGGAGATCCCCCAAAAGGAAACCACGCCGTTCTATCCCCGCTCGCCGTACGCCGTCGCCAAGCTCTACGCCTACTGGATCACGGTCAATTACCGTGAAGCCTACGACATGTACGCCTGCAACGGCATTCTCTTTAACCACGAGTCTCCGGTGCGGGGCGAAACCTTCGTCACTCGAAAGATCACCCGGGCCTTAGCGCGCATTCATCTCGGCTTGCAGGATCGCCTTTATCTCGGCAATCTGGACGCCCTGCGCGATTGGGGGCACGCGCGCGACTATGTCGAAATGCAATGGCTGATGCTGCAGCAGGACAAGCCAGAGGATTTCGTGATCGCTACCGGCGTGCAGCACTCTGTCCGAGATTTCGTGAATGTCGCTGCAAACGAAGTGGGCATGACCGTTCGCTGGGAAGGAAGCGGCGTCGAAGAAAAGGGATATGACGCCAAGACCGGAAAGTGTGTCGTCTCGGTCGATCCGCGCTATTTCCGCCCTACCGAAGTCGCGACGCTTCTTGGGGATCCGTCAAAGGCAAAGCAAAAACTCGGCTGGGAGCCCAAGACGTCGTTCGAAAGCCTGGTCCGAGAGATGATGAAGGAAGATCTCGAATCCGCAAAGCGCGACGAACTCATCAAGCAGCACGGCTTCAGATATTATCCGCGACACGAGTAGTCCCTGTCGATCGGCCAACAAGGCGAGCGAGCCAAGAAAATGAGCGCCGATTGCGGCGCTCATTTTTTTGGATGCACTAGGCTACCCAATGGAGATTGCGCGCCTCAAGACGACCGAACGGCGTCCTCCACCGGAAGCGCAAACTCGCCAGCAGCGCCTTCGATGTGCGGATCCTTTTGCGCTGTCGCATTGCCCTGCCCTGCCATGGCCTCCGACCACCGGTGCACAATAGCGCCTCGGTCCCAACGATCCAGGGCGCGCCTTCTTCCTTCTTCCCCGTAGTGTTCACGGAGAGCCGGCGCCTCGCTGAGTTGGCAGATAGCAAGTGCAAGAGCGACCGCATCTCCGGGCGGGATCACAAGGCCCGCATCCGTGACTTCCGCCGCGAGACCAGTGCCTTCTTCAGCCATCGCGATGACCGGCCGAGCGGACGCGAAGATTGCGCCGAGTTTCGAGGGCAATACCAGGTCGGCGGCTTCAGCCTTCTGCGGAATCAAATGAAAATCGGCGGTAGCCATCAATTGATTGAAGCTATCGACGGGCTGAAGTCCAAGAAAATGGATGTTGCGATGCCCGCTGGCGAGTTGCTCTAGCTTGGCTTTATGCGGCCCTTCGCCCGCAAGGATGAAGTGGATATGCGGATGGCTCGCCTCTAGCGCGATCGCGGCCTCGATCACGAACTCGAGGCCTTGCTTGTTGGACATCGTCCCAGAGTAGAGTGCAACGATATCCATCTGGTCGAGCATCAGATCGCGACGGTATTTGGTCATTCGCGAACCCGGGCAGATCGTGTTGGTGTCGATCCAGTTTCTCACCTCGATTGTTCTATCAGGATCCAACCCCTTGATTCGCAGCCGCTCCACCATCGCTCGAGAGATGGTCGAAACGCGATCGAACGATTTGAGGATTCCCGTTTCGGCCCGAAGCATCCACTTTCGCAGAGAAGGATTGCGCAGCAGACCAAGGTCGAACGCCGCGTCCACCTCGAAATCCTGCACGTGAAGCCATGATTTGGCGCCGACGCGGCGAGCGACAAACGAGACAAATGCAGCCGACATCAGCGACGGCGCGACAGCAATCATGACGTCAGGTCGCCAGGACAGTGCGTCAAGGAGGACTGACGGAGCGCTCGTGAGCGCGAATGAAGCGTGATGGACTAGCCGCTTGGCGCCCGTGGGATGACCGGGGACATAAATCGGCGTCCGTGTTACCCGAACCCCCTCAATAGCTACAGACCTGAAGTACGACGATTTGAACGCGGGGGGGATCTTCCAGGCCGGATAATAGGGAGGCGCCGTAATCACTCTGACTTCATGACCTTCGGCTACCAGACTTTCGCAAAGCTCGGCATTGTATTTCGCCACACCGATCAGATCGGGGGCATAATTGATGCCGACCAAGAGAATGCGCATAAAGCCCCGCCCCAATTCAAACTTCAGAATAAAAAAGGTCTTGCAATCTAAGTAGTCTACTCAGCGCGTCGCGCCGACTTCCAGATGACGTCCGTGGCCTTGGAGATAATCTGCGTAGGCCGCTGCGAGGCCGGCCCGCAGAGCAACTTTCGGCTGCCAACCAAGCCCTCGGATTCTCGAGCTATCCAGCAACTTGCGTGGTGTTCCGTCAGGCTTGGATGTATCGAATGCGAGCTTGCCTCCGTAGCCCACGACCTCCGCGACTGCTGTCGCGAACTCGGCAATAGACAATTCGTCGCCACTGCCAACATTGATCGGCAGGTCACTCGAATAGTTCTTCAGAAGGAAAACGCAGGCATCTGCAAAATCCTCGACGTTGAGAAATTCGCGGAGCGGCGTGCCCGTGCCCCACACAGTGACTGTCGAGGCCTTGGCAAGCTTGGCTTCGTGGAAGCGCCGGATCAGCGCCGCCGGAACGTGGCTATGATCGGGATGATAATTGTCGCCGCGGCCGTAGAGATTGGTGGGCATGACCGAGATGAAATCATCGCCATATTGCCGACGAAAGGCCTGGCACATCTTGAGGCCGGCGATCTTCGCGATTGCGTACCACTCGTTGGTCGGCTCCAGCGGACCGGTCAGCAATTCGCTTTCGGCCATCGGCTGCTTGGCGTGCTTGGGATAGATGCAGGACGAGCCGAGGAACAACAGGCGTTGCACGCCGATCGCGTGGCTCGCGCGAATGACGTTCAGCTCCACTGCAAGGTTGTCGCAGAGAAAGTCGACCGGAAAATTATTGTTGGCTGCGATACCGCCGACCTTTGCCGCCGCGTGAACCACGACCTCAGGACGATTGGCCTCGAGCCATTTCAGCGTCGGCTCTTCCTTGGTGAGATCAAGCTCACGCCGATCGGCAACCAGCACGGTGCAATTCTCTGACGCAAGCCTTCGGACGACAGCCGATCCGACCATGCCGCGGTGACCCGCGACAAAGACACGTTTGCCCGTGAGATCGTAGGTTGAAACCCCTGTCATCGTATCCTCTACCGGCGTTAGATTTGCCGGATCGTCACTTCCGTGAGATCCGGCTACCGCCGCATTACGCAATCACGCTGCCGATGCAGCCCCGCCAAACTGGTAACACAATCTTCACCATGCAACAGCCTATCCCGGCCCGACAAAGATATTCATGGTGAACCCGTGCTGCGCGCACAAAAGAGCAGCACACGGCGAAACAAAAATGAGCAAGGCAGCCGCATGAGCTGTGCGGCTGCCTTATGAATCTCTTCTAAAAAGCGGCGCTCGCCGCTCAGGTCAGCCGAAGCTCAATATGCCCGACGCAGGACAGGGCCGACGGGCGCGCAGACGCGGTCCATATACCAGCCATAGGGCGTCTCGACCCGCACCAAGGGGCAATGGCGCGACGGCACATACCTATATGGGTAGGGCTGCGCCCAGAACGTGACAGGCGTCGCCTGGCTTGCACCCGTCAGGAGGGCCGCCGGCGCCGGCATTTGCATCGCCGCGCTTGCTCCGCTCGCTGCGCAGAAGGAAACGGTGGCGGCCAAAAGGCCTGCTCGCATCATGGTCTTAAACATCCCAAAAAAGCTCCTCGCCCCTGCGGATTTGGTCCATTCCCCGCGCCCCACCAGGCCGCAACCCGAGGACCATCGCGAACCAGCCTAAATAGTAAAGCCTAGATTACCAAGGCTAGGGCCAAAAAGGCAACCGACGGCGCAGCTTGAGGAGGGCCTTTATAGCGATATGGCGGGCAACTGTGGCTTCTTGGTCCTATTTTTCCTCGCTCCAGGCGCCCGGGGCAGCAAGGTCGGGTGAACGTCGGTACACATCTCGGAGGAACTGGTAGTTGACGGTCTGGGCCAGCGGCACGTCCTCTTCGCCAAGCTTGGCGAAGAGGAGAATGTCCCGAAGCGTCCGCCAACGGCTTTCGTCGTAATCGCCGATGCGCCCCCCTGTCGGCAACACCAGCGGACGTTGCTGCTGCAGTTCGAATTTCAGCCGCTCGGGATTCAAACTGGCCGGTCCGGTCCCAGCCAGAACGGGCACGCTCCGTGCATAGTCCGCGTAGGTGAATTGCCATCCTCTGATGAGGCCCTGAAGGACATCGGCAATCATGGATGGCTGTTCATGGACGAGAGCGTTACTCGCGAAGTAGACCAAGCCAGGAACATGGATGCCGTAGTCTTGCGGTTTGATGACATTCAGCTTCGTGAACGTCGAACTGGATGGATCCGGTTGCTCGTCGATTGCGGCGATGATGGCATCCACCTGCCCGCCCCGCAGAGCTTCGAAGCTGTCGCGGTCTGGGACCTTGGTAATCTGGCTGCGGGGAAGCCCGAGCTGCGCCATCATGGCGTCGAAAACGACGTCGCCCTCACTTGCCCTGCGGTATCCGACCCGCTTTCCGATCAGGTCGGCCGGACGCCGCAATCCCGAGCTTTCGAGCGTGAAAATCGCGACGGAGGTATCGAGGAAGCTCGCGGCGAAGGCGGTCACGGGCGCGCCGCGCCAGCTCGCCAGCAGGAACTTCTGGCCGGTCGTCACGCCGATGGCATGTTGGCGTGCAATCGTCTGGACGAACTCAGGGTCTTCGGGCTGGGCCGCCATTTCAATGCGGGAGGAGAAGTACCCCTGCCTCGATGCAGAGAGTTCGCCGGCAAACCGCGCGCCATACGGCCCGTCGAGGAGGAGCTTGACCGCGACGGCCGCGGACGCCGTCGGAGTTCGTACGGGGGCCGCATCGGGGCGAAGAAGCAGAAGCGCGGTCCCCACCAAGGCCGCCGCAGCGAGGCCAATGGCAAGGTAACGCCTCCCTTTCGGCCGGGTCCGCCGCCGGGACTGGGTTCGGGGCAACGAGAACTTCCTAACGGGTTGTGAAATTTAGCATATCAGTCGAGGCGAGATGGGCTACAATGAAGCTTCTGGGGTAAGGTTAATTTTCCCTTCGCCTTGTTTTAAAAGCGATTTTGACCGATAGCACGGCGCGTTCGGATAATGAATTTTGCGTCAATGGGCTTGGCAAGATGACAATTCTTTCCACTCGACCAGTGCCCGTCCCTGATTCTGCGACGGAAATTGGTACGGTCGAGCAATCTCCGGCAACAGCGACAGGCTATGCGCCGAGCTGGCTGCGTCCCGTGGTTGTCGAGCGGTTGATGGCCGTGGTCGATGCGGCGCTGATCGTGGTCAGCGGGATCGGGTGCGCGGTCGGCTATCACATCGCGACCGCGGGCACGCTCGGCAAGGCGGACGTCTATGCGGCGGCGAGCGTCCTGGTCGCAATCAATTTCATCCTCCTGACCATCGTGCAGCACGGCTATCGCCTGAAAGCCATCACCGACTTGGCCCGCACGTTCCGGATGACGCTGACGACGTGGACCGGCCTGTTCGGCGCGCTGCTGGCGATCGCCTTCACGATGAAGGTCAGCGACGAGTTCTCCCGCGGCACCACCATCTCGTTCTATCTGGTCGGCCTCGCCGTTCTGCTCGCCTGGAAGACCGCGGCCGCGCGCTGGACCGCGCATGGCCTGCGCACCGGCGCTTTCGCCAACGGCCGCGCCATCATGATCGCCGAGTTCGGCCTTGCCACCTCGTCCAACGCGGTCGATGACCTCGGCCAGCACGGCTACCGCCTGATGCGGGTCATGGAAATCCCCGCCAAGGAGCTCGCCTCGCCGCTGCTGCTCTCCTCGCAGGCGCCGCGCTTCGAGGAGCTGATCACTTATGCGCGCGAGAACCGGATCGAACACGTCTTCCTGCTGATGAACTGGAGCCGGCAGCACGCGATCGACAGCATCCTGGACGCGCTGAAGATCCTCCCCGTCCCGGTGCATCTGGTGCCGGACGCCAACACGGCGCGCTTCCTGCGCTATCCGCTTGAAGGCACCGGCAACACCTTCACCGCCGAGCTGCGCCGCGCTCCGCTGACCTTTCGCGAACGTGCGCTGAAGCGGGCGCTGGATCTCGTCGGGGCGAGCTTTGCGCTGCTGGTGTTCGCACCCGTGATGCTGGTGACCGCGATCCTGATCAAGCTGACCTCGAAGGGCCCGGTGTTCTTCCGTCAGACCCGCCACGGCTTTGGCGGGCGCGCGTTCAAGATCTTCAAATTCCGCACCATGCGCGTGCTGGAGGACGGCCCGACCATCATCCAGGCGCAGAAGAACGACCCGCGCGTCACGCCAATCGGCAAATGGCTGCGCAAGACCTCGATCGACGAGCTGCCGCAGCTTCTCAACGTGCTCAAGGGCGACATGTCGCTGGTCGGCCCCCGCCCGCACGCGGCCGCCCACAACACCGAATATGAGCAGATCATCGGCAACTACGCCTTCCGCCACCACGTCAAGCCCGGCATCACCGGCTGGGCCCAGGTTAATGGTTACCGCGGAGAAACCCGCACGCTAGAGCTGATGCAGAAGCGCGTGGAGTATGATTTGTGGTACATCAATAATTGGAGCTTGTGGTTGGACGTGAGGATTCTGCTTCGAACTGCCGTCGCAGTCATTCCCCAAAAATCGACTTGGTAACGTGTGATGAGTGCGGTATCTCGCCCCATCCACGGGTTATTCTTTGCGATGTTAGGGCCGCTCGCGCGCCGCATGAGGTTCGGATCTGACCACGCTGGCAAAAGGCTGAAAAAGCTATCCTTCACCGCCGCCTCATCTGTAATAGCGAGATTCGTGTCGGTTGGTGGCAACCTCCTCCTAACGCCAATTCTCTTGCATTACCTAGGCGTCGAGCAGTTCGGACTTTGGACGACAATTACCTCACTGGTCATATTTTTGTCGTTTGCCGATCTCGGTATCGGAAACGGGATCGTCGGGCAGATCGCCTCCGCCAATGGCAGGGAAGACATACTGGGTATTCGAGCAGCAATTACGAATGGCTACCTGATCCTTATCGGAACAGCTATACTGTTTCTGCTAGCAGGGGCGTTAGCGTTAGCGCTCGATGCTCCCAGTTCGGCAATACCCGCGAGCGATCCAAACGTACAGTTGCATGTTCAGCGGTCTATCATTGCTTTTGCAGTGCTTTTCATCCTTAACATCCCCGCCTCGCTCATTCAAAAAGTCCAGACGGGACTGCAAGAGGGACTTTCGACGAACCTTTGGCAGGTTGCCTCAAATCTACTCACCCTGGGCACTCTTCTTTATTGCGTGGCAGCGAAAGCACCACTAGAAGGCCTAGTTTTTGTTTTCATGGCAGCTCCACTCTGCGTGAATATTGCAAACTCCGTCGCCTTTTTCAGGGGCCCTGGTGCAACGATCAGGCCTCACCTCAAGCTGGCGGATCTGCGGCTGTCCGGCGATCTCCTAAAAGTTGGCGCAATGTTTTTCCTCATGCAGACAATGTTTGCATTCGTTTACAATTCCGATGCGATTCTGATTTCGCACATATTAGGGGCCTCATCTGTTCCGACTTACGTGTTGCCTGAACGGATTATGAGCTTACCCGTGATGGTACTCTCAATGGGTCTCATCCCGTTGTGGCCAGCAATTGGCGAAGCGATTGCACGCAGAGACTTCGGTTGGGCAAAGTCGGCTCTTACGAAGGGCCTGTTGGTAAGCATCGGAGCGGCTGCCTCGACGGGACTCGCGTTAACTCTCTTGATGCCTACCGTTCTCAACTTGTGGGTGGGAGATGAGATATCCGCGCCTAGCGCGCTGATCATCGGACTTGCTTTTTGGAAGGTCATTGAAGCTTCGTCATATGCTTGCAATGCATATTTGAATGGGGCACGATTCTACGCTTTTCAAACGACTATCGCGATCGTGTTTACGTTTCTCGCATTTCCGGCAAAGGTCGCTTCATATTCGTATTTTGGGATAACTGGCGGCGTATGGGCTCAGATAGGATGCTATGTCATCTGCATGGCTATTCCCATGTTTCTCAAACTTCGAAGTGCACTTGCAGCGCAAGATCGATCATGACCATTGATAACAAGCCGTACATTGCTGTCCTCATGACATGCCACAACCGCAAAGACCTGACGCTGGCGAGTATGCGATCAGTCACCCACGCGGTCGGCTCAACCGCTCGTTATCGATTCTATCTTGTTGATGATGGATCCACTGACGGCACCGCAGACGCAGTAATCCGCGAGTTTCCTGATGCCCAGGTTATTCAGGGAGATGGAAATCTTTACTGGAATCGTGGCATGAGGCTCAGCTGGCAAGCGGCTCAGGCGTCCGGACCGGATTTCTTTCTCTGGTTAAACGACGACACCCTCTTGCGGCGAAGCGCGCTTACAGATCTTCTCTCGCTATACTTGCAGACTGAAAACCCAAAAACGATTGTAGTTGGCTGTACAGCTGATCCGCAGACTGGTGAAATCACCTACGGCGGATATCGACGCGCTCGCAAGCTTTCGCGCTTGAGCCTGAGGCGACTTCGGGTCGATGAGACCGAGTGCGACACGATGAATGGCAACTGCGTTCTCTTTCCTGCTCGCGTTGTCGCTGACATAGGCATCAACTCCCGGCATTACACTCATGCGTTCGGCGATAACGACTACGGCCACAGAGCGAGAAAGGCCGGATATCGCATCGTGGAGTTGAAAGAACCCGTCGCGCTTCAGAGCCGCAACCGCAAGTACGAAGAGGCGAGCAGCAGATTGACCTTTCAAAATTGGCGCTTCATCTTGCGTCATCCGAAAGGCGTTCCGGTCGCAGAGTGGTGGGCATTCTGCCGCGAACACGGCGGCCTATTGTGGCCCATCAACTTCCTGATGCGATATTTGAAGATACTACAGCTTCGCCGATCCTGAGCGCATCAATGCGCCCAGATACTTGCAATCATTCTTTTCTCCGGCATGCGGCTTCGAACCAGAATCTGTCCTCGCTCCCCTTTAACAAAATGCAGTAAATCTGTACCGCCGAGCAATGCACTTTGGCCAGCGCGTGCAGGATTTCGATCAAACGAAACGAGATAGATCGCCGCCTCCGATCCCTGTCGCACTGATGCAAAGATGACTGCCGCCGCCCTTGGGCCGGCTATTCGACCAAGCTTCTCCTCCAGTTCTACGGAGGAATTCGGCTCGAGTTCGAATGATACTAGGGTCAGCCCGTAAGACCCAGCAGGCTCGCTCCAAGTGCTTAAGGAGTTTGCGATGAGGTTATCCTTGATCGAATGAAAGTTGTTGGGAAAAGCAACATCGGAGGCGTAAGTGAAGCGACCCGTGAATTCATTCCCTATCGCCAACTTATCGCAGACCACTTGTTGCGCATCGATTTGGCAATTCGCCCCCTTGACGAAGGCAGGAATGCGGACTTTTGGTCCGAGGAATGGATCTACAAAGGAGACGCCGATCGGGCCAGTTCTCCTGACGTTGTCTTGGTACCCACATCTTTCCAGATAAATTACTTCCGCCGTACATGCTATCGCCGCTTCAATCCATAGAGCAGCACGATGAGCGTACGCATGGCTTATTAGCCGAAATGTGTTCGCATTGTTCGGCCGTCCGTACCGGGACATCAGATACACGGCGCGCCCGCAAAGACCGAGGTAGCGAAAGCTCCGCACAATCGAGCGCCCCCGCGCCGGAGGCCCGAGCCTCATTGTTTCATTCTGAGTCTTGTAGAATACGCGATCAAAATACTGATCGATAGCGGCCTCGGCTTCCCCCATGACGCGCTGATAAATGTTATGAATCACTCCGAAGTAAGTCTTGTCCGAGAAACCTCCCCCTTCGTTATATTCATCCGATCGCGAACACCATTGCCCTCCAATGGCTACTACGCACCCGGTACCCTGCGCCGACAGAGCATCCAGATAGCATCGCTCAAATCCGCGCGAATAAATGCCAATTGCACAGTCCTCAAACCGGAGAGACGTGAACTTCGCAAACAGGAGATTTGTAGCTGGGGCGGCGAACGCGAAGAAATAGTTTCGAAACGTAATTTGTTCGATACCAATATCCTGCACGACTGGCGACGCATGAGTCGCTAAGCACGCAATTTCATCCGCACTCGCAGCTCCGAAAGTATAAGAGCCCTGAAATACAGTTCCAAACTCGCCAACGAGACGGACCTTGTCTCTCAGACAAATGGCAAACGCTTGACGATCAATTGGCTCAGGGGCGAGCCGACGCGCTTCATCGTGCCCCAGTACACCATCATCATGCGCGCCAATATCCGTGTAGCCACTCCGAGCAGCGATGTTGTATCGTCCAGCGGCAACGCGGACCGTCCCCCCTTCAGGAGACTGAGCCACGTAGTCTATTGCAAGTTGCAACGCAATTGTATCGTCCGCATTCCCCAATACGCCAAACCATCCGGCCCAAACTTCATTCGAAGCTGGAGCCAAATTCCACCAGTTTCCCGAGGCATCGCGTACAGCGAGAGGCCCGTCCTTATTTCCTCGGACGTATAGAGCGCCGGCCCCACGATCGCCGGGCGATGAAAATCCTGACAGGATCAAACTAGTAAGTGTCTCCAGGCCGATGGAGTCTTTGAGGTTAGCCCGGGTAACTCCGGAGAGTTGATCTCCGATCGAAGAACCGGCCGCCCCCTGTAGAAATTCGCGACGCGTGACCACGACCTTCTCCTGCGATACCGGCTGCATCCTGTCTCACTGCTGCCAATCCTGCGGCAAATGCAAGCATCAGGAAGTATTGCTCGAACATATTTTGCGTGACAAGTCCCAAAGCTAAAACGAGCAGGATGATCGTGGCTTGTCGGCAGATCAGCGGCCTGAGCAGGAAGAATAAGCCCATCCAGAAAACAAACGAACCAAATAGTCCGAACTGGAAAAACGTCGTGAGGATCGTGTTATCAATCAGAATATTCCATTTCACTGAGGTCGCATTGATATGCAGCGCATCCGCTAGACCCTGAGCGGTATTTGTCCCTACACCAATTCCTCGACCAAATAAGATGTCAACCGAGTCACCCCGTCCGATTTCATCAATCACAACCTGAAGGTTAGATATCCGCCCCCCTTCGGAGAGTTGTTGCTCTAGGATGTCGCCTCGACCGGTGAAGCCAATCAATGCAATTGCCGCGACAATTAGCAAAGGAGCGACCACGCCTAGACCAAGATATGTACGAAAGGTTGGACGCAGCAACGATTTCTCAGCCCCGAGATAGAGCGCCGCCATCAGAGCCAAATTTGCAATAATAGCAAACCGCGTTCCAGATGCGGCACCGATTGCTAAGCTCAACATCATCAACATCGTCCGTGGTGCAATGCCCGACTTTTTCGCTGAATACGCGACCACGGATGTAGCAATTGCGAAATACCCTGCGGTGCCTGCATTGCTAAACATACCAGGCAAGCGAAGGACAGTTACATTGGCAAGTCCGGCCCCTAGAAGCTGCGAAGCTAAGGGAATCAAGTCTAGCAAGCACACGGAGATCAGAAGGAGCAAAGCGAGTCGCTGGCTTGCAGCCGACGACCGCAGCACAAAAACCATTAGGCCGACTCCCACGCTGGCGTGGAGGAGCAGCAACCATCTAAGGCCCGCTGTGAGGAATGGCAGGAAGCCGTCCCCAAAGACATACGATATCGTGCCCAAAAACAGCACGAGCATCAACCAAAGCGTGTATAACTGAAAGAAGCTGCGTAGATTGCGCCCTTCCCTCCCGATGGAAAGGCGGACGGGCCAATAAATACCGAAGGTCAGAAGGGCGGCATCCTTGACGTAGCGCAGCATTCCCGAGTCATCGAGCGCGCGGCTCTCGAACCGCCAATAGGCAACGCCAGCTCCGGCTTCGGAAAACGCGACGGAGGCATATTGGAGCGCACCTGCTAAGAACAAGAGCCCAAGGCAGATGAATGCTGATCGAGAGTGCCGATTGCGGGCGAGTAGAAGCTGCCGAACTCGCGTCGTATTGGCAAGACCCTGACGGTCAGATAACATGGGCTCCTCGCGTTTACTAAATTGATACGATGCAATGGCGTCGTACAGAGATTTAGCCTATTTGATGAAGCTTATTTTCATGTAGCAGTTGTTTTTCAATCGTGCTATTCGGTCGATCGAAAAAAGAGAGTTTAGAACAGCCGTCTGGGGCTGCTCAGAAGCGCGTCTTGAGAATTCTTCACATTATTGCTACGGCCGATCCACGAAGCGGCGGCCCCATCGAGGGCATCATTCGCTCGTCGAAGGCGCTTGAGAAATTCGGTCATTTTCGCGAGGTTGCTACTCTTGATCATCCCGATGATCCATGGGTGAGGGATTTCCCGCTTCGTATTTTCCCGCTTGGATCTGTCCCGATGGAGGAGAGACGGCGTCGAGACCGACTGCCGTGGATCCACTATGGGTTTGCCCCGAAGCTGGTGCCATGGCTCAGGCGCTACGCGCCAGACTATGATATCGTCATCGTCAATGGACTCTGGAATTACTCCTCAACTGGCGCGAGCAGAGTGTTGCCCGGCCTAAGCGTTCCCTATTTCGTCTTTACACATGGCATGCTCGATCCATGGTTTCGGAAGGAATATCCGATAAAGACCGCATTTAAGCAGCTCTCCTGGTGGTTTAATGAAGGGCCATTACTTCGCAACGCCAATGGAGTGCTCTTTACCTGTGAAGAAGAGCGATTACTTGCTCGTAATGCGTTTTGGCCCTACCGCGTTCGAGAATTTGTGGTTGGCTATGGCACGAGTGATGTAGCCGGCTCCCCCCACATTCAGGTTGCCGCCTTTCGCGACGGCCTCCCTGCCCTAGGGAGTCGCAAATTCTTACTGTTTCTGAGTCGTATTCATCCGAAGAAGGGTTGTGATTTGCTCATCGACGCTTTCGCAAAGATTGCGTCCTCTGCGCCTGATCTCGACTTGGTCATAGCTGGCCCGGGTCATTCCGACTGGGTAAATCGACTGAAGCAGCAAGCCGATTCCGCTGGCGTTGCGGATCGGATTCACTGGCCTGGCATGCTTGAGGGTGATCAGAAGTGGGGCGGGTTTCACGGGTGCGAGGCATTCGTTCTCCCCTCACACCAAGAGAATTTCGGTATCGTGGTGGCCGAGGCACTCGCCTGCGCAAAGCCAGTCCTCATCACGGACAAGGTGAACATCTGGAGAGAGATCAAGGAAGATGGCGCGGGACTTATCGCAGCGGATGATCAGGCCGGGGTTCTTTCCCTATTGCAAGGCTATCTGAGCTTGAGCTTGGAAGAGCGGCAGAGCATGGCTGGAAACGCACGAGAGACGTTTCTCAGGCGGTTTAATGTCGAGCAAAGCGTCGTGACCTTGCTTGATGTGTTTCACAAGGGAATTTCGGATGGACGTCCTTGACGCCAGTAGCGTGAGACCAACGGAAGGCGGTCCCAGCTTCACGTTCGAAAACCGCCTACTACGTTTTGTTTGGAATGCTGTGTGGCGGCTGCTGGCTTCATGGACTCCCCCTTTCCTTAATCCGTGGCGACGCTTCTTGCTGCGTTGCTTTGGCGCCAAGGTTGCTGCAACAGCGGTGGTATACGGCAGTGCGAGGGTCTGGTATCCTCCTCACTTGGAAATCGGGCATCACGCCTGTATCGGACCTCGAGTCAACGTCTATTGTATGGCGAGGATCAGATTCGGAGATTATTCATTAGCTTCCCAAGGAAGCCATCTCTGTGCAGGCACCCACGATATTGATGATATCAACTTTCAGCTGAAGACAAAACCGATCGAGATCGGTGCGCGGGCTTGGATTGCTGCCGAAGCTTTTGTGGGACCAGGCGTCAACATTGGAGACGGAGCTGTTCTCGGAGCTCGCGCCTGTACCTTCCGGGACCTACAACCTTGGGTCGTATATTCAGGCAACCCGGCGCAACCACTTCGGCAGCGCAAGCGTCTTTTGGACGATCCACAAGCACACCTTAGGTGACCCCGAGATTTTCCAATGGCCGATCTAGCCGTAGTCATACTAACCCACAATGAATCGATCCACCTTGCGCGAGCGATAAGGCACATCAAGGATGTTGCTAACGAAATATTTGTGGTCGATTCCTTTTCGACTGACGACACCGTGGAGATTGCTAAAGCGCATGGCGCCACGGTCCTTCAGAACCGATTTGTGAACTACGCAAAGCAATTCCAGTGGGCACTGCAGAATGCGCCGATCACATCAAACTGGATTATGCGACTCGACGCTGACGAGATCATAGAACCGGATCTTGCAAATGAAATTGCAAGCAAATTGCCGTCATTACCCTCCGACGTCACTGGGATAAATTTGCGCCGCAAACTTGTTTTCATGAACCGCACCATCAACTACGGCGGCCGTGGAATTCTCGTGCTTTTGCGAATTTGGCGACGCGGCCTCGCTGAAATAGAAGACAGGTGGATGGACGAGCACATGATCGTTCGTGAGGGAAGAACCGTGACCTTCGTGGGAGGTTTTTCCGATCACAATCTGAATAATTTGACGTTCTTCACTGACAAGCACAACAAATATGCCACGCGTGAGGCTGTCGACGCTCTGAATCAGCGACTCCACTTCATGCCCACACCGGAAAGCATGTCGGTCGAAAAAAGCTCACTTCAGGCCGCTGCAAAGCGCTACGTAAAGGAACAAGTCTACAACAAAATCCCATTCCAAATCAGCACGCTCGCCTATTTTCTCTATCGATATTTTGCCAGAGTTGGCTTTCTCGACGGAAGAGAGGGGCTAATTTATCACGTGTTACAGGGATTTTGGTACCGCTTCCTCGTCGGCGCAAAAATCACCGAGCTTCAGGTTGCGACTTCTCATCTGACCAGGCCTGAAGATATCAAAGCAGAACTTCAGCGGATTACCGGGCTTGATCTTGAAACAGCGCCACCGTCGAATCCGGGGATTGTTATTTCTGGCTGAGTGAGTATCGAAACGTCGTTATTTTTGTCATCGTCCCGAGTATCGTATCCACTCGTTTGAATCCCTGAACATCGAACGAGTTGCATCTGTCCGAGTTCAAATAACAGACTTTCACCTTGATGGTTTTTGCACAATCATTCTTAACGCTTACGACGTGATCGAGAACATCACGGTTGACGGCGTGGGCTCTTGCAGCTGCCTCTACATCCAAGCACTGACGTCCTAGCGCATCCCGTATAACTGCTGTACCCGATCGTTCCGCAGCACCTTGCATTGTAAGTCTAGGAACGTTCGGAGCGCTCGATTGTCCGTACGCAGGCTGCAGAGCCGGCCAGATAGCGAGCGTAAACCCTGCTCGGATCAAGCTCTTGATCATCAACGCCATAGTCTCTCATTCATTTCGATACCTGGCACACTAACCTTGAGGCCCTCTCGCGACAATCTCTTCGCAAGGGCTTCTCGCGGAGCCATATCAGTGTTCGCAAGACTCGCAAGAAGGCGATGTCTCTGCTCCCAGCCAACCTCCACTAGGTTGATTGCGGCAGCTTCCACAAAGCCGCTGTCTACGAGCGTCGCAAATTCCGCTAACACCTTCGCACGCAGAGCCTCGTCCAAACTCGAAAATGCCGCGAGGGCTGGCCTATTACGGTGTAGCGCAATCCAGCCCTCTAGCGGACCAGCAGCGTAGGACTGATTGAGAAAATCAACCGTCCTGGCGTCGAAGCCATTGCGTCTAATTTCTAGGAAATAGAGCATCAGCCATAGAAAGGAATCGGCCGGATCGAGGGCCAAGGCAAACTTTAGCCGATCAGCCGCTGCGGCTGCTTCGCGGTCAGCCTCACCCAGCGCCATTCGTCCCACCGCTTCTTCGGCGATCCGAAGCCGCATTAGCGCTTCCGCGCGCCGCACGTCACCGCGCTGGATGACCGGCTCGGAAGCGGCCTGCATTGATGCCAGCACGTCGCTAATGGCTCCCGATTTGAAGCGGTCTCCGACCTGGATGCGCGCCGCCACGTCTTTCGCTGGCACCGCTGCCCAGAATATCGGCAGAGTATTTGCAGTCCAGATCACGCCCGAAAGGCCGAGAAATAGCAGTAACCCTCGAAGCCATACTTCGAGACGCTTGCTTGCCAAGCTCCTCAGCATAACGGAACCTGACTGCTATTCCACGTAGCCATAACGGGCGTAATATTTCTGGTAGTAGTATCGTCCGTGATAGGACTCGTAGCGCGATAACAGCTTTGTGTCGGCCTTGTTCAGCACCACGCCCAAAAGTTTGTCGTGGATCTCTGGTGCGCCGCGCAGATTGTGGCGAACGACGTCGATCTTGGTCTTGCCCCACTCCACCACGAACACGAAGGAGTCGACGAAGGGCGAGGTCACGCGCACGTCCACCACCGGCGCCATCGGCGGCATGTCGAGCACCACATAATCATATTTCGCACGCAGCAGCGCCACGAGGTCGCGCATCGGCTTGGACGCCAGCACCTCGTTGGTGTGCAGCAGCTTCGACGTGGTGCCGGCTGGCAGGATCGCGAGCTTGGTCTGCGGATCGATGCTGACGACATCATCGAGTTGCGCCTTGTGCGCGACGACATCGACAAGGCCGGCTTTCGCATCGGGCAGCAAGGCACGGGACAGCGAGGGATTGCGCAAATCGGCGTCCACCAGGATCACTCGCGCACCGCCATGGGCGATGAGCTGCGCAAGGTTGGTCGAGAGCGTGCTCTTGCCCTCGTTGGGCAGGGTCGAGGTCACCGCCAGCACGCGGTTCTCGCGCACGATGGAGTTGAGGTCGATCGCCACCTTCAACGAGCGCACCGCCTCCGAGAAGCGCGAGAGCGGATTGTCGACGACGTACCGGAGCAGATCCGGCTCAGGGTTATTCTTCTTGCGGCCGAGCTTGCCGGGAAACGCTGTGGCGGACGCGGGTACGCCGAGGGCCGGCAGGATGGCGACGCAATTGCTGCCGAGTTGCTCTTCGACCTGGCCGGTGGTGCGGAACACCTTGTCGGAGAACTCGCGCGCCAAGGCAGCACCGAGGCCCAGCATCAGGCCGCCGAGCAGCGCACCGGCCAAGATGACCAGCGTCTTCGGAGCGCTCTTGACCAGCGGCGCGGTCGCGGCGCTGATCACGCGCGCCTCGGTGATCGGGAACGATTGCTGCTGGACGCTTTCCATGTAGCGCTGGAGGAAATTGTCGTACATCGCCTGATAGGACTGCGCGGTGCTCTCGAGCTCGCGGAGCTGGATCTGCGCCTGGTTGGTGAGCTGCGATTCCGAGACGACGTTGGCAAGGCTCGACTTGATCGCCTCTTCGCGGGTCTGCGCGATGTCGTAGTCGCTCTTGTAGGATTCCTGGATGCGCCTGAGCTCGTCCTGGATGTTCTTCTTGATCTCCGCCATCTGAGTGCGCAGATTCACCGCGGCAAGATGATCGCGGCCGTATTTGGCTGACCAGATCGATTCCTTGGAGGCCATGTCGACATATTGCCCGCGCAGCTTGACGATGGTGTCATTCTTCAGCGCGTCGGTGACGTTGGCGTCCGGAACGTCCTGCTTGAGGATATCGTTGATGCGATCCATCCGCGCCTTGGCTTCAGCAGTGGATGCATGCGCCATCACCAGCTGGCTGTTGACCTCGGCGAGCTGCTGCTCGTTCATCAACCTGCCGCCGCTGTCGACGATGTTGTTGGCGATCTTGAAGTCCACCACAGCCTTCTGTGCGGCGGAAGCCTGGGTGCGCAGCTCCTTGATGCGGTCCTGCAGCCACACGCTGGCACGACGGGTGGCCTGGTACTTCGCCTCGAGCTGGTCGACGATGTAGGCGTCCGCGATGGCGTTGGCGATGCGCGCGGCCTTCTGGGGGTCACGCGATGTGAAGCCGATCTCCATCACATAGGTGAGGCCGAGACGCTTGATGGTACGGCTCTTCTCGAACACGCCCAGGGCCTTGCGCGTCAGCTCGAACTCCGACGGCGCGCGGCCGGAGGAGAACAGGCCGGAGACCGAGCCCATGATCGCGCCGAGGAGGCCAGTGCCGCTGCCGGTGAACTCCGGGTCCTCCGTGAGATGCAGATCGCGGATTACCGCGAGGCTGATGTTCTCGGATTTCAGGATCTCCACCTGGGTTTCCACCGTCGCAGAATCGACCGCGATATCGCCGAGCACGGATTGCTGCTGGAATAGCTGCACCTTGCGGGTGTCGATCACCATCGACGCCGTGGAGGTGAACAGCGGCGCGGCGGTGAAGAGATAGAGCAGCGCCAGGATCACGCAGGCCGAGACGATCGCGACCATGGTCGGGAACTGGCGCCTGATGATGTCGAGATAGGAGGTCAGCGTCTGCGACGGGGAGCCGTCGGCCTCGGCGAAATCACGGTTGATCTCCGAGGTCGGCTTGTTCACCTGCAACATCTAGCAATTCCTGAAAATGGATCGATGTGTGTTCTTGGGATTAATGTTCGCCAACAGCCCAGCTGCGTCCGGGGCAAATCTGATGCCAAAGCCCGCGCTGGGCGAACCACTAGCACAATCCTGCCTGCAATTGAACGCGGTCGATGCAGTGCACAGCGCGTCTTACGCGACATTTTGCAGGAAGCTTAACGGCGCAAAAGCAAAGCGGCGCCCGCGGGCGCCGCTGCCGTGAAATGTCATGGGTCGGCCGAGAGGGCCGGTTCCGGTCAGCGTGGGCTGACGGGGCCGTTGGTGGTACCGCCGACGCCGCCACCGGGGTTGTTAGGCGGATTGTTGGAGTGGCTGTTGTTGCCGAACGGGGCGCCACCGCCGCCGCCATTGCCGCCGCCGGGGAAGGCGTTGCCGGTCGGCCCACCTGCGCCGGAGCCACCGCCGCCCGCGCCGCCGCCGGTCGCGGCGATCGCGACGTCGCCGGTCGCGGCCTGGTAGGCGGCGATCACGTCGGCGTTGCCGGTGTTGGCGATCGCGGCCTGGATCTCATTGGCGAAGGCCTGGTCGGACTGTGCGGCCATGCGGGCGATTTGGGCGAGGCCGCCGACGATCGCGCGCATCTGGTCCTTGGTGGTCGCGGGATCCTTCAACAGCGCGATCAGGCCGGGAAGCGTGGTCGGATCGGAGGCGCCGAGGTCGCGCACGCGCGAGATCAGCTGCGGGCCGCCTGTCGGATATTGCTGCAGCAGGCTGTTGGGGGAAGCCTTGAAGTCGGAAATGACGGTGGCCGGCAGCTGGCGCTGCGGCGGGTAGACGGCGGCGCTGGCGGCCGACGAGATCGTCGCGGCGAGGGCCGCGGCGGCAGCCATGCGAAGCGCAATCCTGATAACGCTCATAAATCAACCTCCAAAAAATCAGCTGCCCCGATGTGCTTCCTCGGCCCGGGCAAATGGCTGTGCAGTGCGGAACCTAACCGAAGAGAAAACAGCTGTCCACTTATTCTAAAGACTTCGTAAACGACGCAACTGCTTCAAATCTAGACACTTTTATGAAGCTGAGGCACCGGGCTCGGGGCTGCGTCAGCGGTTGTCGGACGGCCGTCGCCTCGCCGCCTGGTGGCGCCCGCCTCCGCCATCGCCCGGCCCTCCTTGGTGCGGAAGGATTGCGCCAGGCCGGCGCCGAAAAGCGCAAAGAATGGAATGCTGTAGCCGGGCACCTGCAGCGTGAAGTCGAGGCACGAATGCAGCAGCGACAGCGTCGCGGTCGCCACCGCCGCCAGCGGGATGATGGCATCGCGCCGGCGTCCGAACACGCCCCTGGCCAGGACGAGCAGCATGATGGCCCAGCCGAGCGCCACCAGCAGCGCCATCGGAATGCCCACCTCGGAGGCAAGCTCCAGCGGCGTCGAATGCGCGGCGTCCCAGACGCCGCGAATCGAGATGTTGGGGCTTCGATACGGCGGAAAGGCCCATTGGAAGGTGCCCATGCCTGTGCCGAACCACGGGTTGTCGCCGATGATCCGCAGCGTCGATTTCCAGGCCTCGATGCGGCCTTCGTCGACCAGGCCCTGGCTGTCGAAGCGGCTGGAGACGCGTCCGCCGAGCAGCTGCAAGAGGCCGAGCGCGACGGCGAGGCCCGAGCCCAGCGAGATCCAGATGCCGGTGCGCGGCGGCAGGTCTTTTCGGAGGAAGAGCGTGAACGAGACGATCATCGCGAGCAGCGACAGGCCGACGCCGGCACGCGAGGTCGTCATGAACATCGCCATCAGGCAGATCAGCAGGCAGCCAAGCTGCGGCAGGATCTCTTTTGGCGGGATCGTCCGCACATCGAGCGACAGGCGTTTCCACTCGATGTGCCGCTCAGGAAGCCGGCGGCGCACATCCTCCAGGATCAGCAGCATCCAGATCACTGCGCAGGAGCCGAAATAGGCCGCCGCCGTGTTGCGGTTGATGAAGGTGCCGGTGACGCTGCCGAGATAGGCCGTCTTGTCCCGCCACAGGATCATGGTGGGCTCGATCAGGAACGAGAGCACGCCGTAGAGGGCGTAGAGTGCGCCTGAGATCGCGATCACCCAGAGCAGGCGGCGTGCGCGGTCGCGATCGGCCCCGACGGTGATGCCAAGCATGATGGCGAGGATGTTGGCGAGCGGCGCGCCGAGCGCGAAGAACGCCTCGTTCTTGACGATGGAAGCAGACGGGGCGATCGGCACGCCCAGCAGCTCCGCGGCCTGCTTCCAGATCGGCTGGAATGTCGCAATCCAGGGATGGTCGGAGAGCTGCTCGTGCAGCACGAAGGCGTAAGCCGCAACGATCACGCCGATGCCGGCGAGTAGCCACAGATGCGGTGCCCGCAGATCGCGCGTCGGCGCGACGATCACCGCTACCCCGAGGCACAGGCACCAGAATGCGATCGACAGATCATTGGTCGAGCCGAACGGAAACGGCGCGCCGGCCACCACAAAGAACAGGATGAAGGTCGCGGGCAGGCTCCATGACCAACGAATCCTGAACCAGCTGATATTGGGAGGCCAAAGGCGCATCGTGCTTTCTTGAGGCGAGCCTTGCTCTTGGGCTTAGAGGAAGCAATCGATCGGATAGATCTTCAGATCCACATTGAGGCGGCTGTTCCGGGTCTGCGCCCGGAATGCCAAGAATACTCCAAAGCTATCACTGCCCGGATCGAGTTTTATTCCAGGGGTCAATTCGTCGGGCGGGACCAGGACGCCGATATGCCGGTTGATGGCCGAAATCTCGATCCGCCCCTCCCCCTCGCCGAAATGCCCGCCGAGCTGCGTCACCGTGACTTTAGGCAGGCCGCGGCGCTGATGGCAGACCTCCTCCTCCCATAGCTTGGTCTGCTGGACCAGCGGCTTTCCCGCACCATCGGGGACAACGATATCCGGGAAGGACGGGCGCAGCATTCCGAAGAACTTGCTCTCCTTGGAGTTCGCCGACAGCCGGACCGTGAACGACAGCTCGCCCTTGGCTCCCTTGAGGCGCGACAAGACAGGAGCGTCAGGCTCCGCGGAGACCATCACGTCGATGCGGTGGCGGACGCCCAGCTCTGCAGCAGCGCCGAGAGCCTGCCCGAGCGGTGCAAGCCCGAAGCCGACGGGGACGAGAGCCAAAAGACGGCAAAGTGTCCAAAAGCGCATGAAGCCCCTTGCAACAGTGCGGGGTGCCCGATGACCGGCGCCCTGCCCAGTGGCGCCTTGATCTTTCCCGAACTCGTAGCCGCAGCAGAACCGCTTCGATCTAAACGAAAATGGCACCGGGACAAAGCCCCGGTGCCATCGGTTTCGCTGGATCAAGTCGGCGTCTTACGGCGCCAGCTTGACGTTGTTGCGGAAGATCAGGGCGTCGTTGGAGAGATTCACCGCATCCGAGCCGGTGGCCATGATCACGCGCAGGAACTGCAGGAATTTCGTAACTTCGACGTTGCGGGAGTTCGAGACGTAGATCACGTCGCCGTTCTTCATCATGACCTTGGTGGTAAGGAAGAAGCCGCCGGGATCGCGGAGGTTCACGTTGAAGATGACCGGAACGGTCTCGGAAGTGTACTTGCTCACGTCGATACCGAGCTGGGCCGCAACCTCGCGCGGCTCGCGGCGATACATGTACACGGCGGCCGGATCGGCTTGGCCATCGAGAAGACCGCCAGCCTTGCCCATGGCTTCGCCGAGGTTGATGCGCCAGGCATCGAAGTTGAACTCGCCACTCTGGCCGCTGGCGCCGAACGCCAGGAACTTCTGCTGCTCGCGATAGACGTAGATGCTGTCGTCGGGGCGAACATAGACGTTGTTCTCGGGCGCCATCACGAGATTTTCGAACGGCACGGTGGCCCGCCGTCCGCCACGCTCCAGCATGACCCAGGTCTCGAAGCCCTGGCCCTTGATACCGCCGGCGCGGGTGATCGCATCGAGCACCTTGTCCTTTGCGCCCGCCGCGCTCGCGGGATAACGCGCCGGCGAATTGACTTCGCCGAGCACGCTGATGAGCTGGGTGCGCTGCGAGGACATCGCGACGACCGCCTGCGGCTCGATGGCGCGGTTGCCGATCTTGTCGATGATCGCGCGCTGGATTTGCACCGCCGTAAGCCCCGCGGCCTTGATCTGGCCGGCATAGGGCACCGTGATGAAGCCGTCATTGTCGACCGACTGATCCGGGATCGTCACATAGTTGCCCGGGCGGACGCCGGCTTCCGCCGGAATGAACAGACCGCCTGCCGCGGCTTCGAAGATGGTGACGCTGACGACGTCGCCGATGCCGAATACGATGCTGGCCGGCGGCCGCTTGTCCGTGAACGCCCCCGCGAGCCCCTTGGGCTCATGGGTGTGCAGGATCTTCACCGTGGCCGGATTGAGCGGCACCAGCTCGTAAGCGGGAGCGTTTTCAGTCTGAATCTTGTTGTTGACGTCGTCCGTCAGCGGACCCGAGCCGGGATTGGTCGAGCACGCTCCGAGCGCCAAAGCGGCCATCAGGAGCGCTGGCTTGAATAAATAAGACTTGGCAAAGGAATGCATGAATCGCGCGCCCCAAGAGACCCCAATTAGCCCTGATTGGTACGGCCTAGGGGGTGGTGCGACAAGGGTTCCCGGTGGTTAATGGAGCGATCGGTCGGCTACTGTTGCGTGCGGGCCACTCTTTGGGGCTTGGTTTAACCCTTTGTGACCATTTGTTGTATTTCGTGTGCCCGGTCGGCGAGCAAACCGCCCAACTCAAGGGCTCCGTGTGTCGAGCGCGAGGCTTCTTGACCTCTCGCCGCTCTGCTAAGTCCGGGCCGTTAAGGATAGGAACTCCCATTGTCTGGCCTCCTTCTTGTCCCGCTGTTGGCAGGCTCCCTCCTTGGCGCGGCTGATCGCCCCTGGGGCTCTGCTACCTCCTGCGCTGGCAGCGCGCGGTCGTCGTGCCAGGGCGCACCCATTGTCGAGGTGGCCGCCCCCGCCCCCTCCTCCGTCTGGAAGTTCAGCCGCACGCAAGGGGGCAAGGATGGCGAAAGCTTCGCGGCCATCACGAAGACCGCGGATACCACCCAATCCGACGCGGACTTTGCCGGCCTCATCGTCCGCTGTGCGCCAAAGGGCAAGATCGACGTGCTGGTGGCCCTGATCCGGCCCTTCCCGCCGCGGAGCCACCCCAAGGTCACCATCGCCGCGAGCGGCGGCGGTACCCTGACCTTTAACGCCAGCATGGCGGCCGCAGGCGCCGCGGTGCTGCTGCCCGACGAGGTTTCGGCCTTTGCCGCCGGCAAGTGGCAGACGACGGCCTCGCTGTCGGTGGTGGTCAGGGAAAGCGACAGCGAGATCAAGGGCGTGGTGGCCCTGAACGGCTTGCGGGAGGCCTATCATTCGCTGCTGGCAAATTGCAGCCAATAGGCCAAATTTAGCCATACAGCTTAAGGGTCTTTTTAGGGTGGGGAACCTAGGGTCCGAAGCACGGAGAGTGTTTCGGATGACCGCGCTTTTGATTTTCAGCTTTCTCGTAGGTGCCGTACTGGGCCAACGCTTTCGCGTCTTGGTCCTGCTGCCGTTGACCTTCGTCATGGTGCTCACCGCCGTCCCGGTCGGCTTGATGCTCGATCTCACGTTGCTCGAGAGCCTCAAAGGCGTGGCACTCGCGGCCATCGCCCTTCAGGGCGGCTATCTCTTCGGCTCGGCGGCGCGCTTTGGCCTTGCCGCCGCACGTGCCGCCCGCGTCTTCGGCCGTCCGATCAAGGCCACCCGCTGATCTCGCCGATCAACGCCGCGACGAGCCCGCGCGCAAATGGCCCAAGGTTCACGGTTTAAGGTTTAAGCGTTGGACCGAGGCAGGCCTCTGTTTGAAAACCACCCGCTCGCTTGTATGGTGACCTGACCGTTTCAGGATTCCCTTCGAGCGCGCCGTTTGTCCCTCGCTTATTTTGCCCTCATCGTTTCCATCGTCTCCGCTTCCGCTCTCGAAATCGCCGGCGCCAAGTTCGGTGCGCAGCTCGGGACGATGGCCGCCGCGCTAAGCTTGTTGGCGGCCACCGCGAGCGCGCGAAAAGCTGATTACGACCACTATGTCCGCGCGACCTCCTGGGGCCGCTGGATCCCGATCGCCATTCCGCTGTTCATCGCGGCCCAACTCACCCCTCTTCCACTGAGCTTTGCCCATCCGATCTGGGCCAGCACGCACGATGCCCTAGGTGGCCTGCCGTTCGGACCGATCACGGCCGATATCGGCCTGACCGTCAGCGCGCTGCTGCTGGCGCTTGCGGCGATCTCGTTGCTCGGCGTCACCATCCTGGTGGTCCGCAACCGCAGCCGTGCGGAGCTGGTTCTCTTTGTGCTGAGCGGCGTAACTGCGGTCTCCGCCTTGATGTTGGACCTGCATCGGCTGTCGCCGGCGCTTGCGGGGGCCGCGCCCTCGGATTTCACGACGACTTTGGCCGGCCTCGGTCTCATGCTCAATCTGGCGGTGATGCAGCTTGCGGCCGAACGGGCCGAGACGCATCACTCGGTCCTTCGCTCGGTGGCGATCGGCCTTTGCGGTCTTGTGGGCGCGCTGACAAGCGCGCTTGCGGTGTTCGGCCTGTCGGGCACGAACAGCGCGATCGCAGCAAGCTTTGGCATTGTGCTGATCCTGCTGATCCTCGTCATTCGCAGGCTCGATCTATCGCCATTGGCCGCGGGCGCCTTGTCGGCCGCCGCCTTGATCGGCGGGGCGATCGTGCTGTCGTTCCTGTTCGAAAAGGGCTCCGGACCGGTCCTGCTGCGGCTCGTCCAGGATATGGGGGCCGAAACGCGGGCCGCATTGGAGCGCATGTTGACCGACACGCGCTGGTTCGGCGCGGGCGCCGGGACCTTTGCTGCGGTGGGCCGTATCTATCAGAGCGACGTCGGAGCCGCTTTGACGGCGCCGTCGACAGCCACGGCGGTCTTTGCCGGCATGGGATGGATTGGCCAGGCTGCCGCGCTGGCGGTGAGTCTGATCGCGCTGGTGCGCCTGTTCTTCGGCGCCTTGCAGCGCGGACGCGACTCGTTCTTCCCTGCGGCCGCCGCGGCCTGTGTTTTGTTTGCGCTGGTTCAGAGCTTGGCCGGTCCCGGGCTGCTGCGCCCGGCGGCCATCCTGTGCCTTGCAGTGATCGTGGGACTGGGGCTGTCGCAGAGCGTCAGCCAATCCGGATCACGATAGAGCGCGGGTGATCAGACCGCGCGATCGCCGAGTGAGGCCCAATAGTTCGGGTTCTTGGGCGACTGAATGCGGACCCAGCGATAGGGCTTCTTCGACCACGGCAGAATGTGGCCGGAGAGATTGTCCAGCACGAGATCGCCGGCGAAGGTGCGAACCACGACCACGAGATGATGCTCGCCCCAGGTGGTCACGACCTCGCTGAGCAGCACCGAGCGCGCCGGAAAGCCCTTGGCGATCAGTTCGTGGCGTTTTGTCACAGCGTAATCGTTGCAGTCGCCGCTGGTCGGATGCAGCAGCCATTTCTCGCCGCGCAGCCCTTCCAGATTGGCCTCGGGACGGATGGCGGTATTGACCTTCTGGTTGACCTCTTGCATCTGCGCCAGCCGCTCCGCCGTAAGCTTCAGGCGCCCACCCCTGAACACGATGTGCTGCGGCCGCGGCTTGCACTCGTCCTTGTACTTCAGGCAAAACAGCGTGAACGCCATCGGCGCCAGCGTCGGCTGGTCGAACTTGATGTACTGGATGGCCCCGCGCAGCGCCAAAGGCGCACCGACGAATGCGGCTTGAGCGCGCTGCTGCACCCCCGCAGCAACGACGATGGCGGCCACGGCCGCCAGGAACTTTACAACTTTGCGCATGTCGCGCTCCCCGTTCTTGTTGGGGAGACGCTACGCGGGACGTCTTGAAATACGGCTCAAAAGCCGCGCGATCCTTTAATCAAAATGCGGGCGCCTTGGTCGGAAACAATTAAGAATACCGATGTGTGACTTGTTCTGCTAAGAGCCATCGCGACGTTCCGCTCGTGACGCTGGAAGCGATTCGACCGACCTGATGGGCCTTTCCTCACGCTTTCGAAAGAAGACCAAGCCTCGGCTTCCCGACGGCGTGCGCGTCTATGCCATCGGCGACGTGCACGGCCGCGCCGATTTGCTTCAATCGCTGTTAACCGTCATCGACGTCGATCTGGCCCGCTCGGCCCCCGAACGGGCCATCCAGGTCTTTCTCGGCGACTACGTCGACCGCGGCCCGGACTCGCGCGCCGTTCTTGATCTGTTGATCGAACGCTCGAAAACACACGAGACGGTTTGCCTCAAGGGCAACCACGAAATCTTCCTGCTCGAGGTCCTCAAGGATCCGGCCCGCCTGCAGGAGTGGCGCCACTATGGCGGCCTGCTGACGCTGGTCTCCTACGGCATCACGCCGACCATGAATCCGTCCGCGGAGCAGCAGGTCGAACTGATCGAAGGACTGAGGCGCGCACTACCGCCCGAGCACCTGGCGTTCCTGCAGCAATTGCCCTCGTCCTTCACCTGCGGCGACTTCTTCTTCGTCCATGCCGGCGTCAAGCCTGGCGTCCCGCTCGAGCGCCAGAAGGATGAGGACCTGCTCTGGATCCGCGAGGAATTCCTGGCGTCCGAGGAGCGCTTCGGCAAATATATCGTCCACGGTCACACGCCGGTCAGCGTGCCCGATATTCGCCCGAACCGCATCAACATCGACACCGGCGCCTATGCGACCGGAAACTTGACGCTGCTGACGATCCAAGGTGATAGTCTGCTCGCAATTTAAGAGCCCTGCTCTCGTTTCAATCCCGTGCTCGCTTCGCCCTCACAGGCCTCATCGATTTCACCATGAACCGCATGTTCCTGCTTCGCGTCATCGGCATCTGCACCGCGATCGTGCTGGCGCTTCATGCCGGCATGGAATTCTACGGCGATCTCGTCCGACCGAACTTTCGCGCGAGTGATTTGTTCTCGGGCGAGATTCCGCCCGAGAAGGCCAAGCTGGCCGCCGGCGGTGTCTTGGCATCGGTTTCGCTGGATGGGGACCTGCTCGCGAACTACGCGGCGGCACTGGCCGCTGACGTTCTTCACCGTCCTTCAACCGATGCGGCCGGGCGGGCCAGCGAGAACAAGGCCGCCCAAAGCGCCGTCGTCGCTGCCTTGAAAGTATCACCAATCAGGCCCGCGCTCTGGCTCACGCTCGGCACGCTGCAGGCGCAAGCTGGCGAAGCGGCGACGCCGGCTGTGAAGATGTCCTACTTGACCGGATCGGTGCCGATCGACGTCGCCTTCGCTCGCGTCCGGACCGTGACCTCGGGCGCGGCTGCAACGGACGAGGAGATCAAGCTGCTGGCGCAATCCGACATCCGCGCAGCGCTTGCCAATCGCTCGCGTTACGAGCCGCTGCTGATCGCGGCCTATGTGCAGGCAACTCCGCAAGGCAAGGCGCTGCTGCTCGACACCACGAAAGTGACCGATCCCAAATTCAACGAGATCTTGCGGCGGTACTGAATTTCAGCGCACCGATTTCGGGTTGACCGGCACGAAGTCCTGATCGCGGCGCGGTTGGTCGGATCGCCCCTGATAGACGAACATGCCCTTCTTGGTCGTGACGATATCGCCTCGCTGCAGGCTATCGTCGCGGAGAAGGCGTTCGGTCGCGACAAGGTCCGGATCTTCCGGAATCGGCTTGTAGAGCTCGGGATGCTCCCGCCGCTCGCGCGAAGCTTCCTTGGCTCGGCGCCGTGCGTCCTCGATCCGCTGCCGCCATTCGTCGCGCGTCACTTCCGGCTCGCTTGGTGGAAGATAGTCGTTGATGGATGGCTCCGGCTCAGTCTGAGCACGACATGAGAGCGGGTAGGCAGAGAGGGCGAATCCGACAGCGGCAGCCACGGCCGCCTGAACCGGCGCGCGCCCGGATATCCAGCGATCCGATGTGGACTTGCGGCGAATGTATCGCACTCCGATGACTCCCAAGCGGGCCGAGCAGCATCCAGCGGCCCCCTCAACTTCAGCTCATGCGGCTGCCAATTGCAAGATTTTAGGAACGCTGCGCCGTCCCATCAAAAGTCGAAAACAACCCCATGCACAGTAGCCGGCGCCAACCATTTCAATCAGTTACGCCTTTCCCGAAATCCGATTTGATCCGTCGGGCAAAACAGAGGTAGGATGGCAGGATCTGGAGAGAGCCGACCGGATGATCGCGCTTTCCGAGATCCACGTGTGATGAGCGACTCAAAGGCAAACAGCTGCGTTCCAAGACCACGTTAAATCGTCGCCGTTAGATTTCGGCATAAGCTGGTGGAGTTGCCGAGAATGCGTACAAGGCCGGTATTGCTGTCAGGTGTTGTCCTCGCGGCGTCCGCCATGTCTGGCCTCGCGGCGCAGGCGAGCCCCATCTGCATCAAGGAACGGACGCCGTTCGCGTTGTCGCACGATACGGTGAAATGGACGATGTCGATCGCGCCTGGCGCGGAGTGCATCCAGGGCCTGCGCTGGTCGTACATGCAGATCTTCAAGGTATCGGTCGTGAGCGGGCCATCACGGGGACAATTGGCGGTGGTTGGGTCCGGCTTCCGCTATTCGGCAGAAGCCGGGGCGCCCGGCAGCGACAAGTTCACGCTGCTGATCTCGGGCAAGAACCGTCAGGTTGCGGGGACATCGACACTGGAGGTCGAGGTCAATCCGCAATAGCCGGCCCTGCGTCTTGGCGGTGTTCAGCGCGACTAACGGCGGCTCGAGCCACTGCCCCGGGTTCTATTCCCGTGATAGGGTCGGGCGTATCCGCCGCCCCTCGTCACGGGGGGCTCGATCCGGCTCGGGATGTTACGCGTCGCGTTGGGCGGCGCGGGCTGCGACGGATTGACAATGGTCACGTTGCGGTTGGGCGTCGAAGGGTCGTTGACGCCCTGGGCCCAGGCAGCGGCGGGCACAAGCAACGCAATGGCGATCAGAACTGGTCGTTTCATACGATATCTCCCGAGCATGAACGTCAGGGAGGCGATCACCGTTCCTTCACGGTTCGTTGGGTGAACCTTAGCGGGGGACGGCAACCAGCTGGCCGGCTCGCCAGACACCCTGGGCCGACTTTCCAGCAGGCAGCCTGCCTGAAAGGTTCCGAACGGCGGTCGGCCGCGAGGCAGCCTGATTGGTCTGCGCCTTTTTCGTGGGGGTCGTGATGATGCTCGAGCTCGTGGTGTTGGCCTGATCCTTGGTCCCTTGCGCAACGGCAGGCGAAACCACGAAGGTCAAAACCGTGAGGACTGCTAGAACGCCGCGCATGGTCGAACACCAAAAAGGAGAGGAGCTTGGCGAAATGTCACAGGTTCTCGCCCAAAAGCAAGCACCTTCGAACAACGCGCGAGGCCTTTGCGGACCCGCCAATCGAAGCCAAACCGGCTCAACTCGAGACGTTTGAAGCGGAAAGACCTAGCGAAATAGCCCTATCCGGGCTACTTGATCGGCCTTGATGACCGACTCCGGTGAAACTGCAGCCAACGCTCCCTCGGCGCAACAGATCACAGCCGGGTTTATCCGTCTCCTGTCGAGCCGCATCCGCGCCGTATCCGACGATCCCCGGCAGATGCGGGAGATTGTCTATGAGCTGGCGCGCGTCAAGCTTCTGGAGCAATTTACGCATGCCGACGCGCGGGAATCGCGCGAGTTTCAGCAAGTCCTCGAACGTGCCATCAAGGAGGTCGAGCGTTCCTTCGAGCGTAGCGCCGCGTCTGAGCCGCAAAAAATTGCGGCAACCGCAGCTCCGGTTCCCCCGTCCGTCCAGACCCCCGCTCCCCCGCCTATTCCGATATCGTTACCCGTTTCCGCTTCGCCGCCTGCTGCGAAGGACGCGGAAGCCGCGCGCCGTCCCGTGGCTTCGCCGCGATCGCCGGATCGGCCCAAGCGGAGCGGCGCCTTCACTTTCCTGGTTCGACTGGCCGGCATTCTCCTGCTCATGGCCAGCGCCAGCAGCGCGGTGATCTATTGGCCGCGTTTGAGGACGCACGTGGCCGCACTGTCACAATTGGTGCTGCCATCCGAGCGCGCGCCGGGCAACCCCGAGCCCCGGCCGGCCACCGCCCCGCCCCCGTCGGAGAGCGCGAGTGTCGAACGATCGCCCGACAGCGCAAAGGAGCCGGCGCCACCTGCACACCCCTCCATGCCTTTGCCGACGACCTTCGGCGTCTACGCGCTGAACGAGGGGCAACTCCAGGAACTGAAGCCGGTCCCCGGGAAGATTCCAGACCGCCGCGTTGCGATCTCGGCGGCCATCAACACGCCGAGTGCAACGACCCTGACAAGCGGAGATGTCAACTTCATCGTGTTCAGGCCGGACGGAAGCATTGAGGCAAGCGTGACCGAGGTTCGAGTCGTCGCGAAGGTGTCCCGGTCAATGGGCGTCGATGCCTCCGGCAAGGCCGCCATAGTCAGCGCGGGCGATTCCTGGGTCATTCGCAGCATGTCCTACCCCTACAAAGTGGGGCCGGTCGAGGATCAGCAGGGGATGCTGTTGCTGCAACCGGAGCAGGACGGCTTCACGCTTTCGCCGGGCCGCTACATCGTCGTCGTCAAAGGCATCGGCTACGATTTCACCGTGGCCGGGACGATCACCGATCCCAACCAATGCGTCGAACGCATCAACGCGGCGAACGGCGCGTTCTATTCTCCCTGCCCGCCGCCGCGTTAGATCGACGGCCGCTACTTACTAGGCTTGCCGTCCTTGGCCGCCTCCGCCGGCGCGTCGTCGACCTTACCGTTGTTCGCGACGCATTTTTGGAAGTATGCGCGCTGATCCTTGGCCGTTCCCTTGGCACTCCCGGCCGCCGGGTTGCCGATTTGCCTGGGCGGAAAGGCCTTGGCCACCGCCGCTTCGCATGCGCGCGCCACTTCGGCAGTGATGGCCGACGCCGTCGCCGGCGCAGCCAACGTCAACACGCATGCCAATCCAACCAACCTTCGCATATTCCTGACCGGCACCTTGCTGCTCCCTCGAAGCGTGAATGCTTGCCGGGACCATAGCAAAAAGGATCGACGCGCCAAACGGCAAAGCGGCGCCGAATTGTCACGCGGTCTGCCCTGGGCGTCTCGAAGGATGGCCGAGCGCGCGCAGCAAGAGCTCCAATACTAGCTGTTGAGCTGCGGCGGCTTGAAATTCGGAAAACGCGTGAGCATTGCGGTCTTGACGAACTTCAAGTGAGCAATGGTGCTTGCCAGCTCCTTGAGCCGCCGCTGGCCATTGGAGATGTCCGCCGCGAAGAGATCCTGGTGATGATTGTCGAGCGCCTCCCGCTCGAGGTACTCGTCGGTGCCGTTTCCAAAGGTGACGGATGCTCGCGCCAGCGCGTCATCGACACGTCGACTAAGGCCGACCTGCTCCCTCTCCGCATCTCGTAGCGCGGTGTCGATGGCGACCATAACGGCGTCGACCCTCGCGCGGTCTGTCTCCGCATCACGCTCGGCGGAGCGGGCTTTGAAGCCCTTGTCCTCACGGCGGGAGCCGAGGAGGCTGTGCGCGCGTGCTCTCAGGAACAGCTGAAACATGTGGGCCATCCCCATTTTCGAGATCTAAGCTGCTACCATCGGTCAGGCATAGTTAACAAAGCCTAAATCCTGCGTCCGCCCCGCCTGGCTTTGTGCGATCCAGGCCCGCCAGGCTCCTTCGTGCTTGGAATAGAGCTCGAGCCACCGAACGTCGTCAACCGCGGCCGCTCCCGTGCCTGCGCGGGCTTCGGCCACGATTTGCACCGTTTCCTTCGGTGCAAGATCCAGCGCCTCGAATTCCGCCGTCTCCTCCAGCGACAGGCCTATCAGAACACGATGCCCTTGCGCGTCAACAAAATATCTGCGCGGCGCGTTCTGCCGTTGATCAATCATTTGAATGACCCTCGCTCATGATCCAAGGACCTGGAAGATCTCTCAGATGCCGGCCATAGCTACAAACAAACGCAATCAAAATAAGAGCGCAAGTCGTCGCGCCCAGCAACGCAATCAGCCACGTCATCTACGCCTGCCCGCGCGCCCTCCGGAAATAGAGGACTCGAATTCGCAATGAACTGATCCGTCTTAGGTTGCCTTTCCTGGGCCCTCAAGGACGGCGACAGATTAACCTAACCGCACATGGTTATTTCTACTTCGCCACGACCATGGGGCAATACGCGCGCAGTCCCGCGGTTACGATGGCCGCTGGGTACGACCGGCTTCCATCGAGGCGGGGGTATAGGGTGCGTAAAGACGATATCGTGCCGATCGCTTCCGCGAACGCCACGCCCGTGCCCCATAGCCGCAACCAAAGCCCGCGGCGAAAATCGAAATCAAAACCAAGGCAGCTAACATTGGAATGTTCCCACGTTTGCCGGAACGTTCCTCCCGCGCTCATTTTCATCTTTTCGTTGTGTCGACTTCAAGATCGTCACCGCTGAAACTTTTGTCAGACGAAGATGAAGTTTGTGCAACGTGATGCTTGAAGATTGGTCGGCACGCGAGGGCACAGAGCGCGGAGAAGGGGCTCAGTTCTTTTTACCAGAACTCGACAGGCCGACACCATGAACCCTCGTTCATTTGGCGCTTCAAACGTTGGACCGGCGCGGCTGAAAGCGACCGTCGGAAGGCGCGCATCGGATTCGCCAGCGAAACACCGTGGTTATACGGAGCGTCGCGCGTCGATTTCATCGCGGTAAGGTTGAGCAGTTAGCTTAATCCGCGTTGTTTGTTGCGAAGTCTCACCGATCGCATATCCATCTTCGCACCGGGCTCCCCCAAGCCCGGCCCCACCCAAGCAAAGCCGTCGAGCGAACATGGGTCGCTTGGCGGCTTTGTCGTTGTGTCGACAAGAGGATGATTTCGGTTATGGCGCGCAAGCCCTGGTCGTTCAAAGAAGACCGCCGGCTCATGGAGCTGGCCAAGTCTTCGGCTTCGCTGGAAGAGGCGGCGAAGGTTCTCGGACGCTCGCCTGATGCGATCAAGCGCATGGCATTGCGGCTTGGTCTTTCGCTGAAGCCGAAGACCGGGAAGAAGGGCTAGTCTTGGAAACAGTTCGTCGAGGATCCGTCCAGCTTTTCACAGTGCAGGACGGAACCAACGCAATCACTGGGTGTTATCCAGACTTCGCAGTGAGGTCTGGCAGTGGTCCATTTTGCCATTTCCGCAATGTTGATTTGGCTGGCGATTAACATCGCTTTTGTGGTGCTTCGGCTGCGGGTCGCCAGTGATCCCGCCGCGCCCCACACCGACAGGTCAGGCAGAGCTTATCCAGAGGCCGTCTCCGCCCGCCCCCGATGAGCGCGACCAACCGTCCTGCCTTCAGTCCGCCCGGCCTATTCAGACCTAGTTGCGCGTCTTCTTCTGGGAACCCATCCCGGGGCTGGTGCCGTAGTTGGGTGTCCCCGTCCCCTTGAAAGCACCACCCATGCTGTCCGAACCGGAATTCGTCGCCGTGCCGCTGCGGGTAGTGGGCTGATTGCCCGATGGCTGGTCTTTGGTTCCCTGCGCCCAAGCCACGGTGATTCCGACGACCAACGACAGGAGGAGGAGGCTTAACGTCCTGATCATACTGCTCAACTTTCAATGCTCGGGCCGCGCGACCATCAGTCAGGCAACCACTCGGTAGCCCTTCCGGACCGGTCCGCCCGTTAAACCCTATCTTAGCCCCCGCTGGCTAGAATCAATTCCCAAAATCAATTCCCAAGATCAGTCACGAAGCCTCTCCTGATTTCCGCCTGGACCGGATGAGATTACAGCGGCCGAACCTCTCGTTTGCGGCGCTCGTTATTGCGAGCACGATGGCGTTCGGGCTGGCGGGCCATTTTGCGGCGGACGGCGTCATTCGCCACCAGCAGGCGCACCAGTTGAGCGAGCTGACCGAGGTCGTTCTGCGCCGCTCCGAATTTGCGGTCGATTTCGCCGCGGCCAGCCTTGACGAACTCGCCAAGCGTGATCTTGCCAGCTGCGCACCGGCAGCGCTGCAAGCCATCCGGCTCCACGTCTATCAGCGCTCGGCGATCAAGGACGTCCGTCTCGTCAACCCGGACGGATCGGTGATCTGCTCGGCCTATTCCGAGACGCTGGAGTTCGACAAGGGATGGGCGGATCGCCGCGACATGCTGCCCTCGCACGACAAGACGCTCTCGCTATTCCGCGTGGAGCAGTTCGGCGGCGACGCATTGGGCGTGCTCAGGGACGTCAATCGCAGCTCCGCGCTGGTCGCCATCGTCGGCATCAACGCCGGCCTGTTCGATCTCATGCCCGCCGAGCTGCGCGCACACAGCGAGGTGATCCTCGCCTTGAGCAATGGCGAGAAGCTCGGCGAATTCCGGCTCGACGCCGACAGGCCCCTGTCAGAGCCGATCAGCTTCGACAGGCATTCCACGCGCTTCCCGCTTCACGCCACGATCCGGCTCGAGCACGCCGTGCTTTCGAGCTGGAACAGCGAGGCCTATTGGCCGGCGCTCGCGGTGGCCCTTGGGCTTGGCGCACTGTTCGGCATCCTGCTGGCGCGCAGCCGCCGGATGGAAGGACCGGTCGCCGATCTCGATCGCGGCCTCGCGGCCGGCGAATTCAAGCCTTACTACCAACCCATCTTCGACCTCAGGACCGGCCGGATCACGGGCTGCGAGATTCTGGCGCGCTGGGTTCGTCGGGACGGCTCGGTGGTGCCGCCGATGAACTTCATTCCGCTGGCCGAATCCAGCGGGCGCATCCAGGTGATGACCTGGCAGATCCTGAAATCGGCACTCGCCGAACTGCAGGGCGTGCTGAAGGCGGACAAGACCTTCAAGATGTCCGTGAATGCCGTGCCCAAGCACCTGTTGAGTGCCGGCTTCGTCGAGACGCTGCGTCGCACGGTCCTGGCGGCGAGAATCTCCGCACGCCAGATCGTGGTTGAAGTCACCGAACGCGACGAGCTCGACGATCTCGCGCACGCCGCGACCGTCGTGGCCGAATTGCGCGACCACGGCTTCCGCGTCGCAATCGACGACGTCGGCGTGGGTCACAGCGGTCTGTCGCGGCTGAAGGGGCTCGGCGCCAACACGATCAAGATCGACAAGTTCTTCGTCGACACCATCACCGTGGATGCATCGACCACGACGATCGTCGAGATGTTGGTCGCGCTGGCCAAGGACTTCCGCATGACGGTCGTAGCAGAAGGAATCGAGACCGAGGAGCAGCGCCGCGCCCTGATCGCCTCCGGCGTCGAGGAAGGACAGGGCTATCTCGTCGCCGCACCGCTGCCCTATGCGAAATTCAGCGAGTTGGTCGATTCACGCCGCCACTCCGCATCCGCAGCGCCGGCCGGCGGCGTCCTGGTGGCCTGACCATCTTCGCTGCACGGCCTCCCGGCCGGCGATGGCGGCCAGCTTTTGGGCAGTCCTTGCCCCGGAAGAACGACGAGGCGCTTTAACGATATTCTCGTCTTTCGAAGCGGAATGGCCCTCGAGCCGCTATGGTGGGCCATGCGTCGAAATCACCTCATCGCAGCCGCGGGAATCTGCCTTGCCCTCATCGCCTATGCCACCTTGGCAAGGCTGGCGGGGCGGCCGGCGCTGATGGGGCATCACGAGGCCTACTGGATCGTCGTCATCGAGCGCTTCAGCGCCTATGGCCTGTTGGGCTTCCTGCTGGCCTTCCTGTTGCCCGGCCGGCTCGCTTTGGCCTGCTCGCTCGTCATCGCAGTCGCAATGGGACTGGAAGTCCTGCAAACGCTCACCCCCGATCGTGATCCGGGTTTCCTGGACGTGCTGCAGAAGGCGGCAGGAGGCACCGTCGGCGTCATCCTCGCCCAGACGATCCTGGCCTTCTTACCTCGGCCGCCAGCCTGAGGCCCACGGCGCTGACAAATTCGTCAGCGCCAAAGCATGATCCGGAAAAGTGCGCAGCGGTTTTCCGAAAGATCATGCTTAAGCAACAACCTAAAGCGTGATGACGATCCATCCTAATCGCATCGCGCTTTAGGGCGACATCCCCCTACTTCATCATCTGCCCGCGCAATTCGCCGCCTGGGTTCGCGGCCGTATGAATGTTCGCGTACCATTTGCCGGCCAACAGGTCCGCCGCCTGTGCATCCGTGAGCGTGGCGCTGCCCTGGATAGGACTTTGGACCGTCTTGAAGGGCAAAGCGATGCCGGCGTTCTTGCCCGCATCACTGGGGCCATGAAAATGGGCGCCCATCGCCGGACCAGTCAGATTGGCAAACGTAATCGTATAGGTCAGAACTTTGGTCTGGGTGTCGAACGCGGCCTCGGCCTTGCCCGAACCGGACGAGCCGTTCGGAGGCACTTCATTGCTGCCCTTGAGGTCGGCCTGCAGCTTGACGACCTCCGCACGTGACGGCGCGGTTGTGACGATCAGCAACCCACCGAGCATCACCGTTCCCAACAGCGTCACGCCGACCCGATACTTGGCTTTCCTCATGGCATTCTCCTACAGGCTCTACGGCCCGATGCGGTTGAAACCCCGGCCCCGGCTTGAAATTCCGGAGACGAGTCTATGCCTGATTCGCCAAAGGCTATCGGAGATACCACCGGGGTCGCTGTCGCCGCCGGTCCGAGGATATCGCGCGAAGCGGGCTACGCTGCCCCGCGCTCGCGGAACCCGGTCGGGGCCAGGAGTTCGGCCATCTGCCTGTGCGTGCTCTGGAGCGCGGCGATGGCGCCGTCCAGATCGAAATCCGCCTCGCGAACGGACGCGAAGAACCTGGCCGTCAGCGCGAGGTCAAGCTTGACGCGCGTTGCGCCGTCGCGGCTCTTGCGACGGTCGAGCGACAGATGGATGGCCCGCATTCTGGCTTCTGCCGGCGTACAGCCGCTGAGTGTCGCCAGTTCGTCGTATGTCATCCAGATCTGAGGCATGGTCTCGTCCGTCCCTGATTGCCGCCTCATCCTAGATCTCTGCGCCTAAATGCACCGTTGCCGCGCCGCGGTCGCAGCCCGCTTCGCTGCGATAGCGTCAACGCAAGACTAAGATGCGGGAGGCCTGGAAGGCGCGGGAAATTGGCGCGGCCGCGAACGGCTGTCGAGGCCCTTGGGCAATTTGTCATTGAGCTTCACGACGGCGCCTCGAGCCTCCGTCACCGGCGCATCTTCCTGGCTGTAGATCAGCGTCACCTCGAACATCACGTCGGGCGCTTCCCTGGCCGTTCCGGAGCAGGTCGCCATCGCACCGGTGCACACGCCGGCGAGGCGGACCTCGACCTCGTCCAGACCGAACACGGTCGGCGGCCCCTCGGCATAGCGCCGCGTGGTCAGGACGGCCGTGAAGCGCTGGTCGTCACCGAACTGATAGGAGCCGCCATAGGTGAAGAAGCTGTCGCTGCCGGAGATCCGTCCGTCCGCCAGATGCACGATGCCCGTGCCCTGGCCGCGCGGGGTCCTGAACCAGGCCGCATATTTTCCGTCTCGCATCATCGAAATGTCCGCCGTAGAATTCACTGGTATTTGCAACCAACTCTGGGGCGCGACAATGACCGACGCGGCGAGTATTCCGCGACGGTTAACGCCCTGCAAAGCCAACCCGTCAAATTGACGCCGCAGCACGCGGCGACGCCGTCAGAACAATTCTATGCCGTCATCCGCGGTCTCGACCGCCTCGACGCGGCGCGTCGCGGCGATCGACTTAAGTCCTACCGCTTGCAGGAATTCACGATGAACGTCCCGCTCACGCTCCATCGTGTAGCGCGCGAAGAGATCGTCGAGGATCGCCTGATCCTGCAGCTCTGGCTGTAGCCGCTGCGCGCCTGCGCTCGCAGTCTCGAGCCGCGTGGCGACCGCAGGCAAGGCTGCGGAGCTTTCGCCGAGTCTCGTCATCAGACCCTGAGCCGAATTCATCAGCCTCTCGAACTCCGCGCCTTCGTCGACGAGCCGGCTCATCAGCTTGCCGAGCCGTTCATTGCCGGCCTCGACCTCGCGCAGCGCCTGAAGGATTTGCGGCTCGAGCTTGGCAAGCTGGGTGGGATCACCCTGCACGCGGAGCTCCTTCAGCTCATTGGCCGAGCGCTCGATACCATCGAGCACGGGCCTCAGGCGCCCCGCCCCCGCGGAGACCTGGTCGGCGGTCGCCTTGAGCTCGTTGGCGATGACGACGAAGGCGCTGCCGCGGCTGCCGAGATGGCTCGCCTTGAGGCCGGCATTCATTCCGATCAGCGTGATGTCGACGGTCGCTTCGGCAAGCCCGGCGATCGCCTGGCGAAATTTCGTCAGCGTGTCCTCGACGATCGCGAGCGCCTCGTCGACCGAGCGGCCGGCACTCTCGCAGGTGGCGATCAGGGTCGATGCGTGTGCCAGCGTCTGCTTGATGCGCGTCAGGAACGACGACGAGCCGCCCTCCTCGCCGCCGAACAGCGTGCGGCCGTGGCCGACGACGCCAGCATCGTGCAGGATCGCCGTCAGTGCGCCGACGATCTGACCGACGTCACCGCCGAACTCGCGCTGGGCATCCCTGAGCTGGGCCGCCTGCAACCGGCAAATCGCACCCACGCCGTCATCGCTCGGTACCGTTTCAGGAACGAGGCTCGAGGCGGATTCCGACGCAAGGCCGAGGCCATGGGACACGTGCTCGAGACGCTGACGCGTGCTGTCGCCCGCCTGCAGCGAGATGATCGCGCTGCCGACCGCCTCGGCGATCTTCCTGGTGCTGGCACTGGCGCGGTCGGCCAAATGGCTGCTCTTGCTGCGCTGGTCGCGTAACCCCGAATAGGCCGCGCCGAGCTTGGCGCTTTCCGACACCAATTGGGCCCGATACCGGCTCTCGAACTCCTTCTGCCGGCCGGAGGCGGTGGCAACCGCTTCGGACAGGCGCTGCTGGTCCCGCGCGCAGCCTTCGATCGAGCGCTGCACGGCCCTGCCGAGATCGTAGGCTTCCTGGGTGAAGGCGAGAAAGCCCTCGCGGTCGCCGTCGAGCGAGGCCGCCTCGATCCGCGCGCTGCGCGCGATGATGGTGATCATCCCGATGTGCTTGAACAGCGGCTTGAGCAGCGAGGACGCCTCTGCCGTGCTCTTGCCGATCGTCTCCAGCAGCGCGCTCTCCGCCGGCAGCGCCTGCGCCAACTCGCTCAGCCGCGCCGCGATCTCCTGCAGCGCCGTTCCGGCGCCCTCGATCTCGGCGCCGGAAAGCTCACCCGAGAGCGTAGCTAAGCCCTGGTTCAGCTCCTTGAAGATGAGGTGGCCGCGTCCGAGTTCCTGACCGACGCGCGCAAAGACGTCCTCGATGCGCGAGGAGACGTCCTCGATCGCGGTGGTTGCCTCGGTGAGTGTGTTGGCCGGAACGGGCGACATGGCCATCAACCTGCCACCGCGGCGTGCCCGGCCTGATACCAGAGCATGATCTCCCGCGGGATGTGATGCAGCGAAACGACCTTTTCGACGCCGCCATGGGCGATGGCTTCCTTGGGCATGCCGAACACCACGCAGCTCTCTTCGTCCTGCGCCCGCGTTGAGGCGCCGAGCTTGCGCATCTCCAGCATCCCGCGCGCGCCGTCGTCGCCCATCCCGGTCATGATGACGCCGAGCGCGTTGGCGCCGGCATGCTGGGCCGCCGAGCGGAACAACACGTCGACTGAGGGGCGATGCCGCGACACCGGCGGGCCGTCCTTGATCGCGATCTGGTAGCGCAGACCGATGCGCTGGAGCAGCATGTGGCGGGCGCCGGGCGCGATATAGGCGCAGCCCGGCAACACCGGCTCACCGTCCTCGGCTTCCTTGACCTTGATCTGGCAGACGCCGTCGAGACGCTTGGCAAAGGCCGCGGTGAAGCCTGCCGGCATGTGCTGGACGATGAGAAGCGGCGGACAGTGCGCCGGCAGCATCTCGAGGACGTCGTTGAGCGCCTCGGTCCCGCCGGTCGACGCACCGATACAGACGATGCGCTCCGTCGTCGGCCGGACCCTGCCCTGCACCGGCGGCGGGATGATCGCGTCGGCGGTCAGCTTCTTCTCGATGGACCGGCGTTCCGCACGCGGGCGCACCCGCGCGCGCGCAGCCGACTTCACCGCCTCGCGCAGCCGTGTCGAGCATTCGAGCAGCGCCTGCCGCGTATCGATCTTCGGCTTCGGCACGATGTCGACCGCGCCCGCCTCGAACGCCTCGAACATCACGTTCGAGCCCTCTTCGGTCAGCGAGGAGCAGATGATCACCGGGATCGGGCGCTGCGCCATGATCTTGCGCAGGAACGTCATGCCGTCCATGCGCGGCATTTCCAGGTCGAGGATCATCACGTCGGGGATCTCGTTCTGGAGGCGCTTCGCCGCCACGAAAGGATCGGAGGCCGCTCCCATCACCTCGATATCGGGATCGTCGTTGAGAATCGTCTGCAGGATTTGGCGCACCGACGCCGAATCGTCCACGATCAGTACGCGAACCTTCTCCCTCGGCATCTTGGTTGCGCTCCGGCTAGACCTGAAAAATGGTTGGCTGAACCTGCTTCAGCCCGGGCACGGCACTGTGAATCATCGATTCCGAATGTCCGACCAGCAAATAGCCGCCCGGACGCAAATGGCTGCACAATTGCTCGACCACCTTGCGCTGGGTCTCGCGCTCGAAATAGATCAGGACGTTGCGGCAGAAGATGATGTCGACATCGCGATCGACCGGATAGGACTTGTCCATGAGGTTCATCCTCATGAAATGTGTCGCGCGCCGCAGCTCGGGTACGACCCGCACCTCACCGCGCGACTTGTCCCGCGACGTCGAAAAATATCGTTTCACGAATTGCTCCGGCACCGGGCCGAGCACGTCGCGCGTGTAGATCGCCGTCTTGGCGAGGCGCAGCACCGCGGTCGAGATGTCGGTCCCGAGAATGCGGTACTGGAAGCGCGATCCGTTCCGCGTCATGTCGTCCAGCACCATCGCGGTGGTGTAGGCCTCCATGCCGGTGGAGCTCGCCGAGCTCCAGATCTTCAGGTTCGCGTTCTTGCGTCCATGCGACTTGAGCAGGCCGGGAATCGCGACGTCGCGCATGAAGGTGAAGTGCTGCGGCTCGCGGAAGAAGTCGGTCTTGTTGGTCGTCACCACATCGATGAGATGGGTGAGCTCGGTATCGAAATGATCGGCCTCAAACAGGTTCTCGACATATTCGTTGAGACCGGTGAAGTTGAGCGCGCGCACGCGCTTGTGCAGCCGCCCCTCCAGCATCAGCCGCTTGCCCTGCGGCAGCTTGATGCCGACCTGGCCCTCGATCAGTTCGGCGATGGTGCGGAAGTGGCGGTCCGATAGATGCACGGCCGTATCCTGTACGGCGGGCATCATGGCCGCCGGTCCCGGTCCGCGACGGCCACCTGCACTGAATGTCGGGCCGTACGGGCCATCTCGAATCCTACGCGTTTAAACAACCGCTGAAAGAAGACCGGTCCACCGTCCCGGGGCAGACCGGCCCGCAAAAGTCCTAGCGCTGGAAATCGGCGTCCCGATCGTCCTCGCCGTCATGCATGTCGAAGGCAAAACCGCCGCCACCGGCAACCTTCACGGCGCGGGCCGGCCTGGCCTGCACGACCTTTTTCGCCGGACGCTCGGCAGCCGCCATGGTGGCCGCCTTGGCGCGCAGCTGGCTCACAGCCCGGTCGATCGGCGCCGGTGCCTGGCTCTTCACGCCGTGCTCGATGCGGAAATAGGCGATGGTGGACTGAAGCTGTTCGGCCTGCGAAGCGAGCTCCTCAGAGGTCGACGACACCTGCTCGGACGCGCTGGCGTTCTGCTGGCCGACCTTGTCGAGCTGCTGGATCGCCTGGTTGATCTGAGCCGATCCGACGTCCTGCTCGCGACAGGCCGCGGTGATCTCCTCAACGAGCTCGGCGGTCTTCTTGATGTCAGGGACCAGCTTGGAGAGCATGGAGCCCGCCTCCTGCGCCACCTTGACGGTGTCGGCCGAGAGCGTGCCGATCTCGGCCGCGGCGGCCTGGCTGCGCTCGGCGAGCTTGCGCACTTCGGAGGCGACCACCGCAAAGCCCTTGCCGTGCTCGCCGGCGCGCGCGGCCTCGACCGCGGCGTTGAGCGCGAGCAGATCGGTCTGGCGTGCGATCTCCTGCACGATCGTGATCTTCTCGGCGATGGTCTGCATCGCGTTGACGGCGCGGCCAACGGCAGCGCCGCTGGCCTCCGCGTCCTTGGCGGATTGCGCGGCGATCTTCTCGGTCTGGTTGGCGTTATCGGCATTCTGCTTCACGTTGGAGGCCATCTCCTCCATCGAGGAGGACGCTTCCTCGGCGGACGAGGCCTGCTCGGTCGCGCCCTGCGACAGCTGCTCGGCGCTCGCCGAGAGCTCCTGGCTGCCGGCCGAGACGTTCTGCGCCGCGGTCAGCGCTTCGGACACGATCTGGCGAAGCTTCTCCACCATGCGCTCGAGCGCAAGGCCCAGCGTGTCCTGGTCCGACAGCGGCTTGGCTTCGATGGTGAGGTTGCCCTGCGCGATCTCGTTGGCGACGGCCGCGGTGGCGTTCAGATTGGCGGTCATCGCGTTCAGGGATTTCACGAGATCGCCGATCTCGTCGTTGCTGGACGTATCGATCTTGTGGCTGAGATCGCCAATCGCGACGGCATCCGCCAGCCCGACGGCCTTGGCGAGGGACCGGCTGATATTGAGCGAGATCCAGACTGCGCCGATCGCGGCAACGATGAGCGAGACGATGACGAGGACGATCAGAACCAACTGGGCGCGACGGCTGTCTTCGTTGGACTGCACGGCCTGCTCGGCCATCTGCCTCTTCGTATTGGCGACATAGGCTCCCATCGCCTCCGTCGCATCTGCAACCACCTTGCGCCCGTCACCCATCGAGCGCTCGGTTGCCTTGGTCTTATCGGTCTTTGCCAGCCTGATCGTCTCTTCCTGATAGACGTTCATTCTGGCGTAGGCGCTGGCGAAGTTGTCGAGCAGCTTCCTGCCGCCTTCGCTGGCGAGGGCATGGACCTCGTCCCTGATCTTCATGGCCTCATCGCGGAGCTTGGCCGCGTTCGCCGCGAATTCCTCGGCCTCGCCTGCCGTTCCCAGAATTGCGTTCTTTTCCGCCCTGACCTGCTGCCAGATGATCTTCTCGACCTCGGCTGCTTTCTCCATCCGCTTGGCGCGAAGCACCATGGAATCTGCGGTCGCGGCCATGTCGGACAACTTCATGTAGCTCACGGCGCCTGCTACCATGAACAGAAGAATGACGACGCCAAACGCGCTGGCGAGCTTGGCTTTGACGGTGAATCTCATTTTCAGTCTCGTTGGTTCGAATTGGGGTGATTACGCGTGACCACGCTTCACTCTTGCAAACTCAGGCGGCGCGAGGCGCATCTGTAGCCGTGTCGCGGCCTTCCGGAACTTCGTCATTGGCCATCAGCTTGGCGAGATCGAAAATCACGACGAACTTCTCGCCCTTACGGCCGATGCCGGCGGCATAGTCCGATTGCCATTTCCCGCCGACCTCTGGCACGGGCTCGATCGCCTGCTCGTCGATGTCGGTGACCTCGAACACGCAATCGGCGACGAAGCCGACGCCGACGAGGCGGTCCTTCATCGGCACGTCGAGGATGATGATGCGGGTCGCTTCGGTGGCGGCCACGCTGGGCAGGCCGAGCTTGTTCCTGAGATCGACGATCGGATAGCCGCTGCCGCGCACGTCGATCATGCCGAGCAGAAAGTTCGGCGCGTGCGGGAGCCGCGAGATCGGCCGCATGTCGAGAATCTCCCGGACGTTGCGGATGCTGATGCCGAACGTCTCGCCGGCGAGCCCGAGCGTCAGATATTGCGAGGTTGCGGCCATGATGCAGTCCAGGATTCCAGATTGGGAATGGGCACAGTCCGGCATAAGGCCGGACCGGTTGATCAGCGTTGGAACTCGGCGTCGCGATCGTCTTCGCCGTCATTCATGTCGAAGGCGAAGCCACCGCCACCGGCGACTTTCATCGCACGTGCCGGCTTGCGGGCAGGCACCGGCTTCTTCATGCCGCGATCGGCGGCCGCCATGTGAGCAGCCTTGGCCCGGAGCTGACCGACGGCGCGGTCGATCGGCTCGGCTGCCGCTTTCTCTCGGCGCGCAGCTTGCTCGATCCGGAAGAACGAGATGGTGGACTGCAGCTGCTCGGCTTGCGAGGCGAGCTCTTCCGAGGTCGACGACACCTGCTCGGAGGCGCTGGCGTTCTGCTGGCCGACCTTGTCGAGCTGCTGGATCGCCTGGTTGATCTGGGCCGAGCCGACGTCCTGCTCGCGGCAGGCCGCGGTGATCTCCTGCACCAGCTCAGCGGTCTTCTTGATGTCGGGCACGAGCTTGGACAGCATCTGGCCGGCTTCCTGGGCGACCTTCACGCTCTCCGTGGACAGCGTCCCGATGTCGGCTGCGGCGGCCTGGCTGCGCTCGGCAAGCTTACGCACTTCGGAGGCGACCACCGCAAAGCCCTTGCCGTGCTCGCCTGCGCGCGCGGCTTCCACGGCCGCGTTGAGCGCGAGCAGGTCGGTCTGGCGTGCGATCTCCTGCACGATCGTGATCTTCTCGGCGATGGTCTGCATCGCCTCGACGGCACGGCCCACGGCGACACCGCTGGCTTCGGCGTCCTTGGCCGACTGCCCCGCAATCTTCTCGGTCTGGTTGGCGTTGTCGGCATTCTGCTTCACGTTCGAGGCCATCTCCTCCATCGAGGAGGAGGCTTCCTCGGCGGACGAAGCCTGCTCGGTCGCGCCTTGCGAGAGCTGCTCGGCGCTGGCAGACAGCTCCTGGCTCCCGGCGGAGACGTTCTGCGCCGCAGTGATTGCCTCGGCGACGATCTGCCGGAGCTTTTCGACCATCCCATTCAGCGACTTGATGAGATCTCCGATCTCGTCGTTGCTCGCCGAGGGAATGGTCTGGCTGAGATCGCCCTCAGCGACCGCACCTGCAAGGCCAACGGCCCTTCCGAGCGAACGGCTGATCGAGATGGAAATCCAGAGTGCAGCCCCGATCGCGACCGCCAGCGAGATGCCGATCAGCGTCATCAGCAGGAACTGGGCCTGGTGCCCCTCCGCCTTGGACTGGACGGCCTGCTCGGCCATCTGCTTCTTCGTATTGGCGACATAGGCGCCCATGGATTCCATCGCGTCTGCGACGACCTTGCGGCCGTCACCCATCGAGCGCTCCATGGCCTTCGTCTTGTCGGTCTTCGCCAGCCGGATCGTTTCTTCCTGGTAGGTATTCATCTTCGCGTATGTGGCTGCAAAGCTGTCGAGCAGCTTCCTGCCGCCCTCGCTCGCCAGCGCGTAGACTTCGTCCCTGGTCTTCATCGCTTCCTCGCGAAGCCTGGCGGCCTCGGCGGCAAACTGTTCGGCCTGAGCCTCCGTGCCGAGCACCGAGTTCTTCTCGGCGCGCAGCTGAAGCAGGATGTCCTTTTCGATCTGCGTCGCCTTTTCCATGCGGTTTGCGCGTAGAACCATGCTGTCGGCGGTCGCCATCATGTCGCCGAGCTTCATGTAAGCCACGCCGCCCGCGATCCCGGACAGGACGATGATCACGCCGAACGCACTGGCAAGCTTTGCCTTGACGGTAAATCTCATTTCCAGCCCCTACCCCGGTCTCGCCCGAGACCTCATCTCAATTTAGAATGCGTTCCATGTTCGGAACGATGACGAACTCTTCACGCCACTTGGCAATGAAGCGAATGAACTCCGGCTTCCAGTGCATGCCGACGCGCGGTGTTTGCTGCACGTCGGTCTGGGAGATCTCCGTGACCTCGTAGACCTTGTCGGCGGTGACGCCGACCAGGACCGGCTCGCCGTCGAGCTCGAGCTCGATGACCACGATGCGCGTATCGGCGGAATCATCGAGCTGCGGCATGCCGAAGCGGATGCGCAGGTCGGCGAGCGGAATGACGTTGCCGCGCACGTTGATCACGCTGGGAACGAAGGCGCGCGCGCCTGCCACCTTGGTCACGGGGACGGGATCGATGATCTCGCGCACGAGGCCGGCGTCGAGCGCGAACTTCTCCTCGCCAAGGCCGATCATCACGACTTGCATCGCGTCAGCCTGCCGTTCGCCAGCCAAACCATCGTTCATCACGCCGCCTCGCTGATATGCTGCTTCTCGACCTTCGACTGCGCCAACGCGACGAGCTGCGCGACGTCGAGGATCAATGCCGCCGTGCCATCGCCCAGGATGGTCGCGCCCGAGAACATCGTGACATCCGAATGCAGCTTTGAGAGCGACTTGATCACGGTCTGGTGGTTGCCGATGATCTGGTCGGCGACGAGGCCGACGTGAGTCTCACCGGTCGAGATGATGATCGTCTTCTGATGACGGTCGGGCGTGCCCGATGCCGTCATGATCTCGCGCAGCCGGAGGAAGGGCACGAGATTGCCGCGCACGTTGAGGAAATTTCGACCGCGCGAGCGCTCGTCCTCGGCGGTCAGCTCGATGCATTCCTCGACCGCGGACAGCGGAATGATGTAACGGCCTTCGCCGACGCGGATCAGAAGACCTTCGATGATTGCCAGCGTCAGCGGCAGGCGCAGCGTCACCGTGGTGCCCTGGCCTGGCCGGGTCGACAGGTCGATCGAGCCACGCATGTTCTCGATGGTACGCTTGACCACGTCCATGCCGACGCCACGGCCCGACAGCGCCGAGATAGTCTGCGCGGTCGAGAAGCCGGGATGGAACAGGAACTGATGGATCTCATGATCGGTGAGCACGGCGCCAGTCGCAATCAGCCCCTGCTCTTCGGCTTTGGCACGGATGCGCGCGGTGTTGAGGCCGCCGCCATTGTCCTTCACAGTGACGAGCACCTGTGCGCCGGAATGGACGGCCGCGAGCTCGATCCGGCCCTGCTCGGTCTTGCCATTGGCGGCGCGCGTGGCGGTGTCTTCGATACCGTGGTCGACGGCATTGCGGATCAGATGCACCAGCGGATCTGCCAGGCACTCGATCATGGTCTTGTCGAGCTCGGTATCTTCTCCCGAGGTGACGAATTCGACGGGCTTGGACAGATCGCGCGACAGATCATGCACGAGGCGGCGGAAACGGCCGAACAGCGAGCCGATCGGCACCATGCGCGCACCCATCGTGGTATCGCGCAGTGAGGAGGCCAGGCGCTCGATCTCCTCGGCGATCATCTTGATCGAGAGGTCGGAGCCGGAAGCGGCGAGCTGGGTCAGCCGCGCCTGGGCGATGACGAGCTCGCCAACGCGGTCCATCAGCTCGTCGAGGCGCTCGGCTTGGACGCGAACGGTGGCGATGCCGCGATCGTCGCGCTTGGCCTCGAGCTTCGGTTCAGGCTTTGATTCCGATTTCGGCTCCGCCTTTGCGACGAGATGCTCGGCGACCGGCGCGGCAGCAGCCTCGACCGGCGGCGCAGGCATTTCGACTACCGGAGCCAGCTCCTCGTCGAGCAGCTGGAACAGCGGTGCCGGCGCAGGCGCTTCGACATGCTCCAGGGGCGACAGCGTCAGCTTCATCTCGTCCTGGACGAACATGAAGACGTCGTCGATCGCATCCTTGTCGCAGGCCGCGTGCAGCTTGACGTCCCACTTCAGATAGCAGTCTTCCGGCTCCATCTCGTCGAGGAACGGGACGCCGTCGGTGACAGGCACGACGAAGCAGGGGCCGAGCTTGCAGAGGTCTTCCAGCAGGTCGAGCGGATTCGAGCCGTTGCGCAGGATATGGGTTTCGAATTCCAGATAGAGGTGCCAGCCGGCCTGGTTGCTTCCGGCGGGGGCCAGCAGCGGGGCTTCGGCAATCTCCATCACCGCTGCACCCGGCTGGTCGGCCGAGACGAAGCGCTTGAGGTCGTCGAGGATGGCCTCGCCGATGATGTCGTCGGTCGACTGGGGATCTTCGATCAACGCGCGGATGTAGTCCTTGGCGGCGAGCGCAACCGAGATCAGCTCCTGGGTCGGCTTGATCTCGCCCTTGCGGACGCGGTCGAAGGCGGTCTCGAATTCGTGGGTGAAAGAGGCGACCTTGTCGAAGCCGAACATGGCGCCCGAGCCCTTGATCGTATGCAGGGCGCGGAAGGCGGAATCGACCAGTTCGCGGTCGTCGGGACGCTGGCCGAGATCGAGCAGGGCCCCTTCAAGAACTTCGAAGAGCTCGCTGGCTTCCTGACGAAAGACCTCGGTCGGGTCCATTGCGCTCATGCGCGCACCAGCTTGCCGACCACGGCGAGCAACTGCTCAGGCTTGAACGGTTTGGTGATCCAGCCGGTGGCGCCGGCGCTCTTGGCTTCCTGCTTCACCGTGTCGTTGGATTCGGTCGTCAGGAACACGATGGGCATGCCGACCGCGCTCGGCAGCTTGCGCAGCGCCCGGATCAGCTCCAGCCCGTTCATGACGGGCATGTTGAGGTCGGTGATTACGAGATCGAGCTTGCCGGCCTGCGCCTTGGCGAGCCCTTGCGCGCCATCGCCGGCCTCGATCACGCTGTGACCGGCCGGCTCGAGCACCACCTTGATCATTTGCCGGATGCTGGGGGAATCGTCGACGGTCAGAATCGTGGCCATTAGGTGCCATCTTTCTTTTGCGGGAAATGCTGATCGATCATCGCCTCGCTGGTGAAGCCGGCGCGGCGAAGGGTGTTGCGAAGAGACTGTGAGAAGGAGGTCAGCACCACCGGACGGCCCTGGGCCTGCCCCGTCTTGGCTGTCGACAGCAGAAGCTGGATCGAGGTCACGTCGGCCTTGTCGACGCTCGAACAGTCGATCTCGAGCCGCTCCTGGCGGCCGAACGCCTCGCGAATGAGCTCATAGACATTGCGAATGGCCGCGATGCTGCAATCGGCGGGCAACCGCAACGACCACTTCGGCTCCGTGGGATTGAGCGCCATCGCTGCCCCGCCTTTGCTAAAATTCCACTACTCGTTTGACGCGAATCCGGTGAGCAAACCCCTAACACGGGCATCCGTACAACTACGGGTCACATTGTCGCGGAATTCGCGCAACTGTATGCAGGCGTGCACAGCCTCCTGAAATCTTTCATGCGCGGCGCGCATATCCGCGGCGCGGGTGCTCCCGTACGGCGCATTTGCTTCGCGTTAAATTCGCTCGGGTTATGGCGTGGGTTCGTGTCTTTGCCAGCGAAGAGAGCCCCGGCCGCCGATGCTGACCCAAGCGCTTCTGGTTGACGACAGCCGTTCCGTCCTCAACTTCCTGAAACGTCACATCGAGGCCGAAGGCCTGGTCGAGGCCACCACCTTCCTCGATCCCGTGGAAGCTCTGACTTGCGCGCGCGAACGCGGCTTCGATCTCGTGCTGGTCGACTACGAGATGCCGCACATGGATGGCATCAGCTTCATCCGCACCTTCCGTGCCCTGCCCGGCTGCGCCGACATCCCGATCGCGATGATCACGTCGCGACAGACCGATGACGTCAAGATGGAAGCGCTGCAGGCCGGTGCAACCGATTTCCTGCCCAAGCAGCCGCAGAGCGTCGAGATGACGGTGCGCCTGCGGAATTTAATTCAGCTTGGTGCAGCCGTACGCAAACTCAACGACCGTGCGGCGCATCTGGCCAGCGAAGTCGCAGCCGCGACACGAAAGCTCGGCGAACGCGAGGAGGAGATCATCCTGCGGCTCGCGCTCGCGGTGGAATACCGTGACAACGACACCGGCGAGCACACGCTGCGGGTTGCCAGGTACAGCCGCATCATCGCCGAGCAGCTCGGACTGCCGCCCCGGCTTTGCCGCGACATTTATCTGGCTGCGCCCCTGCATGACGTCGGCAAGGTCGCTATTCCCGACAACATTCTGCTCAAGCCCGGCAGGCTGACCGACGACGAGATGGCGGTGATCCGCACCCATGCAACCATCGGCGAGCGGATCCTGGCGGACTCCGGTTGCGAGCTGATCCAGCTCGGTGCGCAAATTGCCGCAGGACATCACGAACGCTGGGACGGTGCGGGCTATCCAAACGGTCTGAAGGCAGACGAGATTCCGGTCGCCGCGCGCGTGGTCGCGGTGGCCGACGTCTTCGACGCGCTGACGACACGACGACCATATAAAGAGCCGATGCCGATCGAGGTGGCCCGGGGCTATTTGGTCGAGAACAAGGGGCGGCAGTTCGATCCGGCCTGCGTCGAGGCCTTCTTGTCGCGCTGGGACGAGGTGGTCGAGATCGCCGGTGAGCGGGCGACGCCGTTTCACAAGGCCGAGGCTCCGCTCACTCCGATCATGGCGTCTCCGGCCGAGGGCCGTTCGCCCGAGGCTGTCACGGCCACCTGATTTCGCCGTCCGGCCAACAGCTTGGCCCCCTCCTTTGGCGGCGATGGCCGGCTTGAACCACTTCCTGCTAGAGTGCACCAATAATCAAAGAGTGATTCTGGTCACACTTGCCTGGGCGCCTCCGATGCTAAAAATCGGACCGGGACGGGGACCAGCAAAGTATCGGTCGAATTGAATGAGAATAGTCATGAGAAGCCTGATCGGCGCTGTTGTCGGCGCGTTCTGTACTGCGGCCCCTGCCTTGGCAGAGACGCCGGCCGCGATCGTCGAGGATGTGCAAGGCAAGGTCGATGGCGTCGAGTTCATGGACTATGTCGCCGCGGGCAAGATCATCAAGCTCGGGCCCAAGGCCAGCATTACGCTCAGCTATCTCAAATCCTGCCTGCGCGAGACCATCAGCGAGGGCGTCGTGCTGGTCGGCGCCGAGCAGAGCACCGTGCAGCTCGGCGACGTGCAGCGCGCCAAGGTGCCCTGTGACACCAAGGCGGCGCAGCTCTCCGAACGCGAGGCGAACCAGAGTGCGGCGACCACGTTCCGGACCATGCGGTCCGACGCCAAGAGCGCTCCGTCCAAGCTGCCGACGATCTATGGCGTCGCGCCCCTGATCCAGGCCAAGAGCGGCAGCACGCTGGTGATCGAGCGTACCGACGGCAAGGAACCCACGATCAGCGTGCCGCTGAAGAACGACATCATGATCCGCGGCAAATTCTATGACTTTGCCAAGGCCGGGAAGTCGCTGACCCCGGGCGGCAGCTATCTCGCGAGCCTCGGGGCCAAGCGTTACACCTTCCAGGTCGATGCCAGCGCTACCTCGGCGCCGACCCCGATCATCGGCCGCCTGCTGCGGCTCGAATAAGCAGCCTGCGACCGGGCGATGCGGCGGATCGGGGGACGGGACATCGTTGCGGCGACCCTGATTGCGCTCCTCACGGGCGCGATCTTCACCTCGCCGCCGCTTCAGACCCTGCAAGGCCTTTCGCTCGACATCCTCACGGCGATGCGCGGGAGGCTTCTCGGCGACAGCCGCAACACCGCGACATCGCCGGTCGTCGTCGTGGCGATCGACAGTGAAACCTACGACACACCACCGTTCAAGGGTTCGCCGACGCAGACCTGGACGCGCGAGATCGGCCGGGTGCTCGGCAGCATCACCGAGGGCGGCGCCAAGGTGATCGGCTTCGACGTCATCTTTCCGAGCTCAATCGAGCAATCGGAGATTCCTTTTGACGACACCGCCGTTGGCGGCCGCATGAAGGGATTCGATCGGGATTACCTGATCGCGCTTCGGCAAATCTCCGACAGCGGCAAATTGGTGCTCGGCGAAATCCTGAGCAATGACCATCCGGAAGTGCCCTATCGCGCCCAGCAAGTCGCCGTGCGCAACACCGTGCGGGCGCTCAATGTCCACACCGACCACGACGACGTCATCCGACGGATGCCGCTGAGCTTTGCCATCGAGGGGCGGCCGGTCCCCGCGATGGCGGTCGAGCTCGCTGCGCGCGCGGCGGGCGCAAAGCCCGAGATTGCGTCCTCTGGCGCGACCGAATTGTCCGGCTACGCGATCCCGAGTGCCGTGCCGAATACAATGGCGCTCAACTTCCGGGGGCTGGGACGCGACATCCCGACCTACTCTTTCGTCGATCTGCGCGCCTGCGTCGAAAAGGGTGACCGCGACTTTTTTCGCCGCGCTTTCGACGGCAAGGTCGTGCTGCTTGGTACGGTCCTGAATTTCGAGGACCGCAAGCTCACCTCGATGCGCCTGGCCGGCGGGTATGACGGCACGCCGGCGGCGCGATGTGCCCTGCCCGCGCCGGCAATCACTGTGCAAAAGTCCCGGAGCGACATCGCCGGTGTGTTCGTGCACGCCACCGCGGTCCGAAATCTGATCGAGCGCGATGCCGTGACCGAGCTCGGCTTCCCGATGCGGACCATTCTCACGATCGCGTTCGCGGCGATCATCGCCTGCGCAGCCTGCCTGCTCGCACCGAGTGGCGCGCTGCTCACGTGGTCCGCCCTCACCCTCGTTTATGCAGCCGTAGCCGTCAGCGCGTTCGTCCATGCCTTGGCGCTGCCGCTGACGGAGCCGGCACTCGCCAGCCTTGCCGCGCTCGCGATCATGATCGGCTACCGATTCATGCTGGCCGATCGCGACGAGCGCTTCCTGCGCAAGAGCTTTGCCTTCTATCTCGCGCCCGAGGTCATCGAGACCATGGTCACCTCCGGCAAGATGCCGGCGCTCGGTGGCGAGATGCGCAACGTCACCATGTTCTTCTCAGACCTCAGCGGCTTCTCGTCCATTGCCGAGACCATGACGCCGGGAGCACTGGTGACGCTGATGAACGAATATCTGTCCGCCATGACGGATATCATCGAAGGCCATGGCGGTTACGTCGACAAATACATCGGCGATTCCATCGTCGCGATGTTCGGTGCACCGGCCGACGATCCCGCACACGCCGCCAACGCCGTTCGCGCCGCGCTGAAGTGCCATGAGAAGCTGTCGGAGCTCAATGCGAGCAATCCCGCCTTCGCCGGTCACGGCCTGTCGCATCGCATCGGGCTGAACAGCGGCGAAGCCGTGGTCGGCAATATCGGCTCGCGCCGCCGCTTCAATTACACCGTGATAAGCGACACCGTGAACGTCGCCTCGCGGCTCGAGGGCGCCAACAAATATTACGGCACCGCGATCATGGCCTCGGAGACGACGATGACGCAGAGCGGCGACGCCTTCGCCTGGCGCGAGCTGGACGCGATCAGGGTGCTGGGCCGCGGCGAGGCCATCAAGGTGTTCGAGCCGCTGGCGGAGAGGGACGTGGAGAGTGCCGAACAGGCGAAGGTGACCGCAGCTTATGCGGAAGGACTGGCGTGCTGGCGTGCAAGGGAGTTTGCGAAGGCGGCCGATGCGTTCGGGCAGACGGCAAAGACCGATCCGGCGTCGGCGCTGTTTGCAAAACGCGCCCAGGCATTCACCGCCAATCCGCCGCCTGCGGATTGGACTCCGGTGAATACGCTGGAAGGGAAGTAGCGGCCGCCTTAAAACGGCAGGCCCACGTAATTCTCAGCGAGCAGGCGCTGCGCCGTCTCGGATGAGAGAAGATAATCCAGCTCGGTCTGCTGAAGCCGATCCTCGTATTCGAGCCGGTCGGGAAAGCGATGCAGCAGCATCGTCATCCACCAGGAGAAGCGCTGCGCCTTCCAGATCCGCGCGAGTGCCTTGGCGGAATAGCCTGCAAGGCCGGAATCATCACCGCTCTGATAATGCGCGAGCAAGGCGTGGTAGAGATAATAGATGTCGGACGCCGCGCTGTTCAGCCCGCGCGCCCCTGTCGGTGGCACGATGTGAGCGGCATCGCCGGCGAGGAACAGCCGGCCATAGCTCATCGGCTCGGCGACGAAGCTGCGCAGAGGCGCGATGCTCTTCTCGATCGACGGCCCCGTGATCAACTTGCCGGCGACCTCACCCGGCAGGCGGCGCTTCAGCTCGGCCCAGAACGCATCGTCGCTCCAATCCTCGACCTTGTCGGTCAGCGGCACCTGGATGTAATAGCGGCTCAGCACCTGCGAGCGCAGCGAACAGAGCGCAAAGCCGCGCTCGTGCTTCACGTAGATCAGCTCGGGCGACACCGGCTTGGTGCGCGACAGTACCCCCAGCCAGCCGAACGGATAGACCTTCTCATATTCGCGCAGCACATCCCTCGGGATCGACTTGCGGCTGACGCCGTGAAAGCCGTCGGCTCCGACGATATAGTCGCAATCGACGCGGACAGTCTCGCCGTTCGCTCGATAGGTCACGTAGGGCCGGGCCGACGTCAGATCATGCGGCGTCACGTCCTGCGCATTGTGGACGACCTTGCCGCCGAGCCGGTCCCGCGCCTCATAGAGATCGCGCGTCAGCTCGGTCTGGCCGTAGACCAGCACCGAACTGCCGCCGGAATGCTTGTGCAGATCGATCTTGGACAGCACGCCGTCATGGGCGATCTCGAAACCGGTGTGGATCTCGCCCTCGCGGTCCATCCGCTCGCCGCACTGCGCCTCGCGCATCAACTCGGCGAAGCCGTGCTCGAGCACGCCGGCGCGGATGCGGGCGAGCACATGGTCGCGGCTGTATTTCTCCAGCACGACCGCGTCGATGCCCTTCAGGTGCAGCAGCTGGGACAACAACAGCCCGGACGGCCCGCCGCCGATGATACAGACCTGAACCTTCATTCTTGCGTCCTCCGTCGGCACTTTTTTGCAGATTTGGCGGCGCAGACCGATGGAGGGTTTCGCCATTGTCTTGTACTATTCGAACATGAGAAGCGCGCTCCCTGCCCCGGCGATCCGGGTCTACAATTTGTTCGGCGAGTCCGGCGATCTGCCTGACGTCGTGCATTGCGAGACCATCGCGTCCCGCTCGGTGCTGCACGACTGGACCCTGGCCGTGCACCGCCATGCCCGGCTGCACCAGGTGCTGCTGATCGAGCGCGGCGGCGGCGAGGCGACGCTCGATGGGCGGGTGGTGCCCTTGAAGCCGGCGCAGATCGTCAACGTGCCGGTCGGTCATGTCCACGGCTTCCGCTTCGTGCCTGATACGCAAGGGTGGGTGCTGACCATCGCCGCCGAAATTCTGGACGAGGCGCTGCTCGCCGCCGAGGGCCTGCGCGGTGCGCTGGCGCGCTCGGCCGTGGTGCGCGGAACGCCGCAGATCCGCGCCACCATGAAGCAGATCTTCGCCGAACATGCCGCGCGCGATTTCGGCCGCGCGCATGTGCTGCGGGCGTTGTCGTCGGCCATGATCGGGCTGGTGGCCCGCGCACTCACGAGCGAGAGCGGCGGCAACGGCACGGTCGAGTCCAGCCTGTTCCGCCGCTTCGAGGCGTTGCTGGAGCAGCATCACCTGGAACGCTGGAGCGTCGCGGACTATGCCGAGGCGCTGGCGGTGACGCCGACACATCTCAACCGGATCACGCGGGCGGCGACCGGTGATACCGCCTCGCACCTCATCCTCAACCGGCTGATCCGCGAGGCGCGACGCAACCTCGTCTATACCAATTTGCCGATCTCGACGATTGCCTACACGCTCGGCTTCGAGGACCCCGCCTATTTCAGCCGGGTCTATGCCGCGGCCACGGGGGTGTCACCGCGCGCCTTTCGCACCCAGCTGCATGGTGATGAAATTTGACACGTCGGACGAAAGACCGAGCGCGCCCATGGTTGAAGGCGACATTGCCGCAATGGCCCTTGTTGCCGGCGCAGCCACTTACCTTCGTATATCGGGTCCTATCCTTTGCATAGAAGCCCCTTACCTCAGTACAATTGAGCAGGGCCTGCTCGCGCCTTAGCGTGGCTGCATTCGGCGCCCTGGCGCTGGTGGCATGGAACCTCCCTTACCTTGGCGCAAGACGGCCACCCCTGTCCGGTCGTCTGCGCCGCTTTTTCAGTAAGTCATCGGCGCCTTCAGTATTTTCCGGCCGACATACCGTACTCTGACAGCTGATCGGCCAGCTTTCGTGTGGACTGGAGATTTGAGCACAATGTCTTCGATTGAGAAGATCGCACTCTTTATCGACGGCTCCAATCTACATGCCACCTCCAAGGCGCTCGGCTTCGACATCGATTACAGGCGTCTGCTCGGCGAATTCCAAAGCCGGGGTGTGCTGTTGCGGGCGTTCTACTACACGACCCTCATCGAGAATCAGGAGTATTCGTCGATCCGCCCGTTGATCGATTGGCTCGGCTATAACGGATACACCGTCGTCACCAAGCTTACCAAGGAGTTCGTCGACGCCACCACGGGCCGCCGCAAGGTGAAGGGCAGCATGGATGTCGATCTCGCCGTAAGTGCGATGGAGCTCGCCAAGCACGTCGATCAGATCGTGCTGTTCTCGGGCGACGGGGATTTTCGTTCGCTGGTGGAAGCCCTGCAACGCCGCGGCGTCCGCGTGACGGTCGTCTCCACACTCTCCACTCAGCCACCCATGGTCGCCGACGACCTGCGCCGTCAGGCCGACATATTCATCGACCTGGCAGAACTGAGACAAAGGGTCGGGCGCGATCCGGCCGATCGGCCGGGATCGCGCGAAATGCGTCAGTCGCCGCAATTCCTCGCCCGCGGAGCGATCAATCGCGGCGATCCGGTGGAGTGATCCTGCCGGACGGCGGCCGGATCCTCACACGTCGAAGAACACTGTCTCCTCCGGCCCCTGCAGATGGATCGTGAAGGAATACACGACCTTGCCGGCGCGCTCGCTGCGCTTTGCGATCAGCGTCAAACGCCGGGCCGTCTGTTCGATCAGGTTGAGCACGGGGTCGGCGGCGTTGGCAGCCTCTTCATCCGAGAAATAGAGCCGCGTGTTGAGGCCGATGTTGATGCCGCGCGCGACGATCCAGACATTGATGTGCGGCGCGCATTTCCGGCCCGCCTTGTCGACGATCGCGCCCGGCTTGATGGTCTCGAAGGTGACGAGACCGCTCTCGAAGTCGGAGCCGGCGCGGCCCCAGCCGCGAAACTCCTGCTCCAGCGCGCCGGCCGTACGGTCGGCCGGATGGTTGTAGCGGCCGGCCGCATTGGCCTGCCAGATCTCCAGCAGCACGTCGCGCAGCGGCGTACCGGTGCCATCGAGCACCTTGCCTTCCAGCGTGATGCGCTCGCCTTCCGTATTCGGCGTCGTCAGGACATTCGAGAAGTTCTTCTCGAAGATGTCGAAGCCCGCCATCGCCGGGATCAAGCCGATATGGACGTAGGGCCCGGCCGTCTGCGAGGCGGTTTCCTTGAGATAGTTGAGCGGCTGCGGCATGGCTCAGTTCCCCGCGGTGCGGTTTTCAAAATAGGTGGAGCGCTGGCCGCGCAGGACGATGTCGAAGCGGTAGGCCAGCGAGTCGAACGGCGTCGAGGCGTTGAGGTCAAGCGGCGCCACGAGACGGTCGAGCGCATCCTTGTCCGGGATCGTCGTCAGGATCGGACAAACCGGGATCAGGGGATCGCCCTCGAAATACATCTGCGTGATCAGCCGCTGCGCAAAGCCCGAACCGAACACGGAGAAATGGATGTGGGCGGGACGCCAGCTGTTGACGTAGTTGCGCCAGGGATAGGGGCCCGGCTTCACGGTGCGGAAATAGTAGTAGCCGGTGTCGTCGGTCAGCGCGCGGCCGCAGCCGCCGAAATTCGGGTCGATCGGCGCCAGATAGGTGTCCTTCTTGTGCCGGTAGCGGCCGCCGGCATTGGCCTGCCAGAACTCGACCAGCGTGTTCGGAACGCCCCGGCCGGTCTCGTCCAGCACGCGGCCGTGGACGATGATGCGCTCGCCGACGGGATCGCCGTCCTTGGCGTAGTTGCGGATCAGATCATTGTCGAGCGGGCCGAGATCGTTGTGGCCGAACACCGGCCCGGTAATCTCGGAGACCGAGTTCTCCAGCGACAACAGCGACTGGCGCGGCGAGCGCAGCACCGAGGATTTGTAGCCCGGCGCATGCGCCGGCGGATGAATCGAACGATCCCGCTGGAAGAAGCCCCCGTCGCCGAGCGGCGGCGTCAAGGGCTCGGGGCGGTTGAGGCGGGGATCCCGCAAGACTGGCGCCTGGGCATTCATCGTGTCTCTCCCTGGGGCGCCCGGGTCCGGACGCGCGGCTTATCGGGAGATCATGGGCCGGTCTATTCCACAGATAAATAGATCGATTATAATATATTGCATGAAGGAAATCGATCATTTGGCGCTCGACGGCCACGCCCTCGAACTGTTCCTCGCCGTGCTGGAGGAAGGCTCGGTCACGGCGGCCGCCACCCGGCTCGGCCTGACCCAGTCCGCCGTCAGCCACGCCCTGAACAAGCTGCGGCGGATCGCGGGCGATCCACTGTTCGCCAAATCCGGCCGTGGCATCGTCGCAACTGCGCATGCGCAAGCGTTGGCCGCGAAGGCGCGCGCACTGATCGACGAGATGCGGAGCTTTGCCGGCGGCGTCAGCTTCGAGCCGCCACGCGCGCAGCTCTCGCTGACGGTCGCCGCCAATGACTTCCAGCGCGATCTGCTGCTGCCCCGGTTCTTCGACCATGTCGCCGGCCAGGTGAAGAGCCTGAACCTGCGCGTGATCCCCTCGCAATCGCCTTCGTCCGCGATGCTGCGCGAGAACCGCTGCGATCTCCTGATCACGCCGCTGCCGCCGTCCGGCATCGACATCGTGCAGAAGCGCCTGCTCCAGGACCATTACGTCTGTTACTTCGATGGGAAGGCACGCACCGCGCCGGCCAGCCGCAGCGCCTATCTCGCCGCGCGCCACATCACCGTCGTCTATACCGACAATGAGCGGCTCGACTTCGACCGCCGGCTGGCGGCCAACGGTCTTCACCGCGACATCGCGATCTCGGTGCCGAGCTTTTCCGGCGTGCCGTCCTTCTTGCGCGGCTCGCAGATGCTGGCGAGCATGCCGAGCCTGCTCGCATCCGGCGTGATGCGCGGCTTCGCGCAAACGCGCATACCGCTGGCGTCCCGCACGCGGACGCTGGCCGAGCTGCCGATGTTCATGGTCTGGCACCAGCGCTATCAGAAAGATCCGGCTCATCGTTGGGTCAGGAGCCAGCTCGAGACGGTCGCAGCGACGGCTGCCAAGGCCTGATCGCCGTTACCGCCTTTCGGAAGACCACCCCTCGCCAAACCCACTGGTTGCGCGCGGGCCGCCGCGCTAAAATCCCCCCATGACAGTGACCGATATTGCGAGCCGGACCTACAATCACAGCTGGCGGCTGGACCCCATCATCCGCAGCCTGCTTGATACCGACTTCTACAAGCTATTGATGTTGCAAATGATTCGGGAGTCCTACCCGAACCAGCAGGTGACCTTCTCGGTCATCAACCGCTCGCGCCACGTGCGGCTCGCCGAGATCATCGACGAGGGCGAGCTGCGGGCCCAGCTCGACCATGCCCGCACCATCCGCTTCACCAAGAAGGAGGTGATCTGGCTGGCCGGTAACACCTTCTACGGCAAGACCCACATGTTTTCGGCGGACTTCATCCGCTGGCTGGCTGAATTCCGCCTCCCCGAGTATGAGCTGCGCAAGGTCGAGGGCCAGTACGAATTGCATTTCCACGGACCGTGGACCCACACCACGATGTGGGAGATCCCGGCGCTCGCGATTCTCAACGAGCTGCGCTCGCGCGCTGCGATGAAGGGCCGCGGCCGCTTCGAGCTCGACGTGCTCTATGCCCGCGCCAAGGCCAAGCTGTGGACGAAGGTGGAGCGGCTGCGCAAGCTGGAGAATCTGCGTCTGTCCGACTTCGGCACACGTCGCCGTCACGGCTTCCTCTGGCAGCGCTGGTGCGTGGAGGCGGTGAAGGAAGGCCTCGGTCCGTCCTTCATCGGAACCTCCAATGTGCTGCTCGCGATGGATAATGATCTCGAAGCCATCGGCACCAACGCGCATGAGCTGCCGATGGTCGCCGCGGCACTTGCCAGGGACGACGAGGAGTTGCGCTGGGCGCCCTATCGCATTCTCGACCAGTGGCGCCAGACTTATGGCGGCAATTTGCTGATCGCGCTGCCCGACGCCTTCGGCACCAAGGCCTTCCTGCGCGACGCGCCGGAATGGGTCGCGGACTGGACCGGCTTCCGCCCCGACAGCGCGCCGCCGATCCAGGCCGGCGAGGAGATCGTCGCCTGGTGGGAAAAGAAGGGGCGCAATCCCAAGGACAAGCTGCTCGTCTTTTCGGATGCCATGGATGTCGGCTCGATCGAGGAGACCTATCACCACTTCGCCGGCCGGGTGCGGCTCTCCTTCGGCTGGGGCACCAACCTCACCAACGACTTCGTCGGCTGCCCGCCGGACGGCTCGTTCAATCTCGATCCGATCTCGCTGGTCTGCAAGGTGTCGTCGGTCGATGGCCAGCCGGCCGTCAAGCTCTCCGACAATCCGGAAAAGGCGACCGGCATGCCCTCGGAGATCGAGCGTTATCTGCGCGTGTTCGGCGACGCCGGCCGCGTCCGCAAGCCGGTGCTGGTCTAACGGCGCCATCGAGACTCTCTCGATCGGGTAAACTGCGCACGACGAATGCGAGGCATTGCTTCGTCGATGCCCCGCTTTGTCCGATTTACCGGCATTTGAAGCGATCTGCGCATATCGGCTTCACAGCGCTTTCACCCTGCGATGCAGTCTCCCCCGCCTTTCAGGCCGAGTTAAGCAACCATATCCTCTACTTCGCGTTGCAGGCGCAGCGCTCCGCTGGGGGTCATTGCGCGATTTGGGGAACGCAGGGTGTTTCGCAGAACAGCGACGTCGACGAAGGGACACAGCTTCCTTCATGTCATCAAGCTCGTCTCGCCTTTCGTGATGGTCGTCGTGCTCCAGGCGGCGATCGCGGGATTCAGTCTCGAGGTGATGTCGTCGGTCCGCGCCTATGTCGCGGGCGAAGCGATGTGGTCGCGCTCGCAGAAGAACGCCGTCTATTTCCTCAATCTCTATTTGCATTCGGGCGATGCCAGCCAGTTCACGCAATACCAAGCCTCGCTTGCCGTTCCCATCGGTGACGAGTTCGCGCGCTGGGCGCTCGAGCGCGATCCGATCGACGTCGAGGCCGCCCGCATCGGCTTCCTGCAAGGCGGCAACCATCCCGATGACGTCCCGGGATTGATCTGGCTGTTTCGCTACTTCAATCGCGTCAGTTTCCTTCAGGAAGCGATCCGCGAGTGGGCCGCCACCGACCCCATGCTGCTCGAACTAAGCGTCTTCGGCGAAGTCATCCGGTCCGAATGGGAGAACGGTCCTGTTCAAGACGCAAGCCGGCTGCAATTCCTGTCGTCGCGGCTCTCCGAGCTCAACACCCAGTTCACGGTGCATGCCAACCGGTTCTCCACCGTGCTTGGCGAAGGCTCCCGCGCCATCAAGCTGACGCTGACCGGCCTCAACATCGTCACCGCCGTGACGCTGATCCTGCTCCTGATCTGGCACACCAGGCGATTGGTACTGCAGCGGCAGGCCTTCGAAGACGCCCTGCATGCCGAGAAGGAACGCCTGGCGTGGCAGGCATCGCACGACTGGCTGACCGGCCTGTCCAACCGCCGCGCCTTCGAGGCGCGCCTGCAAAGCGAGCTGGACGTTGCCGCGGCGGGATCGCTGGGCCTGATCCTGCTCGACCTCGACCAATTCAAGAACGTCAACGACAACTGCGGGCACCTTGCCGGCGACAGCCTGCTTTGCCAGGTCTCCCGCCTCCTGCAACAGGATCGGCATCCGCGTGACCTGGTGGCCCGGCTGGGCGGCGACGAATTCGGCCTGATCCTGCCACAGTGCTCGCCTGCGAACGCGGTCGACATTGCCGAACGGCTGCGGCGATCGTTTGAGCTGTTCAGCTTCGCCTGGGACGATCGCTACTTTGCGGTGACCGCCAGCATCGGCGTCACCTGCATCGCCGACGCCAGCACCACGCTCGAAGGCGCGATGCGGCGCGCGGACGCCGCCTGCTATCGCGCCAAGGAAAAGGGACGCAACCGCGTTCAGGTCGACGGCGGAAGACCTGATGTCATCGTCGTTGCAGCCCGACCGCGCGAGGTCGCGCGCGCCTGACGCTCTCCGTCATCACCGCGGCGACACGATCCCGAGACCCACCAGATGCGCATCGATGAATTGTTCGACCTGCTGACGCAGCATCTGCGGCGGCACGGCCACCATGCGCTCCTCGAGACCGAGCGAGATGATGCCATGCACGGCAGAAAACAAGGTGCGCGACAACAGCGCGATCTTCACGTCATCCGCATCCGGTAGCAGCCGCACCAGGGGCGGATGCATCAGCGCAAAAGCGTCCATCACCATCTGCAGGATGTCGTCGGGATAAGGACGGTCGTCCTCCATCCGATGCTCGAACAGCGAGCGCAGCAGATTGGCGTGCTCCGCGAAGAATTCCAGATAGGTCTCGGCGAGCCCGTAGAGCTGGCGCGCGGGGTCATCAGCCGGAACCCCGCGAAGCCGGGCCGTGAGGGCCTGAACGGTCTCCCGATTGACGGTCAGGATGACCCCGTCGAAGTCGCCGAACTCGTTGTAGACGCTGCCAACGGAGCAGCCGGCGGCCTCGGCAACGTCCCGAACCTTCAACGATCTCAATCCTTTAGTTGCGATAATCCCCCGGGCAATCTCCAGGATCTGGAGCCGTCGCCGATTTTTTTTCTGATCCCGCAGCGATTCTTCTTGAACATTGTTCATTTTCGAGCTACTCATGTGAACATTGTTCAAATTAACCTGGAGACGACCAAAATGCAAACCCTCGCTGTTGATATCGCCGCCACCTTCGTCGACGACGCCACCGCCCTGGTGACTGGCCTTGGCCGCGCCCTGCTGCGGTTCGCCATGACGCCGATCGATCGCATCGCAAATGCCTGCGACATTGCCGGCGTGCTTGCCGAACGCCGCGCGACCTTCCGGATGTGGCGGGCCAGCCGCACGCGCGCCCGTCAAGAGGGCCGCCGATTCAGCCTGCTCCGCCGCCTCTCGCCCTTTCGTCACCTCGCCCATCTCACCTGAGGCGCACGCGACCTGCACACGCGGGCCGGCTCGAATGCAAGAACTGGTTGCAAGGAAGGACTTACCATGTCCCGATGTTCGCGGCCGATCTCGCCAGACTTCAGTGACGCGGTTCAGCTTTTCCTCATCGCTCGGCGCATACCCGGTAAGGCGCGCCCAGATATTTTGCGAACCTAACGACACCGCTTGGAGACCAACAGGATCAGAGGGATCGAGGGGAAGGCAGGCGGCGATCAGCGCCCGCAATCGTTCGTCCCCTCCCCTTCCGGTCGTGACGCTCAAAGACAACGTAACGAACCTCATTCTGCCTTCCCAAAACAGGACTAGTCATGATCAGGGAATTGATGTCGTCACGCCGCTTTGCCCCACTGTTCTGGGCGCAATTCTTCTCGGCACTCAATGACAACGTGCTCAAGAACGCGCTCGTCATCATCCTGCTTTACAGTGCCGCAACCGGCCACGGCGACGCGCTGGTGACGGTGGCAGGCGCCGTCTTCATCTTCCCCTATTTCATCCTGTCCGGGCTCGGCGGCCAACTCGCCGACAAATACGTCAAATCCGTCGTCGCAAGGCGGCTCAAATTCGCCGAGATCTTCGCCGCGGCCTTTGCCGCCGCCGGTTTCTTTCTGCACTCGGTGCCGCTGCTGTTCGCGGCGCTCGCCCTGTTCGGCATCATCGCCGCGCTGTTCGGACCCGTGAAATATTCCATGCTGCCGGATCAGCTCGAGCTCGGCGAGCTCGCGACCGGCAACGCGCTCGTCGAAGGCGCGACCTTCATGGCGATCCTGCTCGGCACCGTCGCCGGCGGCCAGTTCGTGGCGGGATCCGCGCATATGGGCTGGGTCGCATCCGCCGTGGTCGTGCTGGCCTTGTTGTCATGGGCCTTCGCCTCACGCATTCCGCAGACGACGCCCTCTGCGCCTGACCTGCCCGTCGATGCCAATCCCTGGACCTCGACGGTGGGCCTTCTCAAGACCCTGCATGCCGACCATCGGCTGTGGGACGGCACGGTGATCGTCTCCTGGTTCTGGCTGGTCGGCGCGATCGTGCTGTCGCTGCTGCCGGCGCTGGTCAAGGATGTCGTTGGCGGCACCGAGGGCGTGGTGACGCTGTGCCTTGCGATCTTCGCGATCGGCATCGCCATCGGATCGCTGTTTGCCGCGAGCCTCAGCCACGTTCGCCCGAATCTCGCGCTGGTGCCGATCGGCGCCATCATCATGGGGTTTGCCGGCCTCGATCTCGCCTGGGCCATCGGCGTGACCGCCAAGGGCCAGGACATCACCGCGGCCGGTTTCGCGACCTCGTTCGCAGGCCTGCGTATGCTCGTCGACTTCGTCGCCTTCGCATTCGGCGGCGGCCTGTTCGTCGTTCCCTCCTTCGCCGCGGTCCAGGCCTGGTCGGCACCATCCGAGCGCGCCCGCATCATCGCCGCCGGCAACGTACTGCAGGCCGCCTTCATGGTGGTCGGCTCGCTGTTCGTCGCGCTGCTGCAGGCGGCCGGCCTCCACATCGGCTGGATCTTCTTCGGGCTCGGCGTCGCGAGCTTCGGCGCGGTGTGGTTCGTGCTGACGAAATGGGGCAAGGAAGGCGTGCGCGATTTCGGCGGGCTGCTGTTCCGCGCACTGTTCCGCACTGAGGTTCGCGGCCTCGAGAACCTGCCGCCTGCCGGCACGCGCATGCTGATCGCGCCCAACCATGTCAGCCTGATCGATGGCCCGCTGCTCCACGCCGTGCTGCCGATCGACGCGAGCTTCGCGGTGGATACCGGCATCGCCAAGGCCTGGTGGGCCAAGCCGTTCCTGCGCGTCGTCAAGCACTACACCATGGATCCGAGCAAGCCGCTGGCTGCGCGCGACCTGATCAAGCTGGTCGCCGGCGGCGAGCCGGTGGTGATCTTTCCGGAAGGACGTATCACTGTCTCGGGCTCGCTGATGAAGGTCTATGACGGCACCGCGATGATCGCGGACAAGGCCGATGCGGTGGTCGTGCCGGTTCGCATCGAAGGCGCGCAGCGCTCGCATCTCAGCTACCTCAACTCCAGCCAGATCAAGCGCTCGTGGTTTCCGCGGGTGACGGTCACTATCCTGCCGCCCGTCAAGCTTCCGGTCGATCCGGCGCTGAAGGGCAAGGCACGCCGCAATGCCGCCGGCGCCGCGCTTCAGGACGTGATGATCGACGCTCTCGTCAAGAACGCCATGCTCGATCACTCGCTGTTCGAGGCGCTCGGACACGCCTATCGCGATCGCGACACCGGCAAGGTCATCATCGAGGACGCGCTCGGCACCAAGCTGACCTATCGCAAGCTGATCCTTGGCGCTCAGGTCTTGAGCCGGAAGCTGGAGACCGGTACCGCCGTGGGCGAGAATGTCGGCGTGTTGCTGCCGAATTCGGCAGGCGTCGCCGTCGTCTTCATGGCGCTGCAGAACATCGGCCGGGTCCCGGCGATGCTCAACTTCTCGGCCGGCCCGGTCAACGTCCTCGCCGCCATGAAGGCCGCAGAGGTCAAGACCGTGCTGACATCGAAGGCCTTCATCGAGAAGGGCAAGCTCGACAAGCTGATGGCTGCGATCTCCGCGGAAGCCCGGGTCGTCTATCTGGAGGACGTCCGCGCCTCGATCGGGACGGCCGACAAGATCAAGGGCCTGCTCGCCGGCACCGCGCCGCGCGTCGCCCGCCAGGCAACCGACCCCGCCGTCGTGCTGTTCACGTCGGGTTCGGAAGGAACGCCCAAGGGCGTGGTGCTGTCTCACCGCAACATCCTCGCCAACGCGGCGCAGGCGCTGGCGCGGGTCGATGCCAACGCCAATGACAAGGTGTTCAACGTGCTGCCGGTGTTCCACTCGTTCGGGCTGACCGGCGGGATGATGATGCCGATGCTCGCGGGCATTCCGATCTACATGTACCCCTCGCCGCTGCACTACCGGATCGTGCCCGAGCTGATCTACCAGACCGGCGCCACGATCCTGTTCGGCACCGATACGTTCCTCACCGGCTATGCCCGCTCGGCGCATGCCTACGACTTCCGCACCCTGCGCCTCGTGATCGCCGGCGCCGAGGCGGTCAAGGACCGCACGCGGCAGGTGTTCATGGAGCGCTATGGCATCCGCATCCTCGAAGGCTACGGCGTCACCGAGACGGCGCCGGTGCTGGCGATGAACACGCCGATGGCCAACCGCCCCGGTACGGTCGGCCGCCTCTCGCCGCTGATGGAAAGCCGTCTCGACCCGGTCCCCGGCATCGAGGAAGGTGGACGGCTCTCGGTGCGCGGGCCGAACGTGATGCTCGGTTACTTGCGGGCCGAGAATCCCGGCGTGCTCGAAGTACTTCCCGAAGGCTGGCACGACACCGGCGACATCGTCGCGATCGACGCGGCCGGCTTCATCACCATCAAGGGCCGTGCCAAGCGCTTTGCCAAGATCGCGGGCGAAATGGTGTCGCTGTCGGCGGTCGAGAGCATCGCGACGACGCTGTGGCCGCAAGCTGCATCAGTTGCCGTGTCGATCCCCGACCAGCGCAAGGGCGAGCGCATCGTGCTGCTGACGACGGAGAAGAACGCCGAGCGCAGCGCGATGCAGGGCCAGGCCAAGGCAATCGGCGCATCCGAGCTGACCGTTCCTGCGGCGATCATGGTGGTCGACAAGGTGCCGCTGCTCGGCACCGGCAAGACCGACTACGTCACCGCAACCACGATGGCCCGCGAGCAGGCGTCCTCGCCGGAGCGCGAGGTAGCGTAAGACAGATGCGAGGCGCCTCAATCAGGCGACGCGCGATGCCCGGGAGTGGTTCTGCTTCACGGCATCGCGCGCACCTCGGCATCCCTGAGGAAGCTGGAACGGGCACTCCAGGCGAGCGGCTTTGCGACGCTCAACATCGACTATCCCAGCCGCAAGAAGGCGATCGCGGCCCTTGCAGACGACATTCACCCCGCGATCTCCGGTTTCGCCGAACGCGACGCGCCGCTGCATTTCGTCGCGCATTCGATGGGCGGCCTCGTCGCGCGCGCCTATATCGCAAAACACCGGCCGACCCGGCTTGGCCGCGTCGTGATGCTGGGCACGCCGAACAGCGGCAGCGAGGTCGCCGATCTCCTCAGCGGATCCCGCCTCTACCGCACGTTCTACGGCCCGGCTGGACTTGAACTTACGACTGCGATCCGCGCCCTGCCCACCGTGGACTACCCCGTTGGCGTGATCGCCGGAAACCGCTTCATCGATTCCGTCGCCGGCCTCCTTGTTCTGCCGAAACCGAATGACGGGCGGGTGTCGGTGCAGAGCGCGATGCTGGCTGGCATGACCGACCATGTCGTCGTGAAGGCGTCTCATACCGGGCTTCCGCGTCACGCCGCCGCAATCGAGCAGACCATCGCCTTCCTGCGCGATGGGCGTTTCCGCACCGCGCCGCTCACCTGAGCAAGAGATACCGAACCGGGTTGTCATCGCACTGTCCCGCTCCACATTCGAGCACGGTGGACAGGAGATTTGCGGCAACCAGCAACGCAAAGATCGCGAAGACCGCGTTCGACGCCGGTCCGCTCGGGGGCGCATTCCCGTCTCGCTTGCCGGTCACATCCTTCAAGACGAAGACGAGCGCGACATAGCATATGACGCCGACGGCCGCGATCAGCGCCCAGGTGTAGAAATGCAAGCCCAACAGCGCCGAGCCGTATCCAGGATCGCCAGGCGCCAGATGCAGCGACACCTGCCGCATCGAGATGAAGCCGGTGACGAGGCTGGCCACGAGGATCATCGCGTAGTGGGATGGACGTTCACCGAGGCGCATGTTGAACAGGAATCCCATGCCAATCGCGATGAACCCGGCCCGCTGCAGCAAGCACAGCGGACAGGGTAGCTCACCGAGCGCAAGCTGATAGAAGAATGCGACGGTCAAGATCAGCGAGATCCCGAGCAACCCAAGCATGTTCAGGATCGCGCCGACCGGCTGTTGCTCGCTCGTCTCTACAGGATTCATCTCGACACCATCAGAACGAGAATTTCAGCGGGTCGGTCGCGTGGTGGAAGAACCATGCGACGGTGACGAGGATCGTTGCACTCCAGAGCGCATAGCTCAGCCCCGCGCGCGAGCGCCAGACGCTGGCGCAGCCTGCGAGCGCCAGCAGAAAAGGCAGGAACATGTACATGAGCACGGGCTCCCCAAGCGATTCGCGCAGCGCGCGAACGGCCAAGAGATACGTCAGCCCTGCACGCCCCTCAAGAGCCGGCTTCGCCGCGACGCTCCTGCGCATAGCGCACCAGCGCGGCGAAGCGATAGATGCCGTGCACGAACTTGCCGTAGGGCATGGTGACGAAAAGCGCGAACACCGCGCCGAGGTGCAGCGCCAGCAGCGGCCCCATCGCGGCGGTCTCACGCAGGACCAGAAGCGCCATGCCGGTGAGGCCGGTCAGGAACAGCATGGCGATGAAGCCGACATCCATGCCGTAGCGGTTCTCGTCGAGCAGCGCCGGATCGCGTCGCATCCTGGCCGTGAACAGACCGACCGGGCCGATGATCAGACCGATTCCGCCGAGCGCGCCCAGCACCACGGGCAGGTCCCACCATGGATACGGCGCCTCGCGGCCGAGCAGATAGTGATACAGCGTGGCCACCGACGTCGCCGCAAAGCACAGCAGGAAGCCGTAGAAGGTCAGGTGGTGATACAGCTTGCGCCGGTCGGTCGGCTTGTCGTCCTCGTTGTAGCAGCCGACACCGCCGCCATGGAGATAGCGCAGCTCGCCCGCATCGCGGATCGCCTGGAAGATCGAGCCCCCATCGGCGCGGCCGCGGATCGGTCCACCGATGTCGCGCCAGAAAGCGCGCACGCTCATCACGAGCGCGAGGATCGCATAGAGGAACGCGACGCTGAACAGCGATGCCATCGTGTTGTGTGGCATCAGTCTGTAGAACGCGCCGGGACCGCTGTGCACGCCGAAAAGCACGCTGCCGTCGTTCAGGGCGGCGAAGCCGAGGATGAAGGCCGCCATGCTGAGCGCAGCGACGATGCTGATGACCAGACCGTTGCGGGCGAAAGCGCCGGACAGCGCGCCCGGCCAGGCATAGGCGGCATAGGACTCGGCCCGCGCGATCGCGAGCGTTCCGGGAACGTTGACGTTGAACTCATGCGGCGGCGAGAACTGGCAATCGACGTAGCAGGCGCCGCAGGAATGGCAGAGATTGGCGAGATAGTTGAGGTCGCCGTCGGAGAAGGCGCGGCGCATTTCCATGGCGGGAAATACCGCGCACAGCCCCTCGCAGTAGCGGCAGGAATTGCAGACCGTCATCAGACGGTCGGCCTCGTCCAGGATTCTGGTTCCGTGCATGGCTTTACTTCGTTAGGCCCTTTGTCTCGAGCCATCTCTGAATCAGGCCCGCGACCTCGAGGTTGTTCTTGTCCATCATCACCATATGCGAATTGCCCTTGATGCCCGCCTGCGGGAGATCGACGATATCGACGCTGCCGCCGGCAGCCTTGATGGCGTCGGCAAAGGCGATGCCGTTGGCGCGGATCTTGGGCCAGCGTGAATCGCGCTCGATATAATCGCCATAGATGATGAGCGTCGGGATGTTCTTCAGCACATCCGCCTTGGCGGGATCGCCAATGCCGGCCGGCTCGATCGCGATCAGCGCCTTGACCTTGTCAGGCCGAGCTTGTGCGACCTTGAAGCCGAAGCTGCCGGCCTGGCTGTGGAACAAGATCACGGACGGGCCGACGCGATCGATCTCGGCGATATAGGCAGCGACGATCGCATCATCCGTCGTGGTCCAGCGCGGCACGTTCTGCTTGACGAAATTCTCGTAGCCCTCGACGGGAAACTGGTTGCCCGGCAGCAGCTTTCGCTTGGCGGGATCGGCATCGTAGGAGTTTGGCCCTTCGCCGATGCGGAAACGTTCGAACGGATTGGCGGTGGTGAGGAAGACCGGCTCGCTCTTGAATATGTCGGGGTATTGCGCCCAGCCAGCGCGCCCGCGCTCCACCGCGTCGGAATTATAGACCGCCCACCCCTTGCGCAGGAAATAGTTCAGCCAGCCTTCGCGTCCGTCGGGTGTGGTCTCGTAGGTGACGCCGGTCAGTCCGCCGCCATGCCACATCAACAGCGGATAGGCACCCTTCTCGTTCGCGGGCAGGAAATACTGCACGTACATCTGCTCGACCTGATACGTGCCGTTGGGATCGACCTTGGCCGGCACGCCGCCGGGCGTGAACACGACCTCCTTCACCGGCTTGCCGGAGATTTCGACGAGACGCCCGCCGACGTGGAACGAACCCATGTCGCGCAGGGTGATCGGCTCGGCGGCGTAGGCGTGCCCGACGGTCAGCAGCGCCGTGATCGAAGCAATGGCAATGCGCGACATGGTTCCTCCCGTTTCTTTTCTTCGTCTAGTTCTTGGCGTGGCGCGCCGCTTCCCGTCCCGCGATCCGTCCGAACACGCTGCCGATGGTCATGCCCATGCCGGCTGCATAGCCCTTGCCGAGCACGTTGCCGGCCATGATCTCGCCGGCCGCGAACATGTTGCCTGAAGGCTGGCCATCAGCCATCAGCATGCGCGCCTCTTTGTTCACGCGGGTGCCGAGATAGGTGAAGGTGATGCCGGGCCGCACCGGATAAGCGAGATAAGGCGGCGTCTCGATCTTGCGCGCCCAGTGCGTCTTGGGCGGCGTGATGCCCTCGGTCACGCAGTCATCCAGAATCGTGTGGTCGAAGGTGCCGGGGCGCACCGCGGCGTTGAACTCGGCGACGGTCTTTTCCAGCGCCGCCGGGTCGAGCTCCAGCTTGCCGGCGAGTTCGGCCACCGTCTGTCCGGTGATCGGCGGAAACAGCGTCGGCATGAAGCTGGTGACCACGGTGGAGTCGAAGATGATGTAGGCGATCTGGTCGGGCTGCGCCGCGACCAGCCGGCCCCAGATGGCGTAGCGCTTCGGCCAGATATCCTCGCCCTCGTCGTAGAAGCGCTGCGCGTGCTTGTTCACGACGATGCCGAACACGACGGAGTCGTGGCGGGTGATGATGCCGCCGTCGAATTTCGGCGCGCGGGCGTCGATCGCGACCGCATGACACTGGGTGGGGTCGCCGACCTCCTGCACGCCCTTGTCGAGCAGCATCTTCAGGATCGAGCCGCGATTATAGGGCGTGCCGCGGATCAGAAAATTGTCGGCAGCCTCGCCCCAATATTGCTTCAGCCATTCGATGTTGGCCTCGAACCCGCCGGCCGCGGCGACCAGCGAGGTCGCCCGGATCTCGGTCTCGCCCCTGATCGGCCGCTTGAGGCGTGCAGCCAGGAACATGCCATCCTCGATCACGAGGTCGGTGACCTCGGCATCGTATTCGACGTCGACACCGAGCCGCTCGGCAGTGAGATAGAGCGCATTCAACATCGCGCGGCCCCCACCGAGGAAGAACGAATTGGTACGGCCGAGGCTCAGCGTGCCGCCGAGCGAGGGTTGCCAGCGCACGCCCTGCTCCACGATCCAGTTCAGGATATCCTTGGACTCTCGGATCATGTGGCGCGCGAGCACTTCATCCGTTTGCCCGCCGGTGACACGCAGCAGGTCTTCCCAGAATTCCTCTTCGGTATAGGGGCCGGTCAGGATTTCGGTTGCCGCATCATGAGCGCAACGCATGTTGCGGGTGTGGCGGGTATTGCCGCCGCGATAGAATTTCGGCGCGCCTTCGAGCACCAGCACCGAGGCACCGCCGCGCCGCGCCGCGATCGCCGCGCACAGCGCCGCATTGCCGCCGCCGATCACCAGCACGTCGTATTTGCTGCTCATGCCGTCCGCCCGATGCGACGAAGTTGAGACATTCTATCCGCGAGCGGCCTCGGTCAACCGGCACCGCCATTGCGTACTTTTGTATACGAAGATATACAGAGACCCTGCAAGCGTCATCTCTGCATGGGCAGGATGCGCCTTGCTACGAGGGAACATGGCGAGGCGTCCGGCAAAGACAGGCGGATCGATCGCGCGCGGCGGCGGCGTTGCCCTTGGCGAAGCTGTATTCCGCTCGCTGTGCGAGGCGCTCCAGGCCGGCAGCTACCGCGCCGGCGACCGCCTGCGCGAGGAAGAGGTCGCGCAGCGGCTCAAGGTCAGCCGCACCCCGGTGCGCGAAGCGCTCGGCCGGCTCGCCGCGCGCGGTTTCGTCGAACCCGCCGGCGGCCGCGGGCTGATCGTGCGCAATCTCGACATCTCGGAAGTGCTCGAGCTCTACGCCATGCGCGAGATCATGGAAGGTGCCGCGGCGCGCCTCGCCGCCGAACACGCTTCGGCGCCCGAGGTCGATGCGCTCCACGACATCGAGCAGGCTTTTGTCGAAACTCCCGCAGCAGACGCGGCCGAGATGGCAAGACTCAATCGCAGCTTCCACGAGGCCATCTGCCGGGCGGCGCGCAACCGCTATCTCGACAACGCTTCGCGGGAATTGCAGGACTGGATCGCCCTGCTCGGCCCGACCACCTTCACCGTAACCGGCCGCCCCTCGTCCAGCCACGGCGAGCACCAGGCCATCATCGACGCCATCGCCGCCCGCAACGGCGACAAGGCCGAGCAGCTTGCGCGCGCGCACATCCGCGAGGCGCTGCGCTGCCGGCTGAAGCTGTTGCAGAAGCAGTAAGCGCGTGACGCTCAGGCCACGACGTCGACAACGACCGCCTTCAACGCGTCCCGCACATCGGCCGGCCTCAGCCGCACCTGCAAGCCGCGCTGGCCGCCGTTGAGATAGACCTGATCATGCCCGAGCGCGCTCTGTTCGATCACGGTGCGCACGGGCTTGCGCTGACCGAACGGGCTGATACCGCCAACCTTGTAGCCGGTGACGCGCTCGGCCTCGGGCGGCTTCATCATCTGCGCCGACTTGCCGCCGGCAGCGGCAGCAAGCTTCTTCATCGAGATCTCCTGGTCGGACGGCACGATCACGCAGACCGGCTTGCCGTCCACCAGCGCCATCAGCGTCTTCAGGACGCGCGCGGGGTTCTCACCGAGCGCGGCGGCCGCCTGAAGGCCGATGCTCTCGGCGTCAGGATCGTAGTCGTAGGCGTGGACGGTGAAGGCAACACCGGCGGCTTCAAGCGCACGGGTGGCTGGGGTGGCTTTGGACATGGGCGATGTGTAGCACCGGTGCGGCGGAGAACGAAGTCGAACTCCACGCTCTCAGCCGTCGTCCTGGCGAAAGCCAGGACCCATTACCCCAGGGAGGAATTTGGCGAAGATTAGTGGTGCGCGGTACTGCGACCGTCTGCAATCGATAGATGACGCGGTACGGGTCCCCGCATTCGCGAGGACGACAGCGGAATTTGGAGGCGCTATGCCGCCAAACCCCGCTGGGAGGAGGTCTTCCCTACTCCGCCGCGTCCCGCATCTCCGCGCGTTCGGCTCTGGCCGCGCAGAACTTGAATTCCGGGATCTTGCCGAACGGATCGAGCGCCGGGTTGGTCAACAGGTTCGCCGCCGCCTCTGCGTAGCAGAACGGCATGAACACCATGTTCTCCGGCACGTCGCGGTCGGAGCGGACCTTGACCTCGACGGCGCCGCGGCGGGTCTCCAGGCGAATGAAATCGCCCGGCACCAGCTTCTTCTTGTGCATGTCCTTCGGCGACATGAACGCGACCGCCTCGGGCTCGATCTGGTCCAGCACCTGCGCGCGGCGGGTCATCGAGCCGGTGTGCCAGTGCTCCAGCACGCGGCCGGTCGACAGCACCATCGGATATTCGGCGTCCGGGATCTCGTCGGGCGGAATGACCTTGGCCGGCACGATCTTGCCGCGGCCGCTCGCGGTCGGGAAGCCCGTGGTGAAGATGATCTCGTTGCCGGGCTGGTCCGGAGCGTCGACCGGATAGGTCACCGCGCCTTCGCGCACCAGCCGCTCCCAGGTGATGTTCTTCAGCGACGGCATCAGCTCTGCCATCTCGGTGAAGACCTCGCCGGGACCGGCATAATTCCACGGCAGGCCCATGCGCTTGCCGATCTCCTGGATGATCCAGAGATCCTGCCGCGCATCGCCCGGCGGCTTGATCACCTGACGCGCGAGTTGCACGCGGCGATCGGTGTTGGTGAAGGAGCCGTCCTTCTCGGCGAAGGCCGAGGCCGGCAGGATGACGTCGGCATGGAATGCGGTCTCGGTGACGAAGAGGTCCTGCACCACGAGATGGTCGAGCATCGCGAGCGCCTGGCGCGCATGCTGCAGATCCGGGTCGGACATCGCGGGATTCTCGCCCTCGATATACATGCCCGTGATCTCGCCAGCGTGGATCGCATTCATGATCTCGACCACGGTCAGGCCGCGGACGGGATCGAGATCCTGCTGCCAAAGCTTTTCGAAGCTGCCGCGCAGATCGTCGCGGCCGACCGGCTGATAGTCCGGCAGGAACATCGGGATCAGGCCGGCGTCGGATGCGCCCTGCACGTTGTTCTGGCCGCGCAGCGGATGCAGTCCCGTGCCGGGACGGCCGACCTGGCCGGTGATCAGCGCCAGTGCTATCAGGCAGCGCGCATTGTCGGTGCCGTGGACGTGCTGGCTGATGCCCATGCCCCAGAAAATGATCGACGATTTTGCCCGCGCATAGGTTCGCGCCACCTCGCGCAGGGTCTGCGCCGGGATGCCGCAGATCGCCTCCATCTTCTCCGGCGTGAACTCCTTGATCTTCTCCTTGAGGTCCTCGAACCCCTCGGTGTAGCCGGCGATGTACTGGTCGTCGGTCAGCCCCTCGGTGATGATCGTGTTGATCATCGCGTTCAGCATGGCGACGTCGGAGCCGGGCTTGAACTGCAGATGCTTGGTCGCGTGGCGCGACAGCGTCTGCCGGCGGGGATCCATCACAAACAGCTTTGCGCCGTTCTGCTTGACTGCGTTCTTGATGAAGGTCGCGGCGACCGGATGGTTCACGGTCGGGTTGGCGCCGATCACGATGATGACCTCGGCGTCCATCGCGGCGGAGAAAGGCGCCGACACCGCGCCGGAGCTCAGGCCTTCGAACAGCGCCGCCACCGACGAGGCGTGACACAGACGGGTGCAATGGTCGACGTTGTTCGAGCCGAAGCCGGTACGCACCAGCTTCTGAAACAGATAAGCCTCTTCGTTCGAGCCCTTGGCCGAGCCGAAGCCGGCCAGCGCCTTCACGCCCTTCTCGTCGCGGATCTTGACGAGACCCTTGGCGGCGATGTCGAGCGCTTCCTCCCAGCTCGCTTCACGGAAATGCGTGAAGGGATTGGCGGGATCGACCTGGTCGTTGGAATCCTTCTTCGCGTTCGGCAGCCGCACCAGCGGCTTGGTCAGGCGATGCGGGTGGTGGATGTAGTCGAAGCCGAAGCGGCCCTTGACGCAGAGACGGTTGCGATTGGCGGGGCCGTCGCGGCCCTCCGCATAGATCACCTTCTCGTCCTTGACCTCGTAAGTCACCTGGCAGCCGACGCCGCAGAACGGGCAGAGCGAATCCACCTTCTTGTCGGCGTAGGTGACACGGGTCTGCTTGTCGTCGAGCATCACGGCCGGCATCAACGCGCCGGTCGGGCAGGCCTGCACGCATTCGCCGCAGGCGACGCAGGTGGACTCGCCCATGGGATCGTCGAAGTCGAACACGATCTTCGAGCCATGGTTGCGGTAGGCCATGCCGATGACGTCGTTGACCTGGACCTCACGGCAGGCGCGTACGCACAGGCCGCACTGGATGCAGGCATCGAGGTTGACGCGCATCGCCGGATGGCTGGCGTCGGTTTCCCAGCGCTCGGCGGCGGGGAAGCGGCTCTCGGTGACGCCTGTCGTCTCGGCCCAGTGCCAGAATTTCGAATCCGGATCGTGGCTGGTCTCGCGCGCCGGCTGGTCGGCGACGAGCAGCTCCATCACCATCTTCTGCGCCGACACCGCGCGCGCGGATTCGGACTTCACCTTCATGCCGACCGACGGCGTGCGCTTGCAGGATGCAGCGAGCACGCGCTCGCCCTCGATCTCGACCATGCAGGCACGGCAATTGCCGTCAGGCCGATAATCGGGCGCCGGTGAATAGCACAGATGCGGGATCTCGCGGCCCTGGCGTTTTGCGACTTGCCAGATCGTCTCGCCGGGATTGGCTTCGACCTGCTTGCCGTCGAGCTCGAAGGTAATCTTGGTCATTCGGCCGCTTCCTTGAACTCGTCAGGGAAATATTTGATCACGGTGGCCAGCGGATTCGATGCCGCCTGTCCAAGCCCGCAGATCGAGGCATCGCGCATCGCCTGGCTCAATTCTTCCAGAAGAGCGCGGTTCCAGACCGGCTTCTGCATCAGCAGCGCCGCCTTCTGGGTTCCGACGCGGCACGGCGTGCACTGGCCGCAGCTCTCGTCCTCGAAGAACTTCATCAGGTTCAATGCGGCCGCACGCACGCTGTCCTTTTGCGACAGGATCACGATCGCGGCCGACCCGATGAAGCAGCCGTATTTTTCCAGCGTGCCGAAATCGAGCGGGATGTCGTCCATCGACGCCGGCAGGATGCCGCCGGACGCGCCGCCCGGCAGGTACGCATAGAATTGATGGCCATCGGCCATGCCGCCGCAATATTCGTCGATCAACTCGCGCACGGTGATGCCCGCAGGCGCCAGCTTCATGCCGGGATTCTTGACGCGGCCCGAGACCGAGAAGCTGCGCAGGCCATGACGCTCGTGGCGACCATGGCCCTTCCACCAGTCGGCGCCCTTCTCGACGATGTCGCGCACCCACCACAGCGTCTCGATGTTGTTGATCAGCGTCGGCAGGCCGAACAGGCCGACCTGGAACGGGTAAGGCGGCTTGTGCCGGGGCAGGCCGCGCTTGCCCTCGATGCTCTCCAGCAGCGAGGATTCCTCGCCACAGATATAGGCGCCGGCACCGCGGCGCATGTGCAGCGTCGGGCCACCCGGCGGGAGCTTTGCGATCTCGCGCTCCAGAATCTCGCGCGAGGCCGGATATTCGTCGCGCAGATAGATGTAGACATCGGAGGCCTGCACCACATGCGCGCCGATCAGCATGCCCTCGATGAAGCGATGCGGATCGCTTTCGAGATAGACGCGGTCCTTGAACGTGCCGGGTTCGCCCTCGTCGCCGTTGATCGCCATCAGCCGCGGACCGGGCTCGCCGAGCACGGCGCGCCATTTGCGTCCCGTCGGGAAGCCGGCGCCGCCAAGGCCACGCAGCGAGGCGTCGTCGAGCCCCTTCAAGAGATCGTCCTTGGACAACTCGCCGGAGCGCACGCGATTGAGCAGCTTGTAGCCGCCACCCGTGACATAAGCGTCGTAGTCGACATATTTGGGCAGATGCGCGTGGGTGTCGCCGGCCTTCGCGGCCGCCATCACATTGGCGACGGTCGCATGATCGACGAAGTTGTGGCCGACTTCCGCGGCTGGCGCGGTGTCGCAGCGGCCGACGCAGGGCGCGCGGACGACGCGGATACCAGGACCCGATGAGCTCTGCAAATCCTCGAGCAGCTTCTCGGCCCCGAGCATCGCGCAGGTGATAGAATCGCAGACGCGGATCGTCAGCGGGGCGATATCCGGCTCGCCTTCCTTCACCACGTCGAAATGCGCGTAGAACGTCGCGGTCTCGAACACCTCGGCGAAGGCGAGCTTCATCTCGTCGGCGAGCGCGGCCAGATGCGCGGCCGAGATCTGATGATATCTGTCCTGGATCAGGTGCAGATATTCGATCAGGAGATCACGCCGCCGCGGCCTGTCGCCGAGCAGCTGCTCGATCTCGTGCGCGGCGGTGGGATCGACCTGCCGCCCCTTGGGCGTGGCCTTGGCTCGCTTGCGTCCCTCACCGGGATGCTCGAACGGGCGGACCTTGTGCACGTCGTCGTGGCTCATCGATTCGTCTCGATCTCGTCTTTTAGAACGGCTCCAGTCTTAGCCCCTGGCATGCCAGATGCCAAGCAAATTATCATGCTCGCGGAAGCGGTTAAGCGCAGCCCAAGAGCAGCCTTGGGATCGCTGCCCGGACACGACCTTGCGTTGGTCCAACGCGCCAATCGATAGAACGAAGCCTGAATTGGTCTGGAGATCAATAAAGGCTTCCCATGCTGCGATAGCGAAATCGTATCGAGCTCCCGCTCCGGGACCACGGGTAACCCCTCAACGCCCCGATGCTGACGGGTCAGCTTTTGCCCATGCACTCCTCGATATAGAACCAGCGCTCGTCGCCCGCGAGGCCCTTGGCCTTCACGTCCTTGCGGCACTCCCTGAGCTTCGACTTGTTGGCGCTCCACTTGGCCTTCATGTCCTTGAGCTTCTGCGCGGTCAGCTTGATCTTGCCGGGCTTGGCCTCGGTCGCGGCGGGCGGCGTTGCAGCCGGTGGCGCGGCAGTCTGTGCGGATGCGGATTGCAGGGCGCCGGCGACGAGCAGCACGGCGGCTGCACAAACGAGCTTACGAACCATCGAATTCCCCCAGGGGTAGTTTTGAAACAATCGAAATGAGCGGCGGGAGCGCGCATGGTGCGCTCCCGCCGCGATGAACGTGCGATCAGAAGATCTTGACCGCGCTCTCCAGCGTCTTCCAGACGCCCCAAGCGAGCGGCACGCCAACAAAGGCCCAGAACAGCGCCGCATTGGCATCCAGACCGCCCTTGCCGATGCCGAACGAGCCGTGCTGGACCGACGCCTCGCTCTTCGCACTGGCCGCCTGCAGGCGGGCCACCTCCTCGTGGCTCATGTTCCATTTCGGATCGACCGGCTTGATCAGGTAGTTGCAGATCAAACCGGCGATCAGCATGGCACACAGGATGTACATCGTCGTGTTGTAGAGCTGATCACGCGGCACACCGGCCGCGAGCTGGAACTCGCGGATGTAGTTGACCACGACCGGACCGATGATGCCGGCAGTCGACCATGCCGTCAGCAACCGGCCATGGATGGCGCCGACGAACTGGGTTCCGAACATGTCGGCAAGATAGGCCGGCACCGTCGCGAAGCCGCCGCCGTACATCGACAGGATGATGCCGAACCCGAGCACGAACAGCAGTTTCGAGCCCATCGCCGCGAAGGTGGGCGCCAGCGCGTAGAGCACGATGCCGAGGATGAAAAACGTGTAGTAGGTGTTCTTGCGCCCCATGAGGTCCGACATCGACGCCCAGAAGAACCGGCCGCCGATATTGAACAGCGACAGCAGGCCGGCGAAGCCGGCGGCGATCGCCGCGATCGATGCCTTCTGTTCGACCGAAAGCTGGCTGAACGTCAGCTCCGGATGCCCGATCAACTTGCCGGCGAAGATTTCCTGGAGCATGGGCGAGGCCATGCCGATCACACCGATACCCGCCGAGACGTTCAAGCAGAGCACCCACCAGATCAGCCAGAATTGCGGCGTCTTGTGTGCGTTGTTGAGGTGCACATGGTGCTCGGTGATCATCGACTTCTTCTCGCTCGGCGGGGTCCAACCGTCAGGCTGCCAGCCGGGCGGCGTCACCCGATATGAAAAGGCACCGATCGTCATGAAGATGAAATAGATCACGCCCATCACGACGAAGGTCTGCCAGACGCCGACATCCGTTGCAGTCTTGAAGTAGTTGATCAGCAGATTGGCGAGCGGCGCACCGATCATCGCACCACCGCCAAAACCCATGATGGCCATGCCCGTCGCCATGCCGCGGCGATCGGGGAACCATTTGATCAGCGTCGACACCGGCGAGATATAGCCGAGGCCGAGCCCGACGCCGCCGATGACGCCGGCTCCGAGCCACATGATCCAGAGTTGATGGACGTAGACGCCGAAGGCGCCGATCAAGAGGCCGCCGCCCCAGCAAAGCGCGGCAACGAAACCTGCCTTGCGCGGGCCGGCACGCTCGAGCCAGCCGCCCCAAATCGCGGCAGAGACGCCGAGCAGGACGAAGAACAGCGTGTACATCCAGCCGAGGCTTGCGACCTTCCAGTCGCACGTCGTGGTGAACAGCTCCTGCCACAACGAGATGTCGGGGCAAGCCTTGCTCTGCGTGATGCCGATCGAGCGCGACAGCGGCAGCCAGAACACCGAGAAGCCGTAGGCCATGCCGATGCAGAGATGGATGCACAGCGCGGCCGGCGGCACCAGCCAGCGATTGAACCCGGCCTTCGCGATCGTGCGTTCACGATCGAGGAAGCCGGAAGCACCAACCGGTGCAAGAACGGTATCGGCAGTCGTCATAAGCATTCCCTCCCAAGCGCGGCCTTGCCGGCACATCGGTTTGAGACCGGTCGTGTGCGTGCTTGTCAGCCGCGCATGACAGGTCGGACTTCATTCATGCCGAAGTGGAATCGTCTGGTGCGCATCCGTCTTGCGCGCCGAGCAAGCAACTGATCGCGGGCGATGTCCCTTCGCCTCGCAAGCAGCGTTGCCGTGACGGCTATCGCGCCCTCATCCCCCTCAACACCCTGTCTTGAGAGGAGCAACGCGCGTGCCAGAAGTCGCATCGTGACGATTCAACGACTTCCCGCAGCGCAACGTGCCGTGCCGGACAGAATGTCCCGAATCCAAGGACAAAATGTCCAATCAGGTCGCTTCGGGCAGCCACATCGTGAAGGTGCTCCCGGAACCGAGGTGGCTTTCGGCCGTGATCTGTCCGCCCTGACGCTTGATCAGCGTCTGGCTGATGGAGAGGCCCAGTCCGGTGCCTTGCCGCCGTTTCGTGGTGTAGAAGGGGTCGAAAATCTTTGCGATTACGTCTGCGCTCATGCCGATGCCGGTATCAGTGACCTCGATGGCGACGCCTTGATGGCCGTCGCGCTCGGCATCGAAGGAGCGGAGCGTCAGGGTTCCGCCGTCCGGCATGGCGTGGATCGCGTTGACGATGAGATTGACCAGGACCTGCTGCAGCTCGTTCCGGTTCATCAGCACGAGCCGGCTGGCGCGGTCGTCCCTGACCACGGCGATCTCGGTCTTGTTCAGAAGATGCTGCACCAGCGGCAGGCAGTCGGAGATGACGCTTGTCGGCGCATGGCGATCGACATAGCCGGCATATTCCTCCGGCCTTGCAAACTGCAGCAGCTTGGTCACGATCTGGCTGATGCGGTGAATCTGCTCGTCGAGCAGGCGAAACTCGACCTTCGCCTTGTCGGCATCGGCCCCGAATACGCTGCGGATGACGTCGAGATTGCCCTGCATCACCGCGATCGGATTGTTGATTTCGTGCGCAACGCCGGCGGTGATCTCGCCGATCGCAGCCAGCTTCTCGGACATGATGAGCTGCTTGGTGGTTGCCTCGAGCTTGAGATTGGCGTGCTCGAGATCCCGGGTGCGCTCCAGCACCCGGACGTTCAGTTCCTCATTCCATTCCCGGAGCTGCCGGTCGCGTTCCTGGATCTGGTCGAGCAGGCTGTCGAGATGAACCGCGACGCGGCCGATCTCGTCACCCAACACCGGCATCTTGGTGCGGGCGGAGAGGTTCCCGCGCTCCACCTCGCCGATCGTCGCTGTGACGCGCTCCAGCGGCATGAAGATGGAGGTCGCCCAGCGCAGGAAGATCGGTACGGTCGCGGCGGTGATCGCGATGAACGCTGCGATGATGATCACCAACGTCTGGTATTTGGCTTCGCTGAACGGCTTCTCCAGAAAGCCGACATAGAGCATGCCGACCCGCTTGCCATAACTGTCGACCAGCGGCTCGTAAGCGGAGATGTACCAGTCATTGACCACGAAAGCACTGTCGAGCCAGGTGTGCCCCTCGCCCAGCACGGCCGAGCGCACCGCCGCCGACACGCGCGTGCCGAGCGCGCGCCGTCCCTCGAACAGACGGACATTGGTCGATATCCGCACGTCGTCCAGGAACAGCGTCGCGGTGCCCTGGCTGCCCTCCGGCAGGCTCGCCGCGCGGTAGACGAGATCGTTGATCGTGTCGATGAATTCGAGATTCTGGTTGAGCAGCGTGCCGCCGACCAGCGCAGCGGCACCCCCGTCAGGCAGCATCGCCCGGCTCGCCGCGTGCACGACCATGCCGCGCGTCTCCGTGCTGCGGTCGGTCGGCACCGCATTCGGGGTCGGCACGAGATCCAATCGCGCGCGCTCGGCCAGGGCCGGCGAAATTGCGGCGAGCTCGTCATTGCCGAAAATATCGACGCCCGTCGCGGGGACCTGACCCGACAGCGCCGACATGATGATCGGCCAGTCGCCTCTCGGTTGATGCTGCAGCGGGGGCGATGAGGCCAGAACGTCGCCGCGATCGTTGGTCAGATACAGGAAATCGAGACCGATCTCCTTGCGGGTCTCGTCGAGTAGGTCCCGCAGCGAGCCGCGCGCATCCGGCGCCAGCACCTCCTGGAAGCGGGCCGACAGGCCGAGCGCCCGGATCTGGACGCCGGTCTTTTCCAGGATGCGGGCGAGATATTGATGGGCGATGGTGAGATCGCCGTTCACCTTGGAGATCAGGGCCGCGTCGAATTTCGCGTTCCAGCGATAGATCGCAACGCCGAGCAGGAGCGGCAGGATGACCAGCATCGGCAGCAGAGCGATCGCGAGCAACCGGAATCGGACGGAGCGTCCCCGCACGAGCTCACCGCTGCGGCGGCCACCATCAGACATCCCATAACGCGCATTTGCGGTCGATGGTCTTGCGCGAGATACCGAGACGCCGCGCCGCCTCCTCGCGATTGCCGTTGGCCTCCTTCAGCACACCGAGAATGTGACGGCGCTCGAGCTCGGCGAGACTGTCGGCAGGTGCCGACTGACCGTCGTTGCGGGGACCGGCGAAATCGTCGGGGAAGGCGCCGAGGATCAGCGTGCGTTCGATCAAATTGCGCAGCTCGCGCACATTGCCCGGCCAGTCATAGCTTGCGAGCGCCGCCCGCACCGAGGCGTCGATCGGCACCGGCGGCATGCCGAGCTGAGCCGACAGCTTGCTCATGAAGATGGCGGCAAGCTCCTGCACGTCATCGCCGCGATCCTTCAGGAGCGGCAGGTGTATCTGCATCACGTTGAGCCGGTAGAACAGATCGGCTCGGAAACGGCCCTTCTCGACCTCTTTCTGAAGCTCGGCATTGGTTGCGAAGATGAAACGCAGGTCGACCGGAACTTCACGCTCGGAGCCCACCGGACGGACGCGGCGGTCTTCGAGCACGCGAAGCAGCTTGCTCTGCATCGGCAGCGGCAGCTCCCCGATCTCGTCGAGGAACAGCGTGCCGCCATGCGCGTACAGGAACAAGCCCTCACGCCCCGAATCGGCGCCGGTGAAGGCGCCCTTGATGTGTCCGAACAGCTCCGCCTCGATCATCTCGGGCGGGATCGCCGCGCAATTGACGGGCACGAAGGGCTTATCGGCGCGATCGGACAACGAATGGATCGAGCGTGCTGCCACTTCCTTGCCGGTGCCGGATGCGCCGGTGAGGAGAACCGAGGTCGGCAGGCGTGCGACGCGCGCGATGGTCTCACGCACGCGCAGCGTCGCTGCCGATTGTCCGATCAGATTGTCGCGCAGAAAGGTGCGGTCGGACGAGGCACGCAGGGCATAGCGCAGGACATAGTTCTCGCGCTGGAGGCGGACACGGTCGAGGCATCGTGCCACCGCGTTGAGGATCTGGTTGGAGCGGAACGGCTTGAGCACGAAATCGGCGGCACCAGCGCGCAGGGCCTGGATCGCGGTGTCGAGGTCGGCATAAGCGGTGATCAGGATGGCGTCGGCGAAAAAGCCGACGGCGCGCTGCTCGGCGAGCCAATCGACGCCGTTCTTGCCTGGCATGATGTTGTCGAGAATGACGACGTCGTAGCGGTTGGAATCGAGCTTGCGCGAGGCCTGGTCGGTATCGGCCGCCTCGTCCACCAGCTTGCAGCGCGGTCCAAGCGTGCGCACCAGGAAATTGCGCATGCCCGGCTCGTCGTCGACGATCAGGATCGAGGCCTGCGCCAGCGCGCCGAACTCCGGCCCTGCAGCCGTCTTGCCGGGCCTGACGGCAGGCTCGCGGCCCGCCGCGGGACCTGCGGCAGCGCTTGCCCTCGATGTTGAGAAAGTCATGCCCGACGTCTTTGAGAGTCTTGGGTTTGAGGGTCTTGGGATTGAGGGTCTTGGGTTTGAGAGTCTTGGGTTTGAGAGTCTTGAGTTTGAGCTCATGCACGGCACCAATCGGCGCCTTTCGCATTGCAGCGAAGTTCCGGCCGTGTCCCGCGCAGGCAACATAGTCAAACGTCGCCGCCGTGAATATTCGCCTTTCTACGGGGCGTCGCTCTTTTCGACCAGGAACACGATGCGCGCCTCGTTGCGCTCGGTGATCTCGACCTTGTCGCCGGTCTCGCGGATCAGGTTCGGAATGTCAATCACCGACAAGGGATCGGTGCAGTGGACCTCGAGCTGATCGCCCGGCTGCAACGGCTTGAGCGCCTTGCGCGTCTTCAGGGCGGGCAGCGGGCATTTCAGTCCGGTGAGATCGAGCGTCGTTCTGGTCATGGGCGCAACATGGCGGGACCGATCGATGGCGTCAACGCAAGGCCGCTAGAGCAGATCGGCGTAGGACAAAAAGCCTACGTCCTGCCCTGGCTCGACGCCCGTGACGCTCTCACCGAGCTCGACGAGGCCGTCGGTCTCGACCAGCGAGGACAACAGCCCGGCTCCTTCGCGCGGGAACTTCACCGCCTCCAGCGTGCCGTCCTGCGCCCGCCGCAAGGAGACGCGAACATATTCGCGCCGGCCCGCCTTCTTCTTGTAGGTGAAAGCCGCCCGCATCGGGATCGGCAGAAGCGGCTCCGGCAGGCCGCCGGCGAGCGCCAGCACCGTCGGGCGCACGACATGGACGAAGGTCACGAAGCTCGCGACGGGATTGCCGGGCAATCCGATCAGCGGCGTGCCGTCGATAATGCCCATCGCCACGGGACGGCCAGGCTTGATCGCCATCCGCCACAGCACCAGCGAGCCGATGCTCTCGACCGCCGCCTTGACGTGGTCCTCCTCGCCGGTCGAGACGCCGCCGGTCGTGAGGATCAGGTCATGATCACCGGCCACCTGCTTCAAGCCATTCGCGAGCGAAGTCCGCTCGTCGCGCAAGATTCCGAGATCGCTGACCTCGCAGCCGAGCCGGCGCAGCATCGCCATCAGCATGAAGCGGTTGGAATCGAACAGTTGCGAGGCCGCGCGCGGCTCGCCGGGCGAGGCCAACTCGTCGCCGGTCGAGAACACCGCAACGCGAATGCGCCTGATGACGTCGAGACCGACAAGTCCGAACGCGGCAGCGAGCGCGACATGCTGCGGCCGCAAGCGCTGGCCGGCGCGCAGCGCGATGTGGCCCTCAGGGATGTCCTCGCCCGCGGGGCGGACATTGGCGCCGGGCTTCAGCCCCGGCGGCAGCACGATCTTGCCGTCATCGTCGATGCGAACGTCCTCCTGCATGAAGACGGTTTCTGCATCCGGCGGCATCGGCGCGCCCGTGAAAATGCGTGCGGTATGGCCGGGCTTGATCGGCGCCTGTGCGAGGCCGCCGGCCTGGATGCGGCCATCGAGCGGGAACGCCCGCTCCGCGGCTTCAGGAATGTCGGCGTTGCGCACGGCGTAGCCGTCGACCGCCGAGTTGGTGAAGGGCGGCAGCGGCAGAGGCGCTGCGACATCGCGCGCCAGCACGCGCCCGTCCGCGTCGACCAGGGCCACCGTCTCCAGATCGGCGATCGCGTTGACGCGCGTCGTGATGAGACCGACGGCCTCGTCGACCGACATCATCGGGCCGCCGAAGGCAAAGCAATCGTCCGACAGTTGCGCCATGGTGCCTCGTCAGCGTATCGCGGCGCTTTTCGCCACCGCTTCTTCGACCGGCATCGCGGCGCGCAGCAGCAACGCCGCAGCTGCCGCGACATCGTCGAGATGGACAGTGGGCAGCCCCGTGTCAATGGCGGTGTCGGCCGCGATCCCGGCGATCCCGGGATCGTCGGGAAACAGCAACGGCTTGCCGTTCGCCGCGCGATGCACCTCGATCTTGCGATGCGGCTCGCGCTTGAAGCCCTCGACCACGACGAGATCGACCGCGGAAAGCTTGCTCAGGAGCTCGGGCAGCCGCGGCTCCGCCGCCCCGCGCAGTTCGTGCATCAGGGCCCAGCGGTTTGACGAAGCAACCAGCACCTCGGCCGCGCCGGCCTCGCGATGGCGCCAGGAATCCTTGCCGGGGACATCGACGTCGAACTGGTGATGCGCATGCTTGATGACCGAGACGCGCAACCCTTGCGCGTTGAAATGCGGGATCAGCCGCGTCAACAGCGTGGTCTTGCCCGCACCGCTCCAGCCTGCAAGGCCGATGACTTTCATTCCAGCTCCGTGTCCGCGAGCGACTTGGTTTTGGTGGAACCGCTATCCCTCCCCGTCATTGCGAGCGAAGCGAGGCAATCCAAACTGCTTCCACGGTGGCACTCTGGATTGCTCCGTCGCTTCGCTCCTCGCAATGACGAACGGAGGCATTTCGTTTTCCGTCAGCATGCTTATATCGGCTTGACCCGAATGTCATGCTAACCTCGCCGCCATGATGAAGATCGACAAAGCCCCCGTGCCCCTGATCGTCCCTGACACGGCCGACCCGCGCCTGACCCAGAGCGTGGCCGGGACCGACCAGACCGGCGCCAGGGTCGAGATCAAGGTGCCGATGGAGCGGCCGCTGACGCTCTACCTGAATTCCCAGGAGATCGTCACCATGATGACGATCGGCGATTACCCCGAATATCTGGCGCTCGGCTACCTGCTGAACCAGAACATGCTGAAATATAATGACGCGGTCACGGAGGTCGAATACGACGACGACCTTCAGGTGGTCGTGGTGCGCACCACGCACCACACCAATTTCGAGGCCAAGCTGAAGAAGCGCACGCAGACCTCGGGCTGTGCGCAGGGCACCGCCTTCGGCGATCTGCTCGAGGCGGTCGAAAGCGTCGCACTGCCGAAGGCCGAGCTACGCACCTCCTGGCTTTACCAGATGACGCAGACCATCAACACGATGCCCTCGCTCTATCTGGAGGCCGGGGCGATCCACGGCTGTGTGCTGTGCAAGGAAGGCACCCCGCTTTGCTACACCGAAGACGTCGGCCGCCACAACGCCGTCGACAAGATCGCGGGCTGGATGTACCGCCACGGTGTCGATGCTAGCGACAAGATCCTCTACACCACGGGGCGGCTCACCTCGGAGATGGTGATCAAGACGGTCCGCATGGGAATTCCGATCCTGGTGTCGCGCTCCGGCTTCACCGCCTGGGGCGTCGATCTCGCAAGACAGGTCGGGCTGACGCTGGTCGGACGCACCCGCGGCAAACGCTTCATCGTCCTCGCGGGCGAGCAACGCATCGTCTACGACCAGGACCTCGCTTACGTCGAGGAAGAGTCGGCGAAGCACAAGCGCAAGGGTGAAGCTGGTGACGACTGAGAGTTTGCCGACGCAAGGCGTGCTGCTCGCCGGCGGCCTGGCGCGGCGCATGGGCGGTGGCGATAAGCCGATGCGCACGATCGGCGGCCGCACCATCCTGGCGCGCGTGATCGCGCGCCTTTCGCCGCAATGTAGCGGATTGATCCTCAACGCTAATGGCGATCCCGCGCGCTTCGCCGCGTTCGGCCTGCAAGTCGTCGCCGACGACGTGCCCGGCTTCCCCGGTCCGCTCGCCGGCATCCTCGCCGCGCTCGACTGGACCGCGGCGAACCGGCCGGGCGTCGAATGGGTGCTCAGCGCCGCCGGCGACTGCCCGTTCCTGCCGCGCGATCTGGTCGCGCGCCTGCATGAAGCGCGAAAACGGGAGAACGCTCAGCTCGCGGTCGCGGCATCAGGCGAGCAGTCCCATCCCGTGATCGGCCTGTGGCGCGTCGGCTTGCGCGACGAGCTCAGGCACGCACTGGTCGTCGAGGACCTCCGAAAGATCGACCGTTGGACCGCGCGCTATCCGCTCGCGACGGTGACGTGGCCAACCGAGCCGCTAGATCCGTTCTTCAACGCCAATACGGTCGAGGATATCGCCGACGCCGAACGGCTGGCGGCGCTGGATGATGCATCCTAATGCGTTGCCTGTTCATGGCCTTGAGCTCCTGGCTATGAACCGGACCTAAGAAGCGAACGACCAATGATTGGGACGTTGCCCCGGATGAGCCATGGCCGACTCGCTCTTGGAAGTCATTTTCGATGTTGTCGATATCGCGTTCGATGTTTCGGACGCAATCGATCGCACGAAGCAGCTGGGCGAGCCTGACACCGTGGAAGTCCCGCCGGACCCGAAACCGTTGTCGGCCGCCGCCCAGCGTGCGCTCGCCGAGGAACGGGAGCGCAAACGCGGTCAGTCCGATCAAGCCGCCAGCAGCACCGACCAGGCATCGTAGCTGCAGACCCAGCCGGTATCAGTCCGCTCCATCAGCCCGGATATTTGATGCGCGAGGTCTTCTGCACCGTCGCTACGCAGGCCGGAATCCCGCCCGCTCCAGCGCGGCGTGCGCCTCATTCGAGCCAAGCGCATCGAGAAACGCCTGCACCGCCGGCCGGTCCTTGCGCGCCGTGACCAGCGCGAAGTCATAATGCTCTTCCGCGAACGGAATGAAACCGAGGCCGGCCGCTTGGGCGACCGGCGCAATGGTCATGCCCCAGTCGGCACGGTGCTGCGCAACAGCTGCCGCAACTGCATTGTGCGACCGCGGCTGGTTCCAGTAGCCTTCCGGGCGCGCACCGCCGAGCAGCCGGTCGATCAGGATGCGCGTGCCGGCGCCCTGGTTGCGGTTGACCATGATGCAGGCGGGATCAGCGAGCGCCGCCGCGACAGCCTCCTTCGCGCCCAGGCCCTCGAAACGCCTGTCGTCCTTGCGGAAGACGATGCCCTGCATCCGACGCCAGCCCGGTACGAGCTCGAGCCCCTCGACGAGATAGGGCGAGTTGTAGGTCTCGCTCTTGTCATCGAACAGATGGATCGGCGCCAAATCGCATTCACCGCGCTTTGCGGCCGCGAGTCCACCGAGGCTGCCGACGGCAATCGAGCGCACGGCCAGGCCGGCATGCGCGAGCTGGGCGGTGACGAGATCGAGGCCGGTGCAATGGCTGCCGACGATGACGAGATCGGGCACGCGCACATGCGGCGTGAACAGCGTCACCTCGGTTTCAGTTCCGGCCGGCATCTGGTCGGCGAGCGCATCAATGCGCAAAAAGCCATCAGCCTGCGCGAAGGACGTGACCGCACCAGACCCTTTGCCGGAGGGGTAGGCGATCAGACCGTCCCTGCCCTCGACCAGCGACACCATGACGAACTCGGTGCGGCCGAGCTCGGACGCAATGCGCACCGGCACGGTCGCGTTCACCTTGGCATCCGAGCGCGGCGGCAAGCCAGCCAGCTTGCGCAGCACCGGCACGACCATGTCGTGGAAGGTAAACATCGCCGAGGTCGGAAAGCCCGGCAGGATCACCACCGGCTTGCCGTCGCACACCGCAAGGCACAACGGCTTGCCGGGCTTGAGCGCAACGCCATGCGCGATGATGCCGGGCTGGCCGAGCCGGCCGATGATGCGATGCGACAAGTCGCCCGCGCCTTTCGAGGTGCCGCCCGACAGGACCAGCATGTCGGATTCGGCGAGCGCGCGGCGCATGGCGGATTCGAGTTTCGCCTCATCGTCCGGAATGGCGCCGAGGAAGACCGCCTCGCCGCCATTCTCGTCGATCGCAGCCGCGACGATCGCGCCGTTGGTGTCGTAGATCGCGGCGGGCGGAAGAGCCCCGCCGGGTTGGACCAGCTCGTCACCGGTGGAGATCACGGCGACACGCGGCCTCCGCGCGACGGTCACCCCGGCGACGCCGCACGCGGCCAGCATGCCGATCTCGCGCGAGCCGATGATCGTGCCGGCACGCAGCAGCGCCTCGCCGCGTGCAATATCGGATCCGGCGTACGACACGAATTGCCCGGGCGAGACCGCCCGACGCACGTCGATCGCATCAAGGCCAACCGGCTGGGTGTGCTCGACCATGACGACCGCGTCGGCGCCACGCGGCAACGGACCGCCGGTGGCGATCGGCGTTGCGGTTCCCGCCGCCACTTGCATCCTTGGCGCGGTGCCGCAATGGATGGTCTCGCCGTTCAGCGTGAGGCGCCGAGGAGCGCCTTCACCAGCCGCCGCAAGGTCTGCCGAGCGCACGGCAAAACCGTCGACATTGGAGCGATCGAAAGGGGGAACGTCGATCGGCGCAGTGATGTCTTCAGCGAGCGCCACGCCGAGCGCTTCGCCGAGCTTACGCATTTCGCTCGGAACGGCGCGCGGGAACAACGCAGCCTCGAAGCGCGCCAGGGCCTCCTCGCGCGAGAGGATCTTGAGGAACTGCTCCTGTTCGAGCGCGCTGCGGATTTGCGATTGCGGGTTCATCGACATGCCAAAACCCATATCATTCCCACATTAGATAGGCATCGACCGGCACGCCTGCCGCAAATCCCTCGTGGCTGTCAGGAATGAGCAGCCATGCATCCGCACCGGCAATGGCCTGGAGCGGCCATTCGCCCACGGCGAGCGGCGTCCAGCCGTGATGTTCCCTGGCCAGCAAAGCGATCTCGGCGATGCCGACGCTGGACGCGATTTTTCGCGCAAGCGGCAGGCTCACCTGCCGGCGCGGCCGGCGCAGCGATAATCGGTCGATGAGCGGAAGCACGAGCGCGAGCCACACCGCCAGCGCATGATCCGGCGAGCCCGGCAAGGCGACGACGGGAACCTTTCCGAGCTTCGCGACCGCGGCGGTACGCCCGGGCTGAAGCGCAAGACCGTGGGCGATCACATGACCACGCTGAGCCAGCGCGGCGACGGCCGCATCGCCGCGGCCAACTCCGCTGCCGCCGACCGTCAGGATCAGATCGCAAGAGGATATATCCAGCGCATCGGCAATCGACACCGCATCACGCGCGCCGGCCTCATACGTCTTCACATCCACTCCCGCAGCGCCCGCGATCGCGGCGATCATATGCATCGTTGCCGTTGCACCCGGCACGTTGACGATGCTCAGCCGGGGCCGACGCACGCCGAGCTTGTCCAAGCCGGCAACGCGCGCGAGCAGCAGATCGGCTGCGACGACCGGTTGGCCCTCGGCGCCGGCCGGCGTGCGCGCCGCGATGTCGCTGCCGCCACGCCTGACGCCGTGCCCCGGCACGCCCTCCGCCAGCACCTGCACGAGTGGCCCCGATGGATCGATCGCGTCGGCATCGAGCACACAGTCGCAGCCGTCGGGCATCGGGTCACCGGCCTCGACCCACGCGGGTGCTCGGGTCAAAGGCAGCGGCGAATAAGAGGACGCGCCGACGAGATCGTTGGCGCAGAGCGCCCAGCCGTCCGCGGCGGCGATGTCGTGATACGGATGGGCCGCAAGCAGCGGCGTGCCCGCCGCGATGCAGCCGGCCGCTTCGCTCAGCGGCAACTCCACCGGTGCGAGCGGTTCAAGCCCGCTCAGCAACGCGGCCAGCGCGGTGTCGAGCGGGGTCAGCGATGGCGGCAGGCGCTGGGTCATGCGCCATGGTGGACCATGCATCGCCCGGTTTGGCAACCACCGGCGATACCGCCGTCAACCGCCCGACCTGTCCGCATTGGGGAAGAATAGCTGCTGCCCGTCGACCTTGTAGCCTGCGATCGCCGTCTGCCCCTCCGGCGAGGTCAGCCAATCGATGAAGGTCTGCGCGAGATCCTTCTTCACGTTCGGAAACTTCTCGGGGTTCACCAGCATCACGCCGTACTGATTGAGCAACCGCCGGTCGCCTTCGACGACGATATCGAGATCGCCGCGATCCCCGAAGGCGATCCAACTGCCGCGATCCGACAGCACATAAGCACTGGCGGCGCGCGCGGCGTCGAGCGCCGAGGCCATGCCCTGCCCGGCCTCGCGATACCAGGGGCCCTTGGCCCCGGCGATGTCGATGCCGGCGACGATCCAGAGCGCCAGCTCCGCAGCATGCGTGCCCGACCGATCGCCGCGCGTCACGAACGGCGCACCCTTGGCCTCGATCGCCTTCAGCGCCGTCGCGATATCCTTGCCCTTGACGCCGGCGGGATCGCTCTTCGGTCCGATCAGCACATAGTCGTTGTACATCACGTTAAAACGCTTCACGCCAAACCCGTCGGCGACGAATTTCTCCTCCTGCGGTCGCGCATGCATCAGCACGACGTCCGCCTCGCCTCTTCGCGGCCCGTCGAGCACCTCGTCGGCGCGCCGCGCGATCACCGTCACGTCGACGCCGGTCTTGTCGCGGAAGATCGGAAGCAGATAGTCGAGCAGACCGGACTCCTGCGTCGATGCGGTCGAGGCCAGCACGATTGCGCGGTCTTCCGCGGACGAGGCCGCAACGCCCGCGGTGAGGCCGCAGAAGAGCGCGAATGCAGCGGACAGGCGGCCCATGATCAGGTTCCCATTGGCTATGACGCGATCATGATGATGATCGATTGCGCCGCACTCGTGACGTGTTTGCGCGCTGCGACGCCCCATGCGAACAACAACAGATAGAATTTAAATCAAGCCACTACCGGCGGCAGGGCTTGGACCTAAGGCGGCAATCGCGCCGTTCGGGAAATTTCGGCAACGCAGATCGGCATGCCGATTGCCATCGCAGGATCGTTCACCAAAGCAAAAGACGCGCGTGAGGATGTGTTGCAAAGCAGCGAGATGATCAGGCATGGTCCCGGCGGACGAGAACTTGAAATGCAGAATTCCACCTGCGTCGAACGTCAAAAAGAAGCAAGAATTTGCATAGGAATGCAGGATGGAATTCCTGACGACCAGCGAAGCCGCCGACTATCTTCGGCTCGGCGAACGCAAGCTCTACGAACTCGTCACCACCGGCGCGATCCCCTGCACCAAGGTGACCGGGAAGTGGCTCTTCCCGCGCCACGAACTCGATCTCTGGGTGCTCTCTGGCCTCGCGCGTCCGGCCGGCATGCTGATCGCGGAGCCGCCGCCGGTCGTGGGCGGCAGCCAGGACGAGCTGCTGGATTGGAGCCTGCGCGAATCCGGCTCGGGCCTGGGATCGATGAGCGAGGGTAGCGTGCGCGGGCTCGAGCGCTTGCAGCGCAACGAGGTGATGGCGGCGGCGATACATTTCCACGGCCTGGATGCTTCCGACGATCTCACTGGGGATGCCAGTGTCGAAGCGCTGCGGGCCGCTCCGGATTTGCATGATGCGGTGCTGGTCGCGTTCGTGCGCCGCGAACAGGGTCTCGTGCTGCCGCAAGGCAATCCCAAGCATCTGCACGGCCTGACCGACGTGCTCACGCTCGGCGCCCGGATGGCGATGCGGCAACAGGGCACGGGCGCGCAGATGCTGCTCGACGTGCTGCTGAAGCGCGCGGGCGCCACGACGCGGGATTTGCGCCGGGTCGAGACGCCGGCCCTCACCGGACCGGATCTCGCGGAACTGGTCCGCGCCGGCCAGGCCGATTGCGGCATCGCCACGCGCGCCGCCGCGCGTTCGGCCGGCCTCGATTTCGTGCCGCTGGTCTGGGAGAATTTTGACCTCGCGATGCGGCAGCGCACCTATTTCCGCCCCGCCATGCAGGCCTTGATCGGATTTCTGAACGAGCGGCGGCTGCGCCAGCGCGCCGAGGAGCTGACCGGCTACGATCCCTCACCCGCAGGACAGATCCGCTTCGCAGCCTGACATTGACGCCCGCCCCAAAATAGTTGCAAAAGAAACCAATTCAGCCGGGAATACCCGGGGCAACACCGGCCAACGTGCCGGACAGGGGAGGACAAGCATGAATCCAATCAGATTTGGACTGCCGGTCGCGGCCGCCTTGACGGCGGCGCTGCTGTCCGGTGCGGCATCGGCGCAGGTTTCCGACAACGTCGTCAAGATCGGCGTGCTCACCGACATGAACGGCCCGGCCTCTGCGCCGACCGGCCAGGGCTCGGTGACGGCGGCGCAGATGGCGATCGACGATTTCGGCGGCACCGTGCTCGGCAAGCCGATCAGCGTCGTGGTCGGCGACCATCAGCTCAAGGCCGACATCGGCGCCTCGCTCGCGCGGCGCTGGTTCGACGTCGAGCAGGTCGACCTGATCGTCGACGTGCCGGTCTCGGCGGTCGGCCTCGCGGTGCAGAACATCGCCAACGAGAAGAAGCGGCTGTTCATCACCCACTCCACCGGCACCGCCGATTTCCACGGCAAGTTCTGCTCGCCTTACGCGATCCAGTGGGTGTTCGACACCCGCGCGCTCGCGGTCGGCACCGCGGACGCCGTGGTCAAGCGCGGCGGCGACAGCTGGTTCTTCATCACCGACGATTACGCCTTCGGCCATTCGCTGGAGCGCGACGCTTCCGCGGTGGTCACCGCCAATGGCGGCAAGGTGCTTGGCTCGGTGCGGCCACCGCTGGCGACGCCTGACCTCTCCTCCTTCGTGCTGCAGGCGCAGGCCTCAAAGGCCAAGATCATCGGCATCGCGGCCGGACCGCCCAACAACATGAACGAGATCAAGACCGGCTCGGAGTTCGGCGTGTTCAAGGGCGGCCAGCAGATGGCGGCGCTGCTGGCGCTGATCACCGACATCCACGGCCTCGGCCTGCAGGCGGCTCAAGGCCTGCTGCTGACCACGTCGTTCTACTGGGACATGGATGACAAGACCCGCGAATGGTCGAAGCGGTATTTCGCCAAGATGAACAAGATGCCGTCGATGTGGCAGGCCGGCGTCTATTCATCCGTGATGCACTATCTCAACGCCATCAAGGAAGCGGGCACCGACGATCCGCTCAAGGTCGCAGCCAAGATGCGCGAGAAGCCGATCGAGGATTTCTTCTCCCGCAACGGCAAGCTGCGGGAGGACAATCTGATGGTCCACGACCTCTGGCTGGTGCAGGTGAAGACGCCGGAGGAGAGCAAATATCCGTGGGACTATTACAAGATCCTCACGACCATCTCGGGCGACAAGGCGTTCGGTCCGCCGGACCCGGCATGTGCGATGGTGAAGAAGTGACCGGCAACGCAAGCTAGCTGCAACGTCATGGCCGGGCTTGTCCCGGCCATCTACGTCTAGCCGCACAGACAGAAGAACGTGGATGCCCGGGACAAGCCCGGGCATGACGAGCGCGGGTGTGGTCGCGAGCTACTTCATAACTCCAATCTCGCGGAAGTACTTTGCGACTCCCGGATGAATTAGCTCCGGCCTCGGCGCTGCGGCAACCGTGTTCGACGCCGTGGTCTCGCAGGCCTGCGCGAGCTTCTTGCAGAAATTCGTCTCGACGCCGTGCAGCGTCTTCGCCAGGCGATAGGCAATTTCCTCGGGCAGATCCTCGCGCGTCAGCACAAAGCTCCAGGACCCGAGCGAGGCGATCGGCGCGGACTGGTTCGGATAGCTATTGGCCGGCACCAGCAACGGCTTCAGGAAGGAATGCTTGGCGCGGATGCGCGTCATCTCTTCAACATCAGGCGCGATGAAGCGCGCGCCTGACGCGCTCGATGCGACCGCGGCAAAGCCGGGCCAGCCGATGCCGGCGCCCCAGAGCGCGGCGACGCGGCCGTCCTCGACCATCGCGGGACCGTCGCCGGCGCGATCGAGATAGATGGCCTTGAAGTCCTCATCCTGCCTCAGCCCGAGGCCATCCAGCACATAGCGCGCCAGGATCGGCAGGCCCGAGCCCTTGGCGCCGAACGCCACGGGCTGACCGACGAGATCGCGGATCGTCTTGTAGGGACTGTCCGCGCGCACCACGAACATGCCGGGGTTGGAATAGATCGCCGTGAGTATCTTCAGCCGAACCGGCGCACGCCCGATGCCGGCAAAGGCCTCATAGGCCGGCTCGCCTGCGACCAGCGCGAGATCGAGCTCGCCCTTCTCCAGCAGCGGAATGTTCTCGTTGCTGCCCTTGGTGTTGCGCGGGGCGATGGAGATTTGCGGATCGGCCGCGTTCATCACTTCGGCAAAAGCATTGCCATAGAGCGGGAAGCCGCCGCCGGGCGTCGCGGTGCCCAAGCTGATCGTCGTGGTCGGAATGGCCGTGCCTCCGGTTTGAGCAGCAGCGGGGCTGGCGAGCAGCACTGCAGCAAGAGCGATCATCGCGAATCTCATGGTCATTCCCGGCGAGCCTGCGTCAACACCGACTTGCGGCGATGTAGGCAGGGAGCGGATTTTGTGAAAGCATATCGCCCAACGACAATAGAACAATGGGAGACGTCATGTTGCGAATTTTGCGGTGCGTTTTTTTTGGGCTCGCGGTCCTCACAGGTCTTTTCAGCGTCACGCCTCCCGCCTCCGCCGCCTATCCCGACCGCCCCGTGCACTGGCTGATTGGATTTGCCGCCGGCGGCCCGGTCGACATCGTGGCGCGGATCATGGCGCAGTGGCTGTCGGACCGCCTCGGCCAGCAATTCATCGTCGAGAACCGCACGGGGTCCGGCGGCAACATCGCTGCCGCCGCCGCGATCAACTCGCCGGCCGACGGCTACACGTTGCTGTTCGTCGCGCCCAACAACGCGATCTCGACCTCGCTCTACAAGAAGCTGCCGTTCGACTTCATCCGCGACACCGTGCCGGTGGCCAGCATCATGCAGCTCACCAACATGCTGGTCGTCTCCAACGCGTTTCCGGCGAAGACGGTTCAGGAGTTCGTCGACTACTGCAAGGCCAATCCCGGCAAGATCTCCTTTGCCTCGTCCGGCAACGGCACCTCGGTGCACATGTCGGCCGAGCTGTTCAAGGTGCTGACCAAGTGCGACATGGTGCACGTGCCCTATCGCGGCTCCGCCATCGCCTTCCCCGACATCATCTCCAACAAGGTGCAGCTGATCTTCGACAATCTGCCTTCGGCCATGGAGCAGGTGAAGGGCGGCAATGTCCGCGCGCTGGGCGTGACCTCGCCGCAGCGCTGGCCGAGCGTGCCCGACGTACCCGCGATCGCCGAGACCGTGCCGGGCTTCGAATCGGTCGGCTTCTACGGCATCTCCGCGCCGAAGGGCACGCCGAGCGAAGTGATCGACACCCTCAACAAGGCCGTCGGCGAAGCGCTGAAGGACCCGAAGCTGATCGCCCGCCTCACTGAAGTCGGCGGCATCCCCAAGCCAATGACGCCGGCCGAGTTCGGCAAGCTGGTCACCGACGAGACCGAGAAGTGGCGCAAGGTGGTGGAGTTCGCCGGGGTCTCGGTGGATTAGCGGCGCGCTCAACGGCGAGCCGGCAGGACATCGGAGGGGACCCCGGAAGCCCCCTCCATCAAATATCGCAAAACAACCCCATGCACAGTAGACGAGCCTAATAATTTCAATGGGTTACGGGGGACAAAAAGCGGCCCGCCGCGGGGCGTTTGCTCCGTCGGGCAAAACAGGGGATATACAGACATCGTCGTCAAATTCGGTTATCCGAAACTGCGCGCCGGCGTTCTCGCGAGCCAGAGCCAGCATTGCACCCCCGCCCCCATCCCTGTAAACGAACCGCGCACCGTTGCCGGCCGCGCGTTCCCGCGAGCCGTCTCGCGGCGGGGCCTGTAGCTCAATGGTTAGAGCCGGCCGCTCATAACGGTCTGGTTGCAGGTTCGAGTCCTGCCGGGCCCACCACGCTTCGCCCTGCGGGCTACGCGCGGCACAGCCACGCAACGACCGAAGGGCGAACGGTCCGGCGTAGCTGGAGCAAAGCGGACGCGAAGACGGACTTCGGCCGCGAGCTTCGGCCCGGCAAGCCAGCGCCACACATCAAGAGCGAAGCGAGTGAAGGCTGCCGCGCGGCCGGCTGATCAGAGATAGCCCTACTCGGCAGCCATTGCTGTTCGCAACTCCGGTTTGTCCGTCGCGCTCACAGGGATCTCATCCGCAGTCGGCTTGATGCGGAACCAGGCGGCATACAGCGCAGGAAGGAAGAGCAGGATCAACACCGTGCCGACTGCCGTGCCGCCGATCAAGGTATAGGCCATCGATCCCCAGAAGACGGAGTGTGTGAGGGGGATGAACGCGAGTACGGCCGCAAGTGCGGTCAGGATCACGGGCCTCGTGCGTTGCACCGTGGCTTCGATGACGGCGTGGTAGTCGTCGAGGCCCGCCGCGCGGTTCTCCTTGATCTGTTCGGTCAGGATCAGGGTATTGCGCATCAGTATCCCGGCCAGTCCGATCAGTCCCAGAATCGCGTTGAATCCGAAGGGCTGGTTGAAGATCAGCAACGCAGGCACGACGCCGACGAGACCAAGCGGTGCGGTCAGCATGACGAGGGCCATCATCGAGAATGATCTGACCTGAAGCATGATGACGATCAGCGTTGCGGCGATCATGGCGGGAAAGACGGTCGCGAGCGCGTCATTGGCCTTCGTGGCCTCCTCGATCGAGCCGCCGGTCTCGATGCGATAGCCGGCCGGAAGCGATGCGATCAGCGGCTGGAGGGCTTTCACGATGTCCTTGGAGACCTCGGGAGGCTGCGTCGCCTCATTGATGTCCGAACGAATCGTGACGACCGGCGTGCGATCGCGGCGCTTCAGGATCGGCTCTTCGAGCTGGACTTCCGAATGGCCGATCTGGTCGAGCGGAATCAGACGGCCGTCTCGGCTCGTCAGTGAGAAGTCGGCCAACCGTGTCGGATCCAGCCGCTCACCGCCGGCGCTGCGCGCCACGATCGGGACATTGCGAATGTCCTCGCGGACCTGCGTGACGGCGATGCCAGTGAGGAGGAACTGGAGCTGCCGCCCGACTTCCGCCGGCGAGAGGCCGATGAGGTTCAGCCGATCCTGATCTGGAATGAAGCGGAGCACGGGTGTGCGATTGCCCCAATCCCGATTGGCTTGTCGCACGTCGGGAACGCCCCGCATGACCTCGACGGCTTTTTCAGAGAGCGCGTACAATTTCGCGGGATCGGGGCCCATCACCCGAAACTCCACCGGGAACGGCGTGTAGGGTCCGAAGACGAGCTGGGTGACGCGCACACGCGCTTCCCGGGCAAGGCCGTGTGATACCGCCTGCCGGAGCCGCTGCTTCAAAGCCTCGCGCGCCTCGGCGTCTGGCGTCAGCACGACGATCTTGGCAAAGGCCGGATCGGGGAGCTCCGGCGCCATCGCGAAGAAGAAGCGGGGCGCGCCCTGACCGACATAGCTGGTCACGATCTTCGCCTCGGGTTGATCATGCAGCCAGCGTTCGAGCTTCTCGACGGCGGCGGTCGTCGTCTCGATGCTGGTGCCTTCCGGCAGGCGAACCTCCACGAGAACCTCGGGGCGATCCGACGTCGGGAAAAACTGCTGCTTGACCGCGCTCATGCCGAGGCCGGACAGCGCGAAAGCGATCACGACGAGGCTGCAGGTCAGGAACTTGTGGCGCACGGCCAGGGTGATGACGCGCCGCAAGCGCCGGTAGTTCGGCGTGTCGTAGATCGCGTGGTGGCCGCCCTCGATAGGCTTGATCGCGGGCAGCATCTTGACACCAAGGTAAGGCGTGAAGATCACCGCGACGATCCAGGAGACGATGAGAGCGAACCCGCCGACCCAGAAGATGTTGCCGGCATATTCGCCGGCGGTCGAGCGCGCGAACCCCACCGGCAGGAACCCCGCGATCGTCACGAGTGTGCCCGAGAGCATCGGCGCCGCAGTGTGGCTCCATGCGTAGGCCGCCGCACTGAGGCGGTCCATCCCCTCTTCCATTTTCACCACCATCACCTCGATGGCGATGATGGCATCGTCCACGAGCAGGCCAAGCGCGAGGATGAGAGCACCGAGCGTGATGCGATCGAAGAATCGGCCCGTTTCCAGCATGATGAGAAACACGACGGCCAGCGTCAGAGGGACTGCGGCGGCCACGACGATTCCCACGCGCCAGCCGAGGCTGAGCAGGCTGACCAGCAGCACCACAGCGAGCGCCATTGCGAATTTGATCATGAACTCGTCGACCGCGGAGGTGATGTTCACGGCCTGATCGGTCACCTTGTCGAGCGTCATCCCGAGCGGCAGTGTCCGCGCCAGGGCTGCGGACCTCTCTTCCAACGCCTTGCCGAGCGCCAGACCGTTCCAGCCCTCCTGCATCACTGCCGCGAGCATGATCGTGGGCTCGCCCTGGTGCCGGATGATGTAGGTGGGAGGATCCTCGTAGCCGCGACGAACCTCGGCGATGTCGGACAGCTTCAAGGTTCGTCCCGCAGCGACGATCGGCGTGTCGGCGATCGCCTGCACGCTGTCGTAACCGCCGTCGACCCGGATGAAGACCTGTGGCCCGCTCGTGTCGATCGAACCTGCCGGGGTCACCGTATTCTGCCGCTGCAAGGCGGCAACGATATCCTGTGCCGACACGCCGAGCGTTGCCAGCTTGGGATAGGAAAACTCCACGAAGATCTGCTCGGGACGTTCGCCGAAGATATTGATCTTCTTGACGCCGGGCACATGCAGCAGGTCCTGGCGGATCACCTCCGCCTTCCTGGCGAGCTCACGCATCGGCATGCCCTTCGCCTTGAGGGCGTAGAGCGCGAAGCTCACGTCCGAATATTCATCGTTGACGAAGGGGCCGAGCACGCCGGCCGGCAGCTTGCGGGCTTCATCTCCGAGCTTCTTGCGAGCCTGATAAAACTCTTCCTGGACGCTCGATGGCGGCGTGCTGTCCTTCAGCGTCACCGTCATGTACGCATAACCCGGCCGCGTGGTCGTCTCGACCCGGTCGTACCAGGTCAGCTCCTGAATCCGCTTCTCCAGGGGTTCGGCGACCTGGTCCTGCATCTCGCGTGCCGTCGCACCGGGCCATACCGTCGTGACCGTCAGGGTCTTGATGGTGAAGGACGGATCCTCGGCCCGTCCGAGCATGAAGAAGGCGTAGGCGCCTGCTGCCGCCAGCAGAATGATAAAGAACAGGGTGACGGCCCGCTCGCGAACGGCGACCGCGGAGAGATTGAAGCTCATCATTTGCTCCCGCCGTCGGAGGCGGTCCTGACGCGAGCGCCCTCGTGCAGGAGGTGAGCGCCGAGCGAAACAATGGGATCAGCTGAGCTTGATCCAGAGATAATGGCCGCTTCGCTGGTCACGCGCAGAAGCTTGATGGGGCGAAAGTGTACGGTCGAGCTGCCGCTGTCGAACACCCAGACGCCCGTTGTCCTGCCGTCATCGAGCACGGCGCCCAGCGGCACCTGGACTTCCGGCTGACTGTCCTGGCTTGCGAGCCGAATGGTGACTGTCGCGCCGAGCGGTGCTGCCGCCGCCTCGCCGCCGAGCACGTAGCGGGCCTCGTAAGTCCGGGTCTGCGCGTCGGCAGAGTTCGACAATTGGCGCAGATGCGCCGCGTAACGGCGTCCATCGCTGCCATACAGGCTGGCCTCGGCGAGCGAGCCGATCGCCGGCCGGATCGTTTCGGGAAGCGCCACCACGGCTTCGCGAGGCCCGGACTGCGCAAGCCGAACGACCGTCTGGCCGGCCGAGACCACTTGGCCGGGCTCGCCAAGCGTTTGCGTGACCGTGCCGTCCGCGTCTGCCACCAGGATGGAATAGGTCGCCTGGTTCTCGGCGACCCCTGCCTCGGCTTCGGCCGCGGCGAGCTGCGCCTTGGCTGTATCCGAGGCGGCCTTCGCCTGCTCGTAGCGCTGTTTGGACGTCCATCCGTCGTTGACCAGGTTGGCATATCGCCGCTCATCGGCATCCGTCTGCACGACTACCGCGCGAGCCGCGGCTACGGCGTTACGCTTCGCCGCAAGCGCAAGGCGGAGGTCGGTCTCGTCGATCCGCATGAGAGGCTGCCCGGCTTTGACCTGCTCGCCGACATTCACCAGCCGCTCGACGATCTTGCCGGCGACGCGAAAGCCGAGATTGCTCTCCACCCGCGCGCCGATGGTGCCTGTGAACCCGCGCTCGGAGCCGTTCACCCGCGCGGCCGTCGCCAGGCTGACCATTGGCGGTTCCTGTCTCGGATCGCTCACGGCAGAGGCCTTTGGGGTGAAAATGCCGAGACTGACGAATGTGGCCACCCCCGCCGGGATCAAAATACCGGCCAAAACGGCAATTCCCCTCTTCATGACGGTCTCCTCTGGAATTTAGATTTCGTTTGAACTCTATATTGACTTAGCGCTCGATCGCAATCTAAATTTGCGTCCTGACGGAAACGTGATTTCAGGAAGCCACGACGCCGTTCGAGGGCAACTTGATAGATGTCGTTCGAAATCTATATTATGTATAGATTTCGACTGAAATCCAAATGGAGGAGCACGATGCGCGTCAGTCGCGTTCAAGCCGCGGAGAACCGCCAAACCGTGATCAATGTGGCAAGTCGCCTCTTCAGGGAGCGCGGCTTTGACGGCATTGGCCTCAAGGATCTGATGGAGGGGGCCGGGCTCACCCAGGGCGCCTTCTACAAGCAGTTCGCGTCCAAGGAGGACTTGGCGGTCGAGGCATCCAAGCGCGCGTTGGAGAGCGCTTCCGGCCGATGGTCGGACGCGGCCGCGCGCAATCCTGACGATCCGCTCAGCGCAGTGATCGGATTCTATCTCAGTGCAGATCATCGCGAAGAGAGAATGGACGGCTGTCCGATCGTGGCCCTCGGCGCGGACGCCGCCCGGCAGGGTCCCGACGTCAAGGCCGAGTTCGAAGCGGGCATCAAGGCCCATCTCGACGTGCTCGGCCGCTTCATCGCCAAGGACGGCGACCAGGGGTCCAGAGACAAGGCCATGGCCATTCTCGCGACGATGGTCGGCGCCGTGACGCTGGCGCGCGCGGTCAACGACACCGACCTCGCACGAGCCCTTCTGGATGCCGCAGCCGCGCTGGTCCGTGAAGCCGCCGCCGCCGCTTGAACGACCGCCCCCTCGAAACTTGGAGAGATCGGATGCTTGACGTGAGCGAAGCCGGGCCGAGTTTGCTCAAATTATCGGAGAGGCTCAGTGTGCGTTTTCACAAGACCGGCAGCGGGCCTCCGCTACTCCTCGTCCATACGATCCGGACGCAGCTCGAGTATTTCCGCAGCCTCGCGCCTCTCCTCGCCCGGTCGCACACGGTGTACGCCATCGATCTGCCCGGCCACGGACACTCACCGATCGATCCGGGCGCGAGCTTCAACGAGCCCTATTTCAGGCAGGCGGTCATCCGCTTCATCGAGGCGCTAGACCTCTCGGATATAACGCTCGTCGGCGAGTCGATCGGGGGCGCATTGGTCCTCACGGTGGCGGCCTCCCTCCCACACCGCGTAAAGCGGGTCTATGCAATCAACCCCTACGACTACGAAACTCGCTATGGGGACGGAATTCGACGGGGCAATTGGCTCGCGAACTTCATTATCGGAAGTCTGCAGATCCCGGTGCTCGGGGCGATCAACGCGTCGCTCGAAAACAAGATCGTTCTCGGCAAGATCATGGGTGGTGGATACCACGACCCGCGCAAGCTGCCGGCCGATCTGCTCGCCGAGTTCGACAAGGTGGCCCACCGCCCGGGATACAAGCGGGCCGCACGCAAGGTGTTGGCGGGCTGGCGATCCTGGAGCACGGCCCGCGACTACTATCGGCAGATCTCGGCGCCGGTGACGCTCATCTATGGCGACAGCGATTGGTCTCGGCCCGACGAGCGCGAGCGCACACGGTCTCTCATTCCCAACTCGCAGGTGGTGACGCTCAGGAATACCGGCCACTTCTCGGCTGTCGAGAATCCGTCGGAGCTGGCTCGGGCGATATTGGCCGCGGAATGAGTGCATGATCAAGCAGAGCATGCTCCTCCGACAGAAGGAGGCGAAGTGCGGCCAATATGCTATCCTCCCCGCGAGGCCACCAACGGAGACAACCCAATGCCAACCAGCGTCAAGCAAATGCTCGAGGCCGCCAACGCCGCAGTCCCCAAGATCACGTCGGACGAGGCCGCCGAGATGATCAGAAGCGGCAACACGCTGGTCGTCGACGTGCGCGATGCGCCCGAGGTGGCGGCCAGTGGCAAGATCGCAGGGGCCGTGAATGTCTCGCGGGGGATGCTGGAGTTTCGCGCGGATCCGGAGCTGCCTTCCCACGACAAGGCGTTCGACAAGGGCAAGAGCGTCATTCTCTACTGCGCGTCCGGCGGCCGGTCGGCGCTGGCCGGCAAGTTGCTGAAGGATTTGGGCTACGAGAAGGTCTACAACCTCGGCGGCTTCAAGGACTGGACGGGCGCCGTCGAGAAATAGGACGCGCGGGCCGGTCTGCAGGGGCTCGTTGCCGCCGAACGTCATCGCCGGCGGCTCGGCGCGCGATCCCCGCTCTAGTCGATCGACGTCATCTGCCGCCGGCGCAGCTCGGACGGGCTGTGGCCGAACTTCCGGCGAAACACCGTGCTGAAGTGCGACGAGCTGCTGAAGCCGAGGCGATAGGCGATCTCGGTCACCGACAGCGCGCGCAGCTCCGGGCGCATCAGCGCGTCGTAGCAACGCTGCAGGCGGCGGTTCAGGATCCATTCGGACACCGACATCTCGGTCGAACGAAACAGGTAATGCAGATGCCGGAGCGAGACGCCGTTGTTCCTGGCAATCTTCTCCAGCGACAGATCCGGATCGGTCAGATGCTCCTCGATCCAGCCCTTGACCGAGCGCAGGCGCGCGTTCCGCGCCGTCGCGTCTTCCGAGAACTCGTCCTTGTCGCCGATGTCCAGCGCGAGCGCCAGCACGTCCATCAGCTCATGACCAAGCCGGGTTCGCGCCGTCTCCTCCAGGCTCGAGGCCTCCGATGCCAGCAGCGCGCAGAATTCGGCGGCGATCCGGCCCAGACCCCGCCCCGTCGCAATTGTCGCCGCCGACGGCATCTTTCCTTCGGCGAAGCGCGATGAAAATTCCTTGCGCGGGATCTCCAGATACAACGACCGGAATTGGTTCGAGCATTCGAGATCGTAGGCGTCGGAGGCCGAGAAGATCGCACCAACGCCCGGGCTGGTCACCAGGGTCTGGCCGGCCTGGAGCACGTCCATGCTGCCCTGTTGCAGAAACTGGACGTAGTAACAATCCTTGTCGAGCTTTGCGATGTGCCGGTCGCGCCGCGATATCCGCTGCTCCGACAGGAAGACGTCGCTCATCGTGACCGAGCCAAATTGCGCCTCGCGGATAAAGCCCTGGTAGTCGGCCGGCTTCACCGCGTTCACGTCGACATGAACATAGTGGTCGCAGATCGCATCTTGCCAGGCTGCGAAGCGCTTGGCGGGGTCTAGCTCCTCGGTCGTAAACACGAGATCCATGGTGGCCCGTTGCAGCGAGGTCTGGCTGTGCAGCGCACAAAAGCTGCCGGCCGATCTTAGGTTTCTGTCAGCTTCGCGCAAGACTCTTTGCGCGCCAACGCAAAAGGTTTGCGCGTTCAAGCAAGCCGCCTTGAGGCTCCTCGCTTATCAAGCGCAAAACAAATCTTGGGACGGGGGGAGGCAAGCGCGCGCCGAGACGGCGATCCCGCACGCGCGATGCCGATCCCAGGGATGGCAAGCGATGAAGCGCGTTCGGATCAGCCAACAGGAGATCGTGTTTGCGGTCTTCGCCGCACTTTTCCTGACCTTCTCGGTCTTCCTCAGCGGCTTTCTCTCCGCAGACAACATGCTGACATTGCTGCAGAACGTGGCGGTGCTCGGCATCCTTGGCCTCGCCATGGCAATCGTCGTGATCGGCCGCGGCATCGACCTGTCGCTGATCGCCGCACTCGCGGTCCCCGGCGGCCTCGTGCTGCAGATGGTGCAGAATGGGCATTCGCTGCCGGCCTCGCTGCTCGCCGCCGGCCTGCTGTCGATCGCGATCGGGCTCGTCAACGGCTGGCTCATCGCCTATGCGGAAGTGCCGCCCTTGTTCGCGACGCTGGCGACCGGCCTGTTCGTCGCTGGTCTCGGCCAGGCCGCCCTCTTCCAGCTCGACGTCGTGCAATGGAGCGACGGCATGGCCGGGTTCGAGCGGCTCGGCCAGGGCAGCATCCTCGGCATCCCCACCTCGATCGTCATGTTCGCGATCGCCTGCGTCGTGGTTTTCATCCTGCTGCGCAAGACGCGCTGGGGCGCCTACATCTACGCGATCGGCGACAACCCGTTCGCCGCGCGCGTGACCGGCATCCCGTCGCGGCCCATCATCGTGCTGCAATACGTCCTTGCGGCGCTGATCGGCTGCTTTGCCGGCCTCGTGCTGGCGGCGTCCGTCAACTCCATGCCGACCCGGATCTTCAATTCGACGCTGATCTACGACGTCATCCTCGTCGTCGTGCTCGGCGGCATCGGCCTGTCGGGCGGGCGCGGCGGGGTCGTCAACGTCATCATCGGCACGCTCCTGATCGGGACGATGCTGAACGGAATGACGATCCTCAACATCCCCTATGCGGGCCAGAACCTCATCAAGGGCCTCGTGCTTCTGATCGCGGTGATCACGGACACGCTGCTCAATCCACGAAACGAAGAAACGGCCCAACAGGGCGACATCTGATCTGCCTGAAAAAAACGCGTATCCAACAAGGAGGAAGACAATGGCCTGCGTTCATAAATTCGCGCTTGGAAGCATCGCCGCATTGGCGCTTTCAGCCGGCGCCGCTCCGGCCCTTGCCCAGCAGGGCCTCGACGAGCCGTTTCAAAAGCCATTCCGGGAAGCGCTCGCCGGCAAGACGGTCGCCTACGTGCCGGTGGCGATGAACTTCGACCTGACGGAAGGCTGGTACGCCGGCCTCAAGAAGGAGCTTGAGCCGTTCGGCGTCAAGTTCGTGATTCGCGATCCCAACTGGAATACGAACGCCGGCGCGCAAGCCGTCACCTCGCTGATCTCGGAGAAGCCGGCGGTGATGGTGATCCACAATCCCGACGTCCAGACCTACGCCAAGCTGCTGCAGCGTGCCGAGAACGAAGGCATCTACGTCATCCAGATCAACATGGGCTCGGCCTATCGCAGCTCGGCCTTCGTCGGTGCCAACTGGATCGAGATCGGCGAGCGCCAGACCGAAGGCGTCGTGAAGGCCTGCCAGGGCAAATCGAACAAGATCGCCATCATCCAGGGCGCGCTCTCGGCGGCGGCCAGCGCCTACACGCTCAAGGGCGTCGAGAACATCCTCGCCAAGCATCCCGAGATCAAGGTCGTCTCCAGCCAGGCCGCCGATTGGGATGCCGCCAAGGCCAAGGCGATCACCCAGACGGTGCTGAAGCAGAATCCCGATCTCTGCGGCATCGTCGGCTTCTGGGACGGCATGGACATCGGCACCGCCGCCGCGATCAAGGAAGCCGGCCTGACCGGCAAGGTGTTCCTGGCGACCTCGGGCGGCGGCGAGCGCAAGGGCGCGTGCGAACTGGTGAAGAACGGCTCGTTCGATCTCAACATGAGCTACGACGTGCCGACGCAGGCCGCGCAGATGGCCGGCACGATCAAATGGCTGTTGTCGTCGGGCGCCAAGCCGGGTTCGGTCAAGGGCTCCGAATACACGACGCTGATCCCGATCACGAAAGAAAACGCCGACACCCAGACGGCGTGCTGGAATCTCTCCGATCTCAAGAAGTGATCGCACACTAAAGCTGCGCGTTCCGTCGCTCCCGGGTGCGGAACGCGCAACCTTGCTCATGGAATCAGCGGAAGGCAGATGCGCGAGACACTGACGAGGCTCCGATATCGCTACTGGCCGGACCATCTCCTCGGCGAGATCCTGTCCAAACGCTGGACCGAAACCGCCATCCCGGTGATCCTGCTGCTGATCGTCGGCTTCGCGCTCAGCCGCTCGCTCGAGCATTTCCTGTCCCCATCGAGCCTCGCCGACACGGCGCGGCAGGCCGGCGAAATCGGCTTCATCGGTCTCGGCATGGCGCTGGTCGTCATCGTCGGCGGCATTGATCTCTCGGTCGGCTCGATCTTCGCCCTGACGGATTTCTGCGCGCTCTACCTGCTCGACGTGCTCAACTGGCCGGTCCCCGCCGTGGTGGTCGTCACCATGATCGTCGGCGGGCTGCTCGGCGCCGTCAACGGCGTGCTGATCGGCTATCTCAGGCTGCGCGCCTTCATCACCACGCTGATCACGCTGATCATCTATCGCTCGGCCTACGATCTGCTGATCCAGCGCTGTTCCAACGCCATCGCGTCGGCTTTCCCGGACATTCCGTCCTGGGATTTCATCGGCGGCGGCAGCGTTTTCGGCATTCCCAGCGTCGCGCTGGTCTACATCGTCATCGCGATCTTCGGCCACGTCTTCCTGACGCGGCTGCGGCCGGGCTGGCACATCACCGCGATCGGCGGCTCGCGGCGCTCGGCCTACAATTCCGGCATTCCGGTCCGCCGCACAATCGCGCTCTGCTACGTCGCGAGCGGCGTGCTGACCAGCATCGGCGCGCTGTTCTTCGCGGCCCGGCTCGGCACGGTCGGCGGCGATATCGGCGTCGGCCTCGAGGTGATCGTGCTGACGGCAACCGTGCTCGGCGGCATCACGCTCGGCGGCGGCAAGGGGTCGGTCGTCAAATCGATGGTCGGCGTGCTCGTCGTCCTGCTCGTCACCAACGGCCTGACCGCCATGAATGCGCGCGGCGGCGTCAACCGCATGGCGCTGGCGACGATCCTGCTGGCGGCGGCGATGGTCGACATCCGTTGGCAGAAGAATCGCACCCGCATCATCAGCAAGGTCTATGTCGCCCCGACCTATCACGCGCTGCCGCCACCGCCGCCGACCGAGATCGGCAGCGGTGGGCCGTTCGAGCAGAACGACAAGCTGCGTGACGTCTCGCTGATCGGGCTCGGCCGGATCGAGGCGCCAGAGGACGTCATTCTCGACCGCAACGACGTGCTCTACGCGGGATCGCGGCACGGCGACATCATCCGCTTCTTTCCGCCCGACTACGAGCGGATGGAGGTGTTCGCGCATATCGGCGGCCAACCGCTCGGCATGGCGTTCGACAAAGAGGACAACCTCTATGTCTGCATCGGCGGCATGGGCCTGTATCGCATCAAGCCGGACGGCACCGTGGAGAAAGCCACCGACGAGACCAACCGCAGCATCTACTCCGTGAACGACGACAGCCGTCTCCGGCTTGCCGATGATCTCGACATCACAGACGACGGGTTGATCTTCTTCTCCGAAGCCACCGTCCGCTACGAGATGGACGAATGGCCAGTCGACGGGCTGGAAGCGCGCGGCAACGGCCGCATCATCTGCTACGACACCAAGACCGGCACCACCCACACCGCGCTACGCGGCCTCAAATTCCCGAACGGTGTCGCGGTCGCCAGCGACGGGCAATCCATCCTGTTCGCGGAGACGTTCGGCTGCTCGATCAAGCGCTATTGGTTCGCAGGTCCCAAGAAGGGCGATGTCGAGATTGTCATGGACAATCTGCCGGGCTATCCCGACAACATCAACCTTGCCTCGGACGGCAATTACTGGCTGGCGCTGGTCGGCATGCGCAGTCCGTCACTGGATCTCGCCTGGAAGATGCCGGGCTTCCGCCGGCGCATGGCCAAGCGCGTCCCGGTCGACGAATGGCTGTTTCCGAACATCAACACCGGCTGCGTCGTCAAGTTCAACGAGCAGGGCAAGATCCTGGAATCGTTCTGGGACCTCAAGGGCCTCAACCACCCCATGATCACCTCGATGCGGGAGCATCGCGGCTATCTCTATCTCGGCGGCATCGCCAACAACCGGATCGGCCGCTTCAAGCTCGACAATGCCGATCCCGACTTCGTTCAGTACGACAAGCGCTGGGGGAAGCCGTCGTGATCGTCGCTATCAGAGAATTCGCCAATCGCTTCCTCGGCCGTGGCGAGGCGGCTATCACCGTGCCGTCGTTCGACGGGGCGTTGAAGCCCAACCAGGCGCTCGAGCAGGCGGAGATCCTGCTCGAATGCGACGCGCCGGAGGATCTCGCCCCGGACGGCACCTCGCTGCTCATCGCCGATGGCGCGCGGCTGACGCGTTTGACCGGAAACTCTACAACGACGGTTCGCACCTTCGAGCGGCCGATCTCCGCGCTGGCGTCCTTGCCCGGTGGTGGCCTTGCCGTCGCGCTCGGCGGCATGGAGGTCCGGCTCTACGACAACGCCACGGCCGAGACACCCAGGGCCGCCTTTACGCAGGGGCTGCACGCCGTCAATGCGCTGGCGCCCGCGGCCGACGGGACGTTGATCGCAACCGATGGATCGTCGTTGCACGATGTCGGCGACTGGGCGCGCGATCTGATGGAGCTCGGCAGGACCGGCCGGCTGCTGCGGCTCGATCCGAAGACGGGCGCGATCAGCGAGCTTGCCGGCGGATTGGGCTACGCTTTCGGCGCCATCACAAGCAACGGCGCCGTACTCGTCAGCGAAAGCTGGCGGCATCGCCTGGTCTCGATCGCACCGGACGGAAGCTGCAAGGATCTGCTGCGGCACCTCCCCGTCTACCCATCCCGGCTTTCTCCAGCGAGCGGCGGCGGCTTCTGGCTCACCGCGTTCACGGCGCGCACCCAACTGGTCGAGTTCGTGCTGCGCGAGCCCGCCTATCGCCGCCGCATGATCGCGGAGATCGACCCGGAGTTCTGGGTGGCGCCGCGTCTGCGCTCGGGCCACTCCTTCAAGGAGCCGCTGCAGGGCGCCCACATCAAGACCATGGGCGTGATGAAGCCCTGGGCGCCGCCGCGGTCGTATGGTCTCGTCATCCGGCTCGGAGCCGACGGCTTTCCACGCTACTCGCTCCACAGCCGGGCCGACGGCGTCAACCACGGCATCGTGTCCGCCGTCGAAGTCGGCAACGACCTCGTGATGATTGCCAAGGGCCCCGGGCGCGTCATCAAGCTGCCGCTGGCATCCCTCGGCGAGGAGGCCCGCGCATGAACGACCTCGTCCTGTCGCTGTCGAAGGCGACCAAGCTCTACGCCGGCGTGCCCGCCATCGACGGCGTCGATTTCGAGCTTCGGCGCGGCGAAATCCACGCCCTCGTCGGCGAAAACGGCGCGGGAAAATCGACGCTGACCAAGGTCATGGCCGGCGTCGTGACGCTGACGTCCGGCGGCATGATTGTCGACGGCGTCGACGTCACTCCGAGGACTCCGCTGGAGGCGCGCAACCTCGGCATCGCCATGGTGTTCCAGGAGAACAGCCTGGTGCCGACGATGACGGTGGCGCAGAACCTGTTTCTCGGTCAGGAGAAGTTCTACAATCGCCTGCGCGGCATCTACATCGCGGCCCAGCAATTCCTGCAATCGCTCAACTTCGACGTGACGCCCACCGCGACGGTCGGCGGATTAGGAGCGGCCAAGAAGCAGATGGTCGAGATCGCACGTGCGGTCCTGCACAAGGCCAAGGTGATCATCTTCGACGAGCCGACAGCGACGCTAACGCCGGAGGAGAAGAAGTACTTCTTCGACCTGGTCAAGGACCTGAAGAAGCGCGGGGTCTCCATCATCTTCATCTCGCACGCCCTCGAAGAGGCGCTGCTGCTCGCCGACCGCATCACGGTGCTGCGCGACGGCAGGCATGTCGTGACCGACGACGCCTCCCGCTTCGACCGGGCGCGCATCGTCCAGGCGATGGTGGGGCGGGATCTCTCCAACACGCTCTATGGCGCGCGCAAGGCGACGGTCCGCGCCTCGGGCAAGCGGGTGCTGACGGTGCAGAACCTGAAGATGGCGCCGATGGTGAAGAATAATTCGCTGTCGGTGTTTGCAGGCCAGATCACCGGCGTCTTCGGTCTTGTCGGCGCGGGACGCACCGAGACGTTCAAGATCGTCGCAGGCATCATGAAGCGCGACTTCTTCCACGGCGGCGAGGTGATCCTCGAGGACAAGCCGGTACGCTACCGCGTCCCCGCGCCGGCGGTGCAGGCCGGCATCGCCTACGTGACGGAAGACCGTAAGGTCGAAGGATTTTTCGAGACCGCATCCATTGCGCGCAACATCTATCTCGGCCTGCTCGCCAAGTTTCCCAAGGGACGCGCCTGGCTGTCACGACGCGAAAGCACGGCGACCGGAAAGTCCTGGATCGAACGGCTCAAGGTGCGCGCCATCGGCGACGAGGCCAAGGTCGTCGAATTGTCCGGCGGCAACCAGCAGAAGGTCGTGATCGCCAAATCGCTGATTCAGGATCCGGACCTGATCATATTCGACGAACCGACGCGGGGCGTCGATGTCGGAGCCATCGTCGAGATTCACGAGCTGATCAATTCGCTGGCCGACAAGGGCAAGGCGGTGGTCGTGATCTCCTCCTACCTGCCCGAGATCATGGCGCTGTCGGACCGCATCCTGGTTTGCAGGCAAGGCAAGGTCGTCGAGGAGTTTTCCGCGCTGGAGGCGACCGAGGAATCCATCATGTACGCGGCGATCCATTGACGGTTGCCCTTCCGCCACGTCGCTGCACGATCAACGCGGACGGATCAGGCGGAACGCGACATCGAGGCGGGCTGCGCGCTTCGCTCGCCCAGCAGCTTGCCGGTGGTGCTGTTGACGAAGTGCAGCGACATGCAGGCCGGGCACCTCACGGACACATAGCTGTCCGCCGGCTCGGAACTCTCGGGCCGCTCGTCATCGATCCGATGCTGGACGTTTATGCCGGTGCGCGGGCACCTGAAGAGAATCTGGCGCTGCATGTCGTTATTCATGCGCCCGAACCGCGGCCGGCGAAATTGCGGATGATTCCTTAGGGGGCCTCCCTGTGTTTGAGATGGGTCAATGCAAAGGGCATGCTCACGCCTATGCTTTGCATGACATCGGCCGCGCTCCTGCTCCGGTGCCGAACGAAGCGGAGCCCGGACTCCTAGGCACTCCGGGCACCGCTTCGCAAGACGGGGACTGACCGACCGCGACCAGGAGCCGGCTCCGGACGAGCGGCTTCGCCGACGGGTTCGATGGAACCAGGGCAAAAGCCGCGGGTTGCAAAAGCCGCGGGTTGAATGCAGCCCTGGACGAACACGCGATCGGCCTCGGTGCTTCCAAGGAAGCCGGGGCGGATTGACGTCGCCCTTGTCGCCTGACCGGACCGACACGGCCGTACGGTACCCCCGCCGCCGGAAACAGGCCACCATCGGGACCGCCACGATCAGGAGAGCAGCCATGATATCCGCCAACGTCGACGATCTGACCGCAGTGGTACGCTACGCGCTCGAAACCACCCGTGCGACCACGGTCTGCCCTTTCCACGATGAGGTGATCGTTCGCGTCGGCGACGACGCCGCCGAGAGCCACGCCTACGAACGCGCCAAGCGAATCCTCAGGAGCGACGGCACGGCCTTCGAGGCAGACGCTCTCAGGGAAGAGATCGGCCACCAACTCGCCGCCGCCGCGGACGGACGATGCCCCAAATGCGACCGGACCGATCCGAACAGATAGGCCTCAATCCCTTCAATCCTCCACCCGAAACAGCCGCCACCGCTCCGGCACGCCCTTGAGCTGATGCACGCCGTGATCCCTGAAGCGGATCTCCGACTGCGCCATCAGGTCCTTGACCGCGCTCGAGACCAGGACTTCGCCGGCGCGCGCTTTGGCGGCGACGCGCGTGCCGATGTGAAACGCGAGACCGACCATCTCGCCCCCGCTCACACTGTACTCGCCCGCATGCAGCCCGACCCTGATGTCGAGCCCCAGCGTGCGCACGGCCTTTTTAATCGCGGTCGCGCAGCGGACGCCGGAAGCCGGCGCCTTGAATGTCGCCAGCACGCCGTCGCCGGTCGTCACCACTTCCTTGCCACGCGTACTCTTCAGCTCCTTGCGCACGGCCGCGTAATAGTGGCCCATGACCTTGGTCCAACGCGCATCACCGAGCTTTGCCGCCTTTTCGGTGGAGCGGACGATATCGACGATCAGGATGGTGGCGAGTGCCTGCTTGAGTTCCGCGCTCCGCTCGGCGGATCGGCGCCGGAGCGCGATCGGTCCGGCCAGCGGCTCGTAGCGGTGGCTGCGGCGCCGGGCGATGGCGGCTTTGGCGTAGTCCTGGGCGCGCTGCGTCGTGCCGCAGCGAACTGTCTTCTCCTGCGGCAATCGCGTCCAGTAGACCCTTCGTCCATCACCGGCGCCCTGCACCTCAACGGCACCCCACTTCAGGAACACCGCCGAGCCGACGCGCCGAACGCACCACGCCTTCGACGTGTAGCCGGATACGTTGGACTGCAGGACTCCGATGCGAAGGAATTTGGGCATGAACGTGCGGCCGATTTGAAGGACCGTTTGGGCGTCTTCGGGGCGGAAGCCTATTCGTACAATCCTGCATCGGCAATAGGGGCTTCCCAAGACTGTCGGCGGCACCTGACACCGGGATCGTGCTGACAGTGCCCAAACGCGAGCCGCCCGTCCATTCGTCGGTCGAGAGTTTTCACTCGTCCAAGCAACGATCAGCCTTCAGACGTGTTCTTCCGACATCAGACACGGTGAGGCGCCATGAGCAAGGATGACGGACTGAAGCCTGACGACTTCCCGATCGAGGCCGACAAGGACAAGCTCAGGACACGCAAGGGCGAGCCCGTCGCCTCGGCGGAGTCGGAGCAGATTGCGGACCAGATCGCCGAACGTCTGAACGAGCACGCGCACCAGCAAGAGCAGGATCGTTGGTCCGCGTAGGCGTTACGGGGGTGCCACCCCAGGGCCTGGGCCTGCACCGGGTCTCACAGTTCCGGCGAATGGCGGCCTCGGCTCGACCTCCGCCCCCCTGGACGAACCGCAAATAGATGCCGCCGCTGGGAATTCGTCCCGGGCGAGGCAGTCGCCCTACCCGTGATACGCGAACAGCTCGATCGGATCGCTGAAGCCGCGCACCTCGTGCTTGCCGACGTGCTCCAGCTCGAACTTCCGCTCCACCAGCTCCGCAAAGTCGCGTGACAGCAGCACCGTTCGACCGAGCTGCTTGGTAAGGGCTTCGAGGCGGGAGGCCATGTTGACGGCGGGACCGATCACCGTGAAGTCGAGCCGGCTGGTCGAGCCGATATTGCCGTACATGACATCGCCGACATGGACGCCAATACCGTAATTCAACGGCGCGCGGCTGGTCGCATTGTTCCGCTCGTTCAGCGCGGTCATGGCCTGACGAGCCTCGGTCACGGCGTGGAGCAGGTTCGCGCAGGCATCGGGCTCTTGAAGCGGGAAGATGGCGAGCAGGCCGTCGCCGATGAACTTCAGGATCTCGCCGCCGTGCCGCGCGATCGGCTCGGACATCGCGTCGAAATAATCGTTGAGCAGATCGATGACGTCGTCGCGCGGCCAATTGTCGGAGATCTTGGTGAAATCCCTGAGGTCACAGATCATGATCGCGGCGCGCACCGTCGTGCCGCTGCCGCGCCTGGTGGCGCCGGCGAGGATCAGCTGGCCGGCATGGGAGCCGACATAGGTCTCCAGCAGCGTGCGCGCCAGCCGGTTCTTGATGCGGATCTCACTGACCAGCGCCAGCACCGGCAGGAGCTTCTTGAGCGCGGCGATATGCGAATCCTCGAAGCCGCCCGGACGGTCGGTCGCGAAGGTGATGAGATGCCGCTTGCCGAGCGTGTGGTAGAGCGGCCAGGCCACATAGTCGGTCAGGCCCTTTTCGCGCATCTCGTCGTACAGGGCGTGCTTGCGGCCGAGCGAGGGATCGCGTTCGAGATTCTCGCGCACCTCGCTCGCGCCGTCCTGCATTTCATTGGCGGGGCTGCCGATGAATTCCGACCGCTCCCGGACGTCATAATCCACCCGCGCGATCTCCGCCTCGCGCATGCCGTCGGACCACATGAACCGGGCGCCAAGCCATTGCGGATGGTGGATCAGGACATGGAGCGTCGACCGCTTCAGCGGAATGCCCGCCTGCTGCAGACGGATGCACATGTCGGCGAAGATATTGTCGATGAAGCGCTCATCGCGCGTGCCGTTGGTCAGCCAGTCGACGACACCGTCGGCCTGCGTGGCGGGGGCGTGATTGTCTTGCGCGGTCATATCCTGCCCTTCACGGCGGTCTGCATCAGGGCAGATATCGTGCCCCGGCTCCGCCGCGTCAACCTAGCCAGTTGCATGGATTGTGCGCATCGGGCTGTCGGGGCTGTCGCCCCCTTAACCTACGATCCGGATCGACCCCAGCACCACCGGACCCGAAACGAGCGCGAGCCTCGATGTCTCGGTCAATTCGATCCTGAGCGTGCCGTTGCCGGGGATGGCAAGATCCTCTCCATCGAGGCGAATGCGGCAATCGCCGTGCGGCGCGTAAACCAGATGCGTGCCGGCATGCAACGGTCGATCGCCGGCTTCCCTGAGCGCTTCGAGCTCGATCTCCACCGCACCGCGCCGCGCCATCAGGTTAACGACCTCGACCGGCCCGGCCTGAAGCTCCGTCACGATCTCGAGCTCGCCGGTGAACCGCACGGTCGTAAAAGGTTCACGCTCGTCGAATTCCTGGCCGGGGGCCTTGAGCACCAGCCCGCGCCCACTAACCACCATCTGCAAGCGGTCGATGCCCGGCATATGGGAGAAGGGACCGGGCGCCACGATCGGCGTGCTCGCAAAGCGCCAGAGCAGACTGCTCCAATCCTTCACCCCAGCGTCAGCGCGATGTGCGTCCGCGATATCGGTGAAGATGCCGCCGCCGTTCTTCCAGGGCGAGCGGGTGTAGTCTTCAGGTCTGAGCAATGTCGTCTTCATGGGGATCCTCGATGCGATGAGGGTGCAGGGAAGCGCGTTCGTGTGCGTCCAGGAACGGCTCGGCCTCCTTGCGCACCACGTCCAGGTGCGTGAACAGCGCCACGTGGCCGCCGTCGGGGAGCGCCAGCAGCTTTGCCTGCGGGATCGCCCGGCAGACGTTCTCGGCATGCGAGAACGGCACGACATTGTCGGCGCGGCCGTGAACGATGAGCGCGGGTGTCGAGATCGATCCCTCGGGCAACTCCCCCAGCGCGGCAAACTGCGCGATGTCGTTGACGGTACCCGGAAGCCGGGCGTGCAGATGCTCGAACACCGTCGACTGCAAGGCGCGGAACAGCGGCCCTGCCTCCGGATGTCGCAAGGTCCGTTCGCGCATGGCGTCATCGGGAATCGCGCGGCGCGCGGCAGCCTGCGGATTCCGTTCACTTCGCCACTTCAGGATGCGGGGCAATCCGGGAAGACGCGCAAGGTGGCGCATCATGCGCAGGCGCGCGGTGATCTCCGGCGGCGTTTGCAGTTTCCCCGTGCAGGCCGATACCAGCACGAGCGAGCGGCAGCGCGAGGGATGCCGTGCGGCGAATTGCAGTGCGGAGGGACCGCCGGCGGAGACCGCGACGACCGCCACGGTCGAAATCCCGAGCGCATCGAGCAGCGCGCCATAGACGTCAGCCTGTTCGTCGGGCGACGCGCCAAGCTCGAGGCGCGTGCCGAGATAGCCCGGGCGGGACACGGCCACCACCCGCTTGTCCCTGAGCGTCGCGGCGAGGGCGCGCGCCAGCAGCCACGACTGGTCGTGGCCGCCCATGCCGCCATGGATGGCCATGATAGCGGGCCCCTCACCCGCGATTGCGCATTGGACTGTCCCGCGGGAGGTCCGCACCGAGACCGGAGCGGGCCCGGCGAGCGGCAATGCGTCCGGATTTGCGATCATGTCGCGGCTTCCGGTCGTCCGGATGCGCTGGCCTTGAGGTGGCGCAGAAGCGCTGCCGCCTCCGTCGGCGGCCGACGCTCGATCCTGCGATACGCGCGTCCGTCGGCCGTGCGGGAGACCAGGCCGTGATCGCACAGCGCGCGGCGGAGCAAGGCATCATCGGCGAAAGCGTGCTGACGGCTCAACAACGTCTTCACTTGCGCCTCGGCCAGACTGCACCGCGGCGGGAAGCCGGCCCACAACACCCAGAGGCTCAACTGCTGCAGGCTGTGGCGGGCCGGCCAGCGAAGCAGCCTGCCGTGGTCGTCGAAATGGCGCGCGGCGCGCTGCACGCGCTTCAGATCGACCGCATCGACTTGTGGTGCCGGCGTGCCGCGATCGTCCACGGCGGTGCCGACCGCACGCGCGCGGAAATGCTGATAGTTCCTGTGCCCCGTCGCACGTGCAAGAATGTTGAGGAGCTCGACGTGACCGGGCGGCGACGTACGCTCCAGAAGCTGGGCGCGCAGGGATTTCGCGAGCGCGGAAATGTCGCCCGCAACGAATTCAATGGGGGTTCTGGTCATGACCAATCCTCGATGTGCCGTTCCACAGATGGATTGTCGGAGGTCACCGGCTTACGACGCGGCACGAGGTTTGGTGTCGATTCGATTGAGCCTTGCAGATTTAGCTTCCCTCGCGGGACGGTGACGCCTGGGTGAACTGCAGACCCGGCCGAACCCTTACTATAGACGCCCGGCAAGCTCAAGAGCCCCGCCCACCGGATGGGGCGCGGGTGCACGTGGTGCGCAGCGCAATCCGGACTACGTATCCGCTCTCACATTCCGCTCAGGCCGCTATCGACCGCGAGCGTCTGCGCGGTGACATAGACGCTTTCGTCCGACAGGAAGAACAGCACCGCATAGGCGATCTCCCACGCCGTGGCCTGGCGGCCGAACGGGACGTGGCCCTTGCCGCGATTGGGACGGCCGGCGCCGGCTTCGCGGCCGTTCGGGGTGTCGACGAGGCCGGGATAGACGACGTTGGCGCGGACGCCACGGCGCGAGCCGAGATGAGCGATGTTGCGCATGAGGCCGCCGAGTGCGGCTTTCGATGAATCATACACCGCCATCTGCGATCCCGCCTTCAGCGCGGCGATCGAGGAGATGAAGACGACCGAGCCGCCATCGTCGAATTTCGGCAGCGCGGCGCGGCAGCACAGCATGGGACCGCGGACGTTGACGTCGTAGATCCTGTTCCACTCCTCGGGGCTGACGTTATCGAGGCCGGTCTTGCCGAAGGTGCCGATGTTCAGCACCATGCCGTCAAGGCCGCCCATCGCACGGTGGGCTTCCTCGATCATGCGCTGGACGTCAGCCTCGGACGTCACGTCGGCCGCGATGGCAAAGGCCTCGCCGCCTTCATCAGTGATGTGCTTGACGGTCTGCTGAGCCGAGGCATGGTTGAGGTCAGCCACTGCAACCTTCGCGCCCTCCCGCGCGCATAAAATGCTCATGGCGCGGCCGTTGCCGATCGGATCGGTGGCGGCATCGAACACGCGCTGGCCGCCGCCGACGATCAGGATGCGGCGGCCCTTTAGCCGTCCCCTGCCCGGCGCCTCACCGAGCGATTCCGCGCTCGGCGGACGAACATAGCGCTCCGGCTTGCTGTCGGTTTCCGTCATCGCGATCGCCTACTTCTTGCCGCCGTCATAGACCGTCATGCCGGCTGCGGGATCGAGATCGGTTTCGGTCGCCTCGGTCAGGCGCGCCATCATCATGTAGAAGCCGAGCGCGACGATGGATTCCACGATCTCCTGGTCGCTGAAATGCTTGCGGGCAGCAGCAAAGGTCGCCTCGGGCACGCGGACGTTCTCGACCACCTCGCGCCCGAAGTTCAGCAGCGCGCGTTCGGCCTCGCTCAAGGCAGCCGCGCCGTAGTCGGAACGTTCGACCGCGTCGACCTGCGCTTGCGTGCAGCCGACGCCGAGCGCGATCGGAACATGCTGACGCCACTCATAGGCGCCGCCCTCTAACTGGGCAGCTTGAAGGATCAGGAGCTCGCGGTTGACCGCGCTGAGCTTCTGCTTGTGCAGGATCGAATTGCCGAGCCGCATCGCCGGGATCATGTTGGCCTCGGCATGGGCCATCATGCGAAAGATATTGAGTTTGACCGGCATGCGGTCGAACGAGGCGCGGATATCGCCGCTCGTGGTCTCCGGATCAATCAGGGGCAGCCTTGCCACGCGTTTCTCCCTTAGGCTTTCGTTTCTTGTCGGTGTCCTCGCCTGCCGCGATCAGCGACAGGAAGAAGGCGAGATAGCGGTCGATCGCCTCGATCACCTTCTGCCGCGGCGAGGGCGCGGCGCCCATCACGTAGTGCTCGAGGCGGATGTAGATCAGGCCGGCCGCGAACAGCCGCGCGGTCTCGCGCGGGTCCGGCGACTTGACCAGGCCGGCGAGCGCAAAGCCGCGGAAATAATCCGTCATCATGCTCTGCTCGCGCGCATAGAAATGATCGGCGAACTTGGCGCGGATGCCGGGTACGCGGTTACGCTCGGCGGTGATGACCTTCTGAAACTGGTGCTCGCGCGGATCGGACCATTGCTCGACGAGGTCGAGCGCAAACTGGCGGCAGAACGCGGCGGGCTGGCGCGCGAGCTGCTTGTAGCGCGGCTCCTCCAGCCGGCTCGCCGAGCTTGCCGGACCGTGCTCGCTGACGATCGCCTCCAGGATCGCCGCCTTGCCGGAGAAATGATTGTAGAGGCTGCTCTCGCGGATGCCGACGCGGCGCGCGAGCTCCCGCATCGAGGCGCCGCCATAGCCGCTCTGCGCGAACAGGTCGAGCGCTTCGGTGAGGATGCGCTCACGGGTCGTGGGCGCAGCCGCTTCCGTCGCGCTTGTGGTGTGGAGAGCCATGCGACTTGACTAACGAACGATCGTTCGCTAGTCAACCGTACGAACGATCGTTCGTCTCGCCCACTCTGGCGGCAACGCTCGCGGCCCGCAAGCCTGCTTCGGGCGCTGTTCTCGCGTTTCAACTCCGCTCGATCGAGAGGCGGAGAGCAATTTTTGGGAGACGACCCATGGCGCGCTTCGCCCGCCCTCGCCTCACTGCGGCCTGCATCCTGTTGCCGCTGCTCGCGGCCAGTATCGCCTCAGCCCAAACCGCAAAATACGATCCCGGCGCCGACGACAAGACCATCAAGATCGGCACCACCGCGCCGCTGAGCGGCCCGGTCTCGGCCTTCGCGCAGATTGCGAAATCGGCCGAAGCCTATTTCCGGAAAGTGAACGACGACGGCGGCGTCAACGGACGTCGCATCCAGATGATCATCGCCGACGATGCCTATAGCCCGCCCAAGACGGTGGAGCAGACCCGGCGCCTGGTCGAGAGCGAGGAGGTGCTGCTGATCTTCGGCGGCGTCGGCACGCCGACCAACAGCGCCGTGCACAAATATCTCAACGACCGCAAGGTGCCGCAGCTCTTTTTGGGCTCGGGCGCGGCGAAGTGGGACGATCCCAAGAATTTCCCGTGGACCGTCGGCTGGCAGCCGACCTATCGCGACGAAGCGATCGCCTATGCAAAATACATCAAGGCGAGCCGCGCCAATGCGAAGATCGGTGTGCTCTACCAGAACGACGATCTCGGCAAGGATTACCTGAAGGCGCTGGAGGAAGGCCTCGGCAGCGGCGAAGCGATCGTCGCGCGCGCGGCCTATGAGACCTCGGCCCCGACCGTCGACACCCAGATTTTGCAGTTGAAGACCGCGGGTGCCGATGTCGTGCTGGTCGCGGCGACGCCGAAGTTCGCGGCTCAGGCGATCCGCAAGATTGGCGAGATCGGCTGGAAGCCGACGACCATCATCTCCAACGTTTCGGCCTCGATCAGCGGCGTGCTGGAGCCGGCCGGCAAGGACAATTCCACCGGTGTCATCTCCAGCCAATATCTGAAGGACGCAACCGATCCCGCCAACAAGGATGACCCCGGCTACAAGGAATGGCTGGCGTTCATGGACAAGTACATGCCTGATACCAACAAGAGCGACTGGCTCAACGTCTACGGCTACACCATCGCGCAGACGCTGGTGACGGTGCTGAAGGCCTCCGGCAACGACCTCACCCGTGCCAATGTGATGAAGCAGGCGACCACGATGAAGGACGTGAAGCTGCCGATGCTGATCAACGGCACCGCGGTGAGCAACTCGCCCGAGCGCTTTACGCCGATGACGAGCCTCCAGCTGATCCGTTTCGACGGCACGCGCTGGGTGCCGTTCGGCGATCTCCTGAAGAACTGACCGATGCGGCAGGTGACGATCGGCAGCATGCGGGTCGATCTCGTCAGCGAGATCCCTTCGCTTGCCTTCGACAAGAGCTGGCTGTTCGCCAACGTCACCGACGAGGTGATCGCGGAAAACCGGAGCTGGCTCGATCACCGCTACATCGAGCCGGAGACCGGCCGCTTCATCCTCAGCCACCACTCCTATCTCGTGCGCACGCCGCGCTGGACCGCCATCGTCGACACCTGCTGCGGCAACCACAAGAGGCGGCCGCGCGTGCCGGCGTGGAACAACCTCGACCAGCCTTATCTCGAGAACTTGCAGGCGCTGGGCGTTACGCCCGAACAGGTCGACTTCGTGATGTGCACGCATCTGCATGTCGATCATGTCGGCTGGAACACGCGGCTGATCGACGGTCGTTGGGTGCCGACCTTCCCCAATGCGCGCTATCTGATGGGCCGCGCCGAATATCGCCACTTCGAGGCCGCGCACAATGCGGCGCCGAGGAGCCCGGTGAACCACGGCTCGTTCGAGGATTCCGTGCTGCCGGTGGTGGCGGCCGGCCTTGCCGAGTTCGTCGAGACCGATCATCACCTGTTTAGCGATCGCGACGCTGCCTTGCGCTTTGCGCCGGCACCTGGGCACACCGCCGGCAACATGCAGATCCACCTCACCGGCGGCCACGATCACGCGGTGATGTCGGGCGACGTCATTCATCATCCGATCCAGTGCGCTGCGCCGTGGCTATCGAACGCTGCCGACGTCGATCCGGCCGCGGCGCTCGCAACGCGCATGGCGCTGCTGGAAGAGCTCGCGGATACCCCGAGCTATCTCCTCACCGGCCATTTTCCGGCCCCGACCGCGGGACACGTGGTTCGGCACGGCGACGCCTACAGATTTCGTTTCGAAGATTAGGGAATGCCATCATGATGCTGCGCACCGTCACGCTTTCGTTTCTCGCATTGCTGTCGGCGGCACTGCCGTCACACGCCGAAGAACCCGCCGCCTATCCCACGCACAAGATCAAGATGCTGCTCCCCTACGCGGCCGGCGGCGGCGGTGACGTGGTCGGCCGGCTGCTCGCCGACAAGATGGGCAAGACGCTGGGGCAGAGCATCTATATCGAGAACCACACCGGTGCGGCCGGCACGCTCGGCACGCAGATGGTCGCGACATCGCCAAACGACGGCTACACCATCACCGTCGGCGGCATGACCACGCATGTGCTGGCCCCCGCGATCTATCCAAAACTGCCCTACGATCCGATCAAGGATTTCACGACCATCGGCCGCGTCGGCACCTCCTCGATCATGCTGGTTGCGACCAAGAATTTTGCCGCCCACGACATCAAGGGCCTGGTCGCTCTGGCCAGGAAGGGCGAGCCGATCCAGTACGGCAGTTGGGGCGTCGGCTCGACCGGCCAATTCTGCGCGGAGATCCTGATGCAGCAGACCGGTATCAAGATGGACCACGTGCCGTTCAACGGCATCGCAAAACTCGCCGGCGACCTGCTCGGGGGACACATTTCGCTGGCCACACTCGACGTGGCCACCGCAACGCCGTTGGTGAAAGATGGTTCGATCAAGGCGCTGGCCGCCTGCGGCGAGCGCTCGCCGAGCCTGCCCGATGTCGCCAGCTACGGGGAGCAGGGCGTGCCGTTCGATCGTAGCCTGTCCTGGGCGATGTATGCGCCGGCGGGCCTCGCTCCGCCGATCGCACAGAAGCTCTCGGGGGCCCTGAAGGACGGGCTCGATGACGAGGTGGTGAAGCAGAAGCTGCTGGCACTCGGCATCACCCCGCAATTCCTCCCCGGCGACGAGCAGCGCGATCTCAACGCGCGCGACATCGCGGCCTGGAAGCAGGTTGCCAAGGACGCCGGCATTGAGGTCAAGTGAGCAGGAACGTGGCGGGCAGCTCGCGTGCACCATCCTTCGAGACGCCCGCCGGCGGCGGGCCCTCAGGATGAGGTCCCGTCGTGAATAGGCAGAGAACAGGAGCGCGGGCATGAGCCGCATCTTCGGCGCGGTGCGCCAGAACGGATATGTGGTGCGGGACATCCAGGCCGCGATGAAGCACTGGATCGAGGTGATGGGTGTCGGCCCCTGGTACTACATGGACCGCGTCAAGACCGACTGGTTTCGTCACCGCGGCGAGGACTCCGCCGTGGAGATGAGCATCGCGCTGGCAAATTCCGGCGACCTCCAGATCGAGCTGATCCAGCAGCGCAACGACGCGCCCTCGCTGTACAAGGAGTTTCTCGATGCCGGGCACGAAGGCCTCCAGCACATGTCCTACTGGAGCCACGACTATCAGGCCCTCTACGACAAGGCGATCGGGCTCGGCTACAGGATCGGCCATGAGGGCCAGATCGGCGGCGACAAGGGGCGCTTTGCCTATTTCGACACGCAGGACCATCCGGGCACGGTGATCGAGATCTCGGACATCAGCGGCACCAAGGGGCCGTTCTTCGAGAAGGTCCGGCAAGCCGCGATGAGCTGGGACGGCACGCGGCCGATCCGCGAGGTCGGTGGGGCAAAATCATAGCCGGCAAGGCCGGTGCATCACTTGCACGCCTGTGTGGTAGGGTCCGCTGATTGAAACCGCGTTGGCCGGAGGTCCGCTCGACGGGGATATCATCAGGGGCGCAAGATGAGCCGAGACCAGGTCTTTGGGTTGCTCCGCAATCTCAAATGGTTCGTCGTCCTCAGCCTGGTCTTTTCTGCGATCCTGTCGCTGCCGGCGCAGATCGTCGAGCTTTATCGCATCAGCTACGCCGACCTGAAGTTCCTGAGCCTCGTCCTGCTGTGGCTGACGCTCCTTCTCGTCGGCAGCCTGATATGGTTCGGCTCCGCCATGGTGGTTCTGGAGAGCCGGGCCCGGCTCTCCGGCAAACCGACGAGGATGTTCAACTGGACTGCCAGATTCGCACCGATCGTGCTGGGAGCGCTCCCGCTGATCGCGGGTGCGGCCGGGCACTTCGGCGCAATTCCGCTGCGGCTCGGCGAAGCCGACGCCAAGCTGAACGAGATCTACAACGCCCCCGGAAGCGCCTTCGACAAGTTCGACGCCTCGCTCGCCATCTCGGTCGGGCAGTCGCTGCACCGAAGCGGCTACGCAGTCCTGTTTCTCACACTTCTTGCGGCCTGCCTCTGGTACGCTGTGGGAAAGGGGCACGCGGCCGACCCATCCTACGTTCAGCGCTTTCGCAGCCGATCGTTCCTGCTCGGCACGATTGGGCTTATCCTTGCCACCACCGCGATCTTCGCCGTCGGGCCGACGGGGTTTGCCGGCGCGCTCGGGCCCTTCGTCGTCCTCGCGCTCTTCGCCGTTTGCATCACCGCGTTCTGTACCTATGCGAGCCTCATTACCGTCCGTTCGCGCATGCCGTGGTTGCCGCTGTTTCTCGGCCTGGCGGTCGTCCTGTCCTGGATCGACTGCAACGACAACCACGGCATCCGGACACTGGACGGTCCGGCACCGGCGTCGGGCCTTGATTCGGCGACATCCGAATTCACACGATGGCTCTCACTCCGCCCCGACCGCGATCAGTTCAGCAAGGACTATCCCGTCTATGTCGTCGCCGCCCGCGGCGGCGGCATTTACGCCGCCTATCAGAGCGCGATCTTCCTGGCCCGGCTGCAGGATCTTTGTCCGGCCTTTCGCCATCACCTGTTCGCAATCAGCGGCGTATCCGGCGGGAGCATCGGCGCTTCGGTGTTCTCGTCGGCGCTTGCGACCGTTGCGCAGAAGGAGGCCGGCGAGACGGCATGCCCCAAGATCGCCAGCTATCTCGAACGGCAGTCTCCGCTGGACGCGGCGATCGAAACGCCGGGACCGAACGAGCGGTACGTTCGACAGGCGCTTTCCGCCGACCTGCTCTCGCCGCTCATCGCCTCGACGCTGTTCGGCGACTTTCTCCAGCGCTTCATCTTCCGTCCGGTCGGACCGCTCGACCGGGCCCGCGCGCTCGAATATTCGCTCGAAAGCGCGACGAGATCCGGCGCGACGGCCGGGCCGCTGGAGCAGCCGTTCATGGCGCACTGGCTGGCGGATGGCAGCAGGCCGGCGCTGCTGCTCAACGCAACCGATGCGGCGAGCGGACGGCGCGTGATATTTTCACCGTTCACGTTCGGGAGGGAGGCGAACGGAGACAATGTCGATTCGCTGTCGTTCTTCCAATCCCTCAAGCCGCCGGACGGCGGGCCACCCAACTCCGGTCCCATCAACGTTCCCCTGAGCACCGCCGCGTTCGTCAGCGCGCGATTTCCATGGGTCTCGCCCGCAGCCAGCGTGACGGCGAAGGACCCTTCGTCGCCCGGCATCGACAAGATGCGGCTGGTCGACGGCGGCTATTTCGAGAATTCCGGTGTCGATACGGCCATGGATCTGATCGACTCGCTGCGGGGAACCATCGCGGAGATCAACAAGTCCGCCGATGATGCGCCTGATGGTGCAGCGAAGCCGAGCCCCCGTGTCTCGATCAAACTGATCGTGCTCGGAGGCGGCAGCTATCCCGAGCGCACCTCGTTCAGTTTCGGGGAGATGCTCGAACCGATCAAGGCGCTGCTGAACACACGCGACTCCCGGGCCTACATCGCGATCAACCGTGCGGCGCGGGCGCTGTCGGCTCAGTCTTTCGTGATCGACGTCCATGGGACGCAGGAGACCAGCATCGTCAGGAATCTGCGTCTCGCTTCGCTGAGCAACCCGTACTACCCGCTCCCGCTCGGATGGACCATGTCGGACAAGACCCGCGAGATCATCGAAAAGCAGAGCGGCCGTTTTTGGGATTGTGAAGCCGGGCGAGACTTCACCCAGAGCGATCGCAGCGGCGCGACAGCGGATTGCATTCAGGTCCTGCTCGCGCACGAGCTGGATGAGACGGTCGACTTGGCCGCCCACGAGATCGCCATCGAGAACCACTATCGAGAGCTCGGCGATGCTCGTCAGGACGTTCCGTCGCGGCTCGACATCAGGGCGATCAGCCGATGCTACGCCGACGGATCGGGACTTCCGGTGAAGTCGTTCCAGGTCCATGCGCTGCAGGCGCTGCTCAGGGAATGGGACCACCATCCAGAGCTGACTGACCTGCGGCAGCTCGCCTATGTTCTCGCCACCGCGGCCTACGAAAGCTGGGATTTCAGGATGTTGTCCGAAAATCTCGTCTACAGGAACGCGACAAGGCTGACGTCCGTATTTCGTATCCCCCAGGACGAAGCGCCACGGTTCGTCAACAATCCCGAGGGTCTGGCAAACAGGATTTACAGCGGCAAGATGGGAAACACGGAGCCGGCCGACGGCTGGCACTATCGCGGCCGAGGCATGATCCAGTTGACCGGCCGCGGCAACTATCAAAAATATGCGGCACTGATTGGCGAACCGCTCGAAGAGGAGCCGGACCTGCTGTTCAATGCCAGCGTCGCCTCCCGCGTGACCTTTGCGCTCTTTTTCGGTGGTGGCGTCAACAAGCTGACACCTTATTTCAACGACGCGCAGGACGACTGGGAAGGCGCGCGCGCCGTGGTCGCGGGACGAGCTCCGGCCCAAATACTTCGCCAACAGGCAAAACCCATCCTGACGACCGGCAAGCGATTGCTTGCCTGCCTCAGAGCTGCGCAGCCGCAGGAGACGCCGGCCAAGCTCAAATAGAGTTTGTCTTGCGGCCCCGGCCGGCTATTCTCGCAAATATTGCAGATCCCGGCTTGGGAGCCGTGATGAAGTTCTTTTTCTCTTTCTTTTTCAGCGGGCTGACGTGGCCTGCGTGCCCGCTGGCGCGTTTGCCGACCAGCGCATGGCGCTGGTGATGGGAAATTCGCATGTGCCCGTGTCCGAACCTTCAGCGAGGCAATCATGTCCGACACTGACAAGGTTTTCGCCGGCTCGATTCCGAAAATCTACGACGAGTATCTCGTTCCGATGATCTTCTCTGTCTATGCGGAGGACATCGCAAGACGCATCGCCGCCCGCTCGCCCTCCGTGCTGCTCGAGATCGCCGCGGGCACAGGCGCAGTGACGCGCGCCGTGGCGGCGGCGCTGCCGCGCGGCATCCGTTACGTGGCAACCGATCTCAACGAGCCCATGCTCGCGGTCGCCGCGCAGCGCCAGAAGGACGATGACCGCATCAGCTGGCGCCAGGCGGATGCATCGGCCCTGCCCTTCGGTGATACCGAGTTCGACGCGGTCTGCTGCCAGTTCGGCGCCATGTTCTTTCCGGACCGCACCAAGGCTTACGCGGAAGTGAAGCGCGTCCTGAAGCCGGACGGCACGTTCGTGTTCAACGTCTGGGATCGGATCGAGGACAATGTGCTGACGCATGAAGCGACGGTCGCGCTCGGCAAACTGTTTCCCGACGACCCGCCGCGCTTCATGGTCCGCACGCCCCACGGCTATCACGACAGAGACGTCATCAGAGCCGACCTCGAACGTGCCGGCTTCCGCGATATCTCGATCGAGACGCGAGCTGAAACAAGCCGCGCGCCATCGCCCGAATATGTCGCGCTCGCCCTTTGCCAGGGCACGCCGCTGCGCGGCGAGATCGAGGCGAGGGATGCCAGCACGCTTCAGGCCGCGACCGACATCGTCGCCGAGGCGATCCGGACGCGTCATGGCGCCGGACCGGTGGAGGGCAAGATTCAGGCCGTGGTGATCGAAGCGCGTCCGTAACTGCAGGTCGTCCGGGCGGCTATCCCGCGTCCTACCACCAGCTTCCCTGCATCGGCTGCGTCGACTGATAATATTGGTACTGGCCGCGCTGCCGGCGCGGATTGGCCGGCTGTACGTAGGGGTCACGCTGGTAGAAGAAGCCGAAGCCGTTACCGCCGTTGTCCCAGCCGTCATCGCTGGCGATCATGGCAGGTGCGGTCGGCTTACGCGTGATGAAGCCGCCTTGCGGCTGGTCGCTTAACACCGCGACGAATTCGGTCCGGTAATTGGTTTCGCTGCTCAGCGGCTCGTCCGAGACGATGATTGAAGAGCGCGGCAATGCGGTCGGCCCGATGCGATCCCACACCTCCTGCGGGATGGTGATGCGGTCGAGCGCATTCCTCGCCTCGTCGCCGTTTTCGATCGTGACCACGCTCCAGCGCAGGCCCGTAGCGGACTTCGCCATCGCCGTGAAGATATGCGTGCCGATCGGCTGCTCGGGATTGCGGATCGTGACGGGGACTTCGATGCTGGTGTCGAACACCTCACCGCCGCCATCGGGTGCTGGCTTATGCGTGTTTCGCCGCACGTAGAGCTTTTGCGTCGAGCGGCTGATGTAGACCGAAACCGGCTCACCGGCGAGCTTTGCGTCGGTCGCTGCCTTCACCGCGTCGGCCTTCCTGGCCGCGGTGGCCTTCGCGGCCTCCTTCGTCGCGGTCACGGCATCGCGCTTCGGCTGCGCGGCGGCCTTGGCGGCGTCGAGCTGCGTCGCCGCGTCGGCGGCCTTGGTCGCCGCCTTCTGCTTCAATTCCTCGGCCTTGGCGCGGGCCTGATCGTTCTTGGCATTCGCGAGCGTCTTGTCGGCGAAGGCGAGTTCGGCGTCAGCGCGGGCCTTCTGCTGTTCCAGCTTGCGCAGAACGGCAGGAAGCGAAGCAGCTTCCTTCGCGGCAGCGGAGGCAGCCTTCTTGGCCTCGTCGGCAGCCCTTGTGGCCTCGTCGGCTTCGACGGAGAGCTTGTCGGCCTGCCTGGGCGCTGCCGCGATCGCTTCCGGCTTCGGTACGAACAGCGAGGGGTGAGAGATATCGGTCGGGACCGTATCGTGCGGCGAGATGATCACCCGCATCCCGATATACGTCTTGTCGAACAGGTTCTCGGCAAAGCCGAAGGGCATGCGCACGCAGCCGTGCGAGGCGGCATAGCCGGGCAGCGGTCCGCCATGCAGCGCGATGCCGTTCCAGGTGATGCGCTGCATGTTCGGCATCCAGGCATCGTCATACATGGTCGAGCGGTGGTCCTTGTCCTTCTCGATGATGGCGAAGACGCCGGCCGGCGTCTCGCGTCCCGTTGTGCCGGTCGACACTGGCGCGCGCAGGATCCAGCCCTCGGCATCGTAGAACGTGACCTGCTGGCTCTTGATCGACACGATCGCCATGATGGGGTCGCCGGCCTGGCGCTGGGCCACCGCCTCGGCCGGCTGGCGCGCCTGCTTGGCCGCGCTCGCCGGCGCCACCGCCGCCAGGACCGCCATTGCCGCCAATGTCACGATTCCGGGAGGCACCCGACGCCGCATCGCCTTGGTGGGTTGCGCCGTCGTCAGTCGGTTTTTCATGCCATCCTCGGTCGAAATGCCGGCCCGCTCGTGCCGATCATGTATCAGATTGCGGTCATTCAATTAAGAAATCGCAGCCGCCATACGTTCCGTCTGTGGCGATATTCGGCCCGGTCCGGCGACAAATCCCTCATATACGACGGCCTGAGCCGGCGGAAGGTCGGTTGCAGCCGCGAACCAGGTGCAGTCACTGCGGCAGAATGTCCGGCTGTGCCGGCGAGGACACGCCCGTCAGACGCCCAGAGCCTTACGGTTGAAGCCTCGCAGGAAGCGCAGCGACAGCGTCCGGACATTGGCGACGTTGAGCAGCCAGGCCGCTCCGACATAGGCAAGGCCGCCGGCGAGGCTGACGATGACGAGCGCCACGAAGCCGGTGCCGCCCGCTTGCGACCGCGCAGCCAGGATCGCAGCCGCCATCGCCGCAGCGGAGGCCGCAATACCGGCGAGGCGGCCGAGGTCGAACGGGACCGGGTGGGCGCGATGCATCAGGACGACGGCAACGAGGAAGCCGAGCGCCTCGGTCGCAAGCGTCGCCAGCGCCGCGCCGTAAAGGCCGTAGCCGGCGACCAGCGCGAACATCAGGACCACGCTGACCACCAGCGTGAGGAAAGATTGCGCCGCCAGCATGAACGGCCGCTCGGCCAGCTGGAAGCTGATCTGCACGTAGAACTGATTGGCGATACCGAAGAAGCGGGCAAGCACCAGGGTCGGCAGCAGCGCCGACACGCCGGCGCGGAAGTCGACGCCGACGAGCGTGCCGGCGACCTGATCCGCTGCCAGCGCGAGCCAGATCGCAACGGGCGTGACGACGACGAGCAGCAGCTCGAGACTTTCAGTCAGCCGCTCCCGCGTCGTCTCCTTGCTGTTCTCGGACAATGACCGGAACACAAGCGGCACGGTGGCCGCGGCGACGCTGGAGGCGATCATGACCATGAACTGGCGCGGCAGGTCGGCGGCAACGCCGAAGATGCCGGCGGCGTCCTTGCCGAGCAGATAGGCGACAATCAGCCGGTCGCAGGCCGAATAAACTGCGACGGAAAGCCCGGCGAGCGTCAGCGGCAAGCCGTAGCGCGCGAGCTGCATGAACTGGCTGCGCTGGAAGCGGGCAATCTTCGTGCGGTCGCCGACCAGGTTCAGGATGATGCCGGCGAGCGACCCCAGACCGAACGCGGCAAGCAGCCCCAACCCACCCCAGCCGAGCCAGATGCCGAGAAGGCCGAAGCCGACGCTCGACACGCTGCGGACGATCGAGATCGCGGCAAACCGGTAGGGCCGCAACTTGGCGCGTTCGAACTCCTGGCCGACATCGACCGCGTTGGCCATGATCGCGACGAACATGCTGGCGAGCAGCAGCTCGACACTGAGGTCGCTGCGGAACAGGAAGACCAGCGGGGTCGTGGCGCAGAGCACCGCGACGGTGAGCCCGAAAGCCACCATCGCCGTGCCGCGAAAATCCACCTCCGCCGACATCGCCTGATAGCGCGACACCGACAGCTTGATCCAGGCGAAGAAGATCGCACCCAGAATGCCGGCGAGGCTGATGCCGACGACATAGACGCCGTACTCCGCCGGCGTCAGCAGCCGCGTATAGGCCGTGACCGCGAAGAAGCCCACCGCCGCAGGCAGGATGTAGGCGACGAGATAAATCGAGAAATGGCGGTTCAGCATGCGAGCATGGGACCGGCAACGGTCTTGCGAGTGTGGCGGCCGTTCATCAATGGGGCCTTGAATGGGGCCTTAAATGGGACCTTGGCGGGGCGAGCGAATGCGCCGCAGCATCGCTCAAGAGTGTCACATAAGTCTGCAGATCGGGCGGCGAATGAAGCCTTGAAGCCGCTTTCGCGCGTTAGCGTTAAATTTGCCCTTCCTCGAATGGCAAGGCGCGATCACGAAAAGGAACCGACTTCCAAGCGGCAGAGGTTAACCCAACAAGCCGAAACCCCGGCGTCGCGAGGCGCCGCTTGGTACGATGGTGCGTTGGTTCGAAAAGGACTGAAGTGACCAGGCTCGACAGACGCGAATTTCTCCTCGGCAGCGCCGCAGCACTCGCGGCGGGCGCATCCGCGTCGGCGGCGCCGGCGTCGAAACTGGCGCAGCGCCGTCCGGGGTTCGGCGCAGCGGCCACGCTCTGGGACCTGCAAGCCGATCCCAGGCTCGGCGAAGCCATCAGCACCTATTGCACCCAGGTCGTCCCGGTGCTCGAGTTGAAATGGCCGATGCTGCGGCCGAATGCGCACACGTTCAATTTCGAGCGCGCCGACGCGATTCTGGATTTTGCGCGGGACAACGATCTGACGATGCGCGGCCACGCGCTGGCCTGGTATCACGACATTCCGGACTGGGCCAAGCAGATCAAGGACACCCGCGGCGTCGAGCGCGCCTATGTCGACCACATCGGCACCGTCGTCTCCTACTACAAGGACAAGCTGACCTCGTGGGACGTCGTCAACGAGCCGATCCCGGACAATCCCCGCAGCCCAAAGGACCGGCGCGACACGTTCTGGACGCAGCATCTCGGTCAAGGCTGGATTCCGCTGGCCTTCCGCACGGCGGCTGCGGCAGATCCGTTCGTCAAGCTCGCGATCAACGAATATGACATCGAGTCGGCCAAGGACTCCTTCATTGCCAAGCGCGCGGCTTACCGCAATCTGATCATGGACCTGCTCGACCAGGGCGTTCCGCTGCACGCCGTCGGACTGCAATCGCATCTGCATGCCGAGCTCGAGATTGACACCCATGGGCTCGCCGAATTCGTCACCGAGCTGCGCTCGTGGGGACTTGAGGTGTATGTCACCGAGCTCGACGTCGACGACCAGAAGCTGACCGGAAGCCCGGCGGAGCGCGACGCCATCGTCGCCAAGCGCGTCAACGACCTGCTGACGGCGATTTCGACCAGCGGCCCGGTGCGCTCGATCCTGACCTGGGGCCTCTCGGACCGCTACAGCTGGATCAACGGCGTCTTCGCCCGCGCGGACAAGCAGCCGAACCGGCCCCTGCCGCTCGACGGCGAGTTCAAGCCGAAGCCGTTCATGGACGTGATCAGCAAGTTCACGAAGGATGCCTGAACGCGCGAGCTTAGCCGCGCGTCTTCACCTCGAACTCGGCCGCCTCTCCCATATCTTCGGGCGACAGGCTCGGAGCCCGGCGATCTCGCGAGCTGAGGCGGAACACATCGCGGATGTCCTCGACCGAGGTCGACGAATAGGACTGGATGCAGAGCGCGACCTGCTCGGGCGAGGCGGCACGCATCAGCGCTTCGATAGCCGGGCGGTCGAGCGGCGTGTCGTCCCAATGCGAGACCGCGACGCTGTCTTCGGTGACCCGATGGGCGGCAAGATGCCCGGGCGAGTTCGCGACGAAATGGCCGTACATCAGATATTCCGAGAACTTCTTCTTCCGGCACAGCGCCAGAACCCAGTTCAAGCCGGTCGCCGACTTGATTTGCGCAGTCATCGCGCGCGCGGTGTCCTTGTCCCAGACCAACGCATTGCCGACATAATCGTCGGCGGGGAAGGAGCGGTTCTTGATGCCGAGCAGCTGATCGACGGTGCGCAGCCACAGCCCATGCAACGGGTGGTCAGCACCGATGTCCTTCGGCGTGACGAACAGCGGCGTCTTCTCAGCCCCGGCATATTGCCCGACGTCGAATTCGCGGAAGAACAGATTGTCCGAATCCAGGATGCAGATGCGCTGCTCGGGCGCGTTGAGGACGCCGGCAATCTTCAGGATCTGCTGGATGTGCCAGCCGTGCACCGGCGAGGACAGCAGCGACAGCCAGACGCGGCGCTTGCTGATGAACTGAAGCGCCGGCGGCAGCGCAAACAACCATTTCGGCAAGTAGCGCGAAGCCGGAACGATGACCCGCTTGTCGGAGGCGAAGCGCTCGAACAACGGCACGTCTTCATCGTTAACGAGAACATAATGCCGCGTGTATCCCGTGAGCCAGGTATCGATGCTCTCGCTGAGCAGCGAAAAGCGTTCGATATCCTTGGCATAGCTGGCGGTCAGCAGGGCAACGGAATGCATGGAGCGCGCTCAAATGGCCATCAGGCCGTACTCATAGCGGCGTCGGGGTGCGTTGGATACTTCCATTCGCAATCAAGGTAAAATGAAACGAAGCGTTAGCCATCCGACGGCAGTCCCTGCTCGATCCCGCGAAAGCGCAGCGGCGCCAGAGCTGAGGCGCGCTGCCACCAGTCGGCGACGCGGTCGTCGAGCGCGGTCGTGCCGCGGCCGTGGCCGGGGAAGATCCGGATCTGCTGCACCGCCTCGGCTTCGTACCCCCTGCCCTTGCGCGTGATCTTGAGGGCGGCGCCTTCACGGTCCCGCTGGGTCAGCGGCACCAACAGGCGGCCGCGCGGCCGAAGTGCCTCGAGCCAGAGCGGATGCGGATGTGAGAAGCCGGCGTGGATGATGATCACGTCAGCGGGCTCGCGGATCTCCTCACATCCATCGCCATGAAACACGATGACGTTGCGATAGGGGCGAAGATAGTTCGCAGCACGGAACGCCAGGCGCTGGTCGCAATCGACCGCCATCACGCGCCCTTTCGGACCGACCATCTTCGACAGGATCGCAGTGAAATAGCCGAGCCCGCAGCCGATCTGGACCACGCGGTCCTTCTCCTTGATGTCGAGCACGTCGATAAGATGGGCCCACAGGCTCGGCAGCCCGGTGTCGAGCTTGCGGCGCGCGTCGATCGCCACCAGCACGTTGTCATAGAGATGAACCGGATCCGCATCGGGCGTCAGCCGGTAGCTGCGCGCCGCCTCGCTCTTGATGCGCCAGCGGCCCCTCGGCAGAAAGTCTTCGCGCGGGACGGCGGCGAGCGCTTCGAGCAGGCGCTTTGAGGCAATCCGCTCGCGCTTTGCAATCAGCTCGACGTAACGCGCTCGCGCGGCGGCAAGATCACTCATGTCAGGGATCGGCGCGTTCGCGGACCGGTGCGTCCGCACCGAGCTCCTTGACGAGCTGCACCGCCTGCTTCAGGTCCGGCGTGTAAAAGCCCTCGCTGAACTTGCCGACAACGGGCACGAGCAGCAGACTCGCGTGCTCGCGCCTGCCGGCCTGATGCGACAGGCGCGCGAGGCTGACGGCGGAGCGAAGCTCCCAGGACAGCGCGCCCTGCTTGCGCGCGGTCTCCAGCGACAGCGCGAACAGATCGCCGGCCTCCTGGGCCGAGGCCGGGTCGCCGTCCGACAGCGTGATCTCGCCTTGCAGGCGATAGACTTCGGCGAGATAGGAGTGATCGCCGGTCCGCCGCGCTGTCGCGAGCGCACCGTCAAGCGCGCGCAAGGCGGCCTCGCGCATCCCGACCTTGGCGTAGGCTTCCGCAAGCAGGCAGCGGAACCAGCAGCCGGCGAGCCAGGAATCCATCGCCTCGTACTCGTCGAGGCCGAAGCGCATCTGGCTGAGGCCTTCATCGGCCTCGCCGAGTTGCGTCAGCGCCCAGCCGCGCAGGATCGCCGCCTGCTGCTTCCAATGCAGGAAATTATGTTCGGTGGCGATGATCATGGCGCGGTTGGCATGATCGCGCGTGCCCTCGACGTCGCGCAAATGCTGGCAGAGATACGCACCGAACACGAGCGCGAAGGCGAGCGTGAAGGGATGGCGGATCTTCTCGGCATTCGCGATCGCCTGCTCGCTGTGCTGGCGCGCCGCGTCGGGCCGGCCGAGGAACCACAGCAGGTAGCCGAGATAGGACAACGAGACGACGCCGGGATCGGTGCCGTGCCGCTCCATCAGATCGGAGTGCAGATCGGGGCTGTAGAGATTGATGCAGCGGTGCAGATGATGCTGGGAAGCTGCAAAACGGCCGCGATAGAGCATGGTCATCGCGATCGAGCGGTGCGCCTCGATCAGATAGCCGGTCTGCTGCGCCGGCTGCGTCCGCTCGTTGAGCCGCTCGCGCTTGGCGAATTTCAACAGCTCGACGCTGAGATCGTGCGCGCGGGTGAGATCGGCGCGGATGAAGTGGCAGACCCACAGGCCGCGGGTGGCGGCAAAGATCTTTTCGTCGTCGTCGAGCTGCTGGCCGAGCTCGAGCGCGCGGATGTAGTTCTCCTCGACCTCCTGGACCGCGTAGCCCTTGGCGGCGATCAGCGCGTTGCCGAGCGCGATGCGCAGCTCGAGCTCCATCTCGTCCGCGCCCTGCATCCGCGCATTGGCCTGCACGACGCTGAGACCGCGGCGCAGATGGCCGATCGCCTCCAGATTGGCACCGCTCTTGGCCGCCTGCTTGCCGGCCTTGAGCCAGAAGCTCGCGGCGCCCTCGCTCTGGCCGGATTCGGTCATGTGATGGGCGAGCAGCTCCGGTTCGCGCTCGGTCTTCTCCGGATACATCTCGGCAAGCACCTGGGCGATCCGCGAATGCAGCTTGCGCCGCTCGCTGTGCAGCAGGCTCGCATGCGCGGCGTTCTGGATCATGACGTGCTTGAAGGAGTAGAGCGCATCGGGCGGAAGACCGCGGCGCATGATCAGCCCGGCCTGCTCCAGATGATTGAGCGCCGCCTCGATCTGTTCGGCCGGCGTGTTGGCGACGGCATGCAGCGTCTCGTAGGAGAACTCGCGGCCGATGGTGGCGCCGATCTGCGCGATGCGCTTGAACGGCCCCATCCGGTCCAGCCGCGCCATCAGCGAGTCGGTCAGGGTTGCCGGGATCGCGAGCTGCCGCCACGGGCCCGACAGTACGTAGCGCCCATGCCGCTCGGTCAGCAGGTTGGATTCGAGGACCGTCTTGGTCAGCTCCTCCAGGAACAGCGGCACGCCGTCGGTCTTGACGATGATCTCCTCGACGACCTCCTTAGGCAGCTCTCTGCCGGCGACGCGCTCCACCAGCGTGGTGCGCAGCTGCCGGCTCAGGCGGTTCAGCACCAGCGTCGTGATGTGCGAATGCGCGTTCCAGCTCGGCTGGAATTCGGACCGCGCTGTGATGATGGCCAGGATCGGCCGGTTCTGCACCCGGTCGACCAGGAGATCGATCACCTCGCGGGAGGTCGGGTCGATCCAGTGCAGATCCTCGAACGCGATCACCAGCGGCATCTCGCGCGCAAGGCCGAGGAAATGATTGACCAGCGCCCCGACGGTCGCATCCTTCTGCTGCTGCGGCGACAGATCGAGCCGCGGATAGCGGTCGCCGGTCGGTATCGACAACAGCGCGGCAAACAGCGGCGTGACCTGCTCGATGTCGCCATGAGCGGCGGCAATCGCGCTCTCCAGGCTCGCCAGTGACAGCGCGGAGGCATCCTCGCGGTCGAGGCCAAGGGAGAATTTGAGCTGCTCGGCGAACGGATAGAATGCAGTGGACGTGTAATAGGGCGAGCACTGGAACGAGACCTATCCATGCCGGTCGCCCGATATCCGCTCGAATATCTCCTGGATGATGCGCGACTTGCCGATGCCGGGCTCGCCGAACTTGACCACGACCTGACCGTCACCATCCTTGGCCTGCTCCCAGCGGCCCATCAACAGCGCGATCTCCTCCTCACGGTTGACGAGCGGCGTCAGTCGCGTGCCCATGGCGGCGGCGAATCGGGTCTCCACCCGCGAGGCGCGCACAACGTGCCAGGCCTGCGTCTTCTCGGATATCCCCTTCAAGGCGTGGACCCCGAGATTGCGGTAGTCGAACTTCCCCTTCAGCAGCGACTGGGTCGATGAGGAAATCACCACGCCATTGGGCGGCGCGAGGCCCTGCAGGCGCGCGGCGAGATTGACGGTTTCTCCGACCGCGGAGTCGCGCTCTTCGGTACCCTGTCCGACGAGGTCGCCGACCACGACGAGGCCGGTCGCGATCCCGATGCGGACGGCGGGTGCGTGGCTGAGCCCGCCGCGCAGCTCGGTCGCGCGTGCGGTCGATAGCAATCGCACGATATCGAGCCCGGCGCGCACCGCGCGCTCGGCATCGTCCTCATGTGCGGTCGGATAGCCGAAATAGACGAGGATACCGTCGCCGACGAAACGGGCGGCAAAGCCTTCGTAATGCTTGACCACGCGGACGCAGGTCTCGCGAAAGCTCGCGATCATGTCGCGGACGTCTTCCGGATCGAACTGCACGGACAGCGAGGTGGAATCCACCATGTCACAGAACATGGTGGTGAGCTGACGCCGTTCAGCGCCGACCTCGGTGCGGGTTTGCGGCACCATTGTCGCGGGTGCCTCGGCCGTTTCCGCCTGGAACAGCGCTGCCATCGCCCGTTGCAGCCGCTTGCGATCGCCAAGCGGCAATCCGAGCTCGACCAGATCGGACTCGGTCAGGTCGCCAATGACGTCGAGATCGAGACGGTGCTGTGCGAAGAGATCGGTGTAATGGCCGAGGCCGACGCCCTCGAGCCAGCGCTTCAGCCCGCCATCCGTTCCCGTGTCCGGCTCATTCTCCAGCATGGTGATTTCCGCCCGACCATAATTCCGTCGAAGGGCTTAGGGCCCCTCAACCACAGATTTTGCGGCCAAAACTTCACCTCAGACTGGACGCGTTCCCTGACTTCTTGGAAGAATAGCTCAATCGGATCAAAAGGGAACGGAATTGTCGGACGTCACACTCCCAGCCCCGGAGGAATCAAGCGGCACGGCAGCCGAAACCAAGACATTCGCCCATATCGGCGGCGTTCTCGATTTCTACGCCCGCAAGACGCCAGCGGCACCCGCCCTCCTCGCCCCGGGTCGGCCCGTCCTCAACTACGGCGCGCTTGGCGAGGTGACGCAAAATCTTGTCGGCACGCTGCGCCGGCTCGGCATCACCACTGCCGACCGGATTGCGGTTGCATTGCCGCGCGGCGCCGACAGCGCGCTGGCGCTGATCGCGGTTGCCTCGAGCGGCGCCTGCGTCCCCGTCAATCCCGATCTGACCGCGGACGAGCTGCAGCGCTATTTCAGCGAACTGAAGCTGACCGCGCTCTTGACCCGGGCCGACATGAACTCGGCGAGCCGCGACGTCGCCAAGGCGCTGGATATCGCGGTGATCGATTTCGTGCCGGGACCGCAAGACGATCTGGGCGGCTGCAAATTCATCGGTCCGACGGTCGGGCCGGTGGCGGCCGGGGGCGCCTCGCGCGGCGACGACGATGCGTTCATCCTGTTGACGTCGGGCACGGCAGCGCGGCCGAAGATGGTGCCGCTGACGCATCGCAATGTATGCCTGTCCGCCGCCAATGCCGGCCGCGTGCTGTCGCTCACCTCTCACGATCGCCTGCTCAACGTCCTGCCGCTGTTTCACGCCCATGGCTTGATCTCCGGCCTTCTGACGGCGTTGGCCGCAGGCTCCAGCGTGATCTGCACCGACGGTTTCGATGCACCGTCCTTCTTCGGCTGGATGCGGGAGCTGCAACCGACCTGGTACACCGCCGTGCCGACCATTCACCGCGCGCTGCTGACGGCGGCGGAATCCGACCCGGACCGCGCCCGATCGTCGTCGCTGCGCGTGATCCGCTCGGCCTCGGCCTCGCTCGCGCCAACGATTCTCGAAGGGCTGGAGGCGACGTTCGGCGTTCCCGTGCTCGAGACCTACGGCATGACCGAAGCGGCCTCGCAGATCGCAGCCAACCCGTTCGAGCTGCGCAAGGTCGGATCGGTCGGGCGCGCCGCCGGCCCCGAGATCGCCATCATGGACGAGACGGGCCGTGCACTTGCGGGCGGCGAGCGTGGCGAGATCATGCTGCGCGGACCGAACATGAGCCGCGGCTATTACAACGACGAGGCGGCGACACAGGCCGCCTTCCGCAACGGCTGGTTCCGGACCGGCGATCTCGGCTATCTCGACGCTGACGGCTATCTCTTCATCGTCGGCCGCATCAAGGACGTCATCAACCGCGGCGGGCAGAAGATCTCGCCGCTCGAAGTGGAAGAGGTCCTGCTCAGCCATCCGGCCGTGCTGGAGGCTGGCGTGTTCGCGGTGCCGCACGAAAAGCTCGGCGAAAACGTCGCCGCCGTCGTGGTGCTGCGACCGGATGCCGAGGCGACCTCGGATCACCTGCGCCAGTTCGCGCGCAAGCGGCTCGCTGCCTACAAGGTGCCGAGCTTGATCCGCAGCGTGGCAGCCCTGCCGAAAGGCGGCAGCGGCAAGGTCAAGCGCAACGCGCTGGCCGAGCTGATCGCCGAGCCGGAGGACGGCGACGAGGCGCGGCTGCCCCGCACCGCGCTGGAGACACAACTCGCCGCGATCTGGGCCGGCCTGTTGGAGCTGCCGCAGGTCGGCGTCGATCAGGACGTCTTCGCGCTTGGCGCGGATTCGCTCGCAGTGACGCAGATGCGCTCTCGTCTGCGCGAACGCTTCAACATCGACTTCTCGTTCGAGGACATCTTCGATTGCGCCACGGTCGCCGCGCTTGCAGCCCGGATCGACACCGCCGCAAGCCGTCGTGGGGCGGCACTGCCGGCCTGGCGGCAGGTGACGGAAGCAGACGCGCCGCTCTCGTTCCAGCAGCAGCGGATGTACGTGCTCTCGCGGCTCGATCCGACCCGCTACAATTACAACGTCGTCGAAGTCGCCGTGCTCAAGGGCCAGATCGACGTCGCCGCACTTCAGGCAAGCCTTGCGGCGATCTGCGCACGCCACGAGGCGCTGCGCTCGGTCTTCATCGAGCGGCAGGGCGAACCGGCGCAGCTCGTGCTGCAATCGCCGCCGCGGTTCGAGCGGATCAAGCTCAAGCCGTGTCCTGCCGACAAGCGGGCCGCAGTGATCAGGCGCGAGGCGCTCAAGCTCGCGCAATACAAGTTCGACCTGGCGCGCGAGCCGCCGCTGAAAGTCACCCTGCTGTCGTTCGATAGGACGAGCCATGCGCTGGTGGTCAATGTCCATCACCTCGTCACCGACGGCTGGTCGCAACGCCTGTTCTGGGAGGAGCTTGCCGCCCACTATGCCGCCGCACACAAGAAGAGCGTGGCGGCCCTGCCCGCGCCAGCTTTTCAATATCGCGACTTCGCGCTCTGGCAGCAGAGCTGGGCACAGACGCCGGCAGCCAAGGACCAGCTCGACTATTGGCGAGGCCAGCTCGACGGCGTCACCACGCTGCCGCTTCGGACCGACCGGCCAAGGCCGGAGGCCTGGAGCGGTCACGGCGCTCGCCACTATTTCGAGTTCTCCAAGGCTCTCTCGGGCGATGTCCGCGCATTGAGCCAGGATCAGGGCGTCACGCCCTTCATGACGCTGCTCGCGGTCTTCCAGTGCCTGCTGTTCCGCCACACCGGGCATGAGGACGTCGCGACGGGATCGCTGATCGCCAATCGCAACCAGATCGAGAGCGAGCGCCTGATCGGGTTGTTTGCCAACACGCTGATCCTGCGCAACGATTTTGGCGGCGACCCGAGCTTCGGCGAGATGTTGCGGCGGGTCCGGCAGGTCACGCTCGATGCCTACCGCAACCAGGACCTTGCGATCGAGGAGGTGTTGCGCGCATTGCAGATCGCACGCCGCAGTGACGGCAATCCGCTGTTCCGGATCATGTTCATCCTCCAGAACGCCTCGATCGAAGCGGCACGCTTTCCCGGCCTCTCGACGCGGCGGCTGGAGATCGATCCGGAAGTGGCGCGCTTCGACATCACGCTCGAGCTGGTCGAGGCCGACGGCCACTTCACCGGCTTCTTCGAATACGCCACCGACCTGTTCGACGCCGCGACGATCGACGGCATGGCGGCCCAGTTCAAGTCTCTGCTGAAGGCCGTCATCGCCGATCCGGAGCAGCGCATCTCGCGCCTGCCGCTCCTCAACGAGGCCGAACGCCGGCAATTGCTGGCGACAGGCCGGGGCGTGCCGGCCAATTTCACCACCCGCGGCAATGTGAGCGAACGCTTCGACCGCCAGGCCAGGACGACGCCGACCGCAATCGCGGTAACGGACGGACACACCTGCCTGAGCTATCGCGAGCTGGCGCGCCGCAGCCGGTCGGTTGCGCGCTGGCTGGTGCGCGAAGGGATCGGTGCCGAGAGCGTGGTGGCCTTGCTTGCGGATCGCGGCCCCGACTTGCTCGCCGCGATGATCGGGGTGCAGCGCGCGGGCGCGGCCTTTCTCAATCTCGATCCCGATCTTCCACCGGCGCGGCTCACGACCATTCTCGGATCGAGCTGCGCCCGCATGCTGCTGACCGGCCGCGCGCAGTCACCCATGGTCGGCGCGCTGCTCGAACCGCTGGTCGAGCGCATCCCGGTGGCCGAACTCGAAGATACGATCGCCCCGGGATCGACCAAGCCGGCCCGTGCGGTACGGCGCGCAGCCTCCGGCCTCGCCTATCTCATCTATACGTCCGGCTCCTCCGGCGCGCCGAAGGGCGTCATGATCGAGCAGCGCGGCCTGTCGAACCATCTGGCCTCGCTGATTGCCGAGCTCGGCCTCTCCGCCAGGGACGTCATCGCGCAGTCCGCGCCGCAGAGCTTTGTCATCTCGGTCTGGCAGTTCCTGGCGGGGCCGATGGTCGGCGCGCGCGTACATGTCTGCGACAATGCGATCGTGCAGGACCCGATCCTGCTGGCGCGGGAGATCGAACGCGAAGGCATCACGGTGCTCGAGATCGTCCCATCGCTCTTGCGCGTCATCGTCGAACGGATGAACGAGGCGCAGGTCCAGCGCGCCTTTGCGAGATTGCGCCTCCTGATCTCGACCGGCGAGCCGCTGCCCGTCGAACTCTGCCGGGCCTGGTTCGCCCGCTGCCCGAAAGTGCCGCTGATCAACGCCTATGGCGCGTCGGAATGTTCCGACGACGTCTCCCTGCACCGCTTGACCAAAGCGCCGGCGACCGCGACGGGCAACGTTCCGGTCGGCGCGCCGCTGCCGAACACCCAGCTCTACGTGCTCGACGCCAACCTGCAGCCGCAGCCGGTCGGCGTGATCGGCGAGCTCTGCATCGGCGGCGCCGGAATCGGCCGCTTCTATGTCAACGATCCCGCGCAGAGCCGGCAGCGCTTCCTGCCCGATCCGTTCTCGCGCCAGCCAGGCGGTCGGCTTTACCGCACCGGCGATCTTGCCCGTCGCCGCGCCGACGGGACGATCGAATGCCTCGGCCGCGCCGACCATCAGGTCAAGGTCCGCGGCTACCGTATCGAGCTCAAGGAGATCGAGAACGCGCTGGCCGACCATCCGGGCGTGCGGGCCGGCATCGTCGAGCCGCGCCGCGAGGCGAGCGGCGACGTCAGGCTGATCGCCCATATCGTCGCAAAGCCCGACAGCCGGATCAGTGCCAGCGAGCTGCGCGAATTCCTGAAGAGCCGGTTGCCGGGCCACGCCATCCCGTCCGCATTCCTGTTCCTGGATCACGTACCGCTCAATGCCCATGGCAAGATCGACCGGTCCGCACTGCTGGCGCCGACGCAGCACGAGGCGCCCGGACCGGACGCGCCCGTGCCGGCGCGGCGCTTTACTGAAAAGGTGCTGTCCGACATCTGGATCGACCTGCTCAAGGTGGAAAGCCTCGGCGTCACCGACAATTTCTTCGACCTCGGTGGCCATTCGCTGCTGGCGGGGCAGGCGATGGCGCGCATCGCCCGCGCGCTCGGCGTGTCGCTGCCGATCAAGACCATCTTCGAGGCACCGACGATCGAGGAGCTTGCCCGGCGGGTCGACCAGGCCATGGCGGCGACGCCGCGCAAGCCTGTCCCAAGCGTGACGAGCCTGGCTGAAGCGAGCCGGACCGACAGCGGCGGGCCAACGCTCTCGATCGCACAGGACCAGATGTTGCGGATCGAGCAGAACCTCCCGGGGCTGCCGCTGTTCAACCTACCTTTCGCCTTCCGTCTTCAGGGTCCGCTCGATGCGGCCGCCCTGGCACAGGCGATCGAGGACGTCGTGTGCCGGCACGAATCGCTGCGGACCGCGTTCGGCTGGAACGGCGTGGAGCCGGTCAGCCATATCGCCGCACCCGGATCCGTCGACCGTGTCCTGACCATCGAGACGATCGGCGACGGTCACGCTCACTATAACAAGCGGCGCAAGGCCCTGGAGCTCCGGAAGATCGATCTTCTGATCCAACAGGAGGCCTTTTCGCCGATCGACACGACGCGCGCGCCGCTGCTCCGCGCCCGGCTGTTACGGCTCGACGACGACGATCACGTGCTGCTGCTGACGCTGCATCACGCCATTGTCGACGGCTGGTCGATCGGCGTGCTGTTCGAGGAATTGTCGAGCCGCTATGCGGCGCTGGCCGGATATCCGTCGGTACCGCTGCCGAAGCCGCCCCCGGCCTTTTCGGACGTCGCACGCTGGCAGCGCTGGTGGTGCGGCACGGACGCCGCCCGCCGGCAGGCGGCGGACTGGACGGAGAATTTGCGCGGCGCGGTCCCTGTCTTCGACGGCGAATCAAGCCCGGGCGCGTCCACCGGGCATCATCCGGTCAATCTGGATCGTGAGCTGATCAGCCGGCTCACCGCGTTCGCCGGCCGGCACAATGGCACGCTGTTCATGTGCCTGCTCACCGGTCTGAAGGCCCTGCTGCTGGCCCGGACGGGTCGCACCGACATCTCTATCGCCACCGCCATGGCCAATCGCGCCCAGCCGGACACCGACCGAATCGTCGGCCCGTTCGAAAACACGGTGATCGTCCGCACCCAAATCACGCCGGAGCTGTCGTTCACGCAGGCGCTGGCGCGGGTACGCCGGAGCGTGCTCGACGCGCATGCGCGCCAAGAGCTGCCCTTCAACATCCTGGCTGACCATCTGGAGCGGGAGGGCATCGATCCGGCCTCGCTGCTCCAGGTCTATTTCACGCTGCAAAATCCGCTGCGCCAGCCGCTCGATCTCCCGGACCTCGCGACAGGATCGATCGGCAACATCGCACGCGAGGGCCAGCCGGTGCTGCCGATCGACCAGACCTGGCTGTCGCTGATGCTCAAGGAGCGCCCGACCGGCATCACCGGCTCGTGCAATTACAAGCACGAGCTGCTCGACGGCCGTCGCATCGGCGCGTGGATGGAGGATCTCGTTGCGCTGCTGGGGGCCGCGGTCGCCCAGCCCAACACGCCGCTCGACGGATTACTCGCGCGCAACGCGGCGTGAGCGGATGACATCACGGACGAATACGGGTTCACTCGTCAAAGCTGTGCATGACCAAGTTGCATCTTGATTATTTGGCGTCGTCGCGCAAGATTATTCCGGCGTTTTGATTTGGACGATTATTTTCAACCGGGGGAGTGTTATGGGTTTCATCAAATTTACCAAGGGTACCTCGTTGAGCGACAAGGACCGCAAGGCCCTCCAGAAGCTGCTCGGTGCCGAGAAGAAGAAACTCCAGTCCGCGCTGAAGGACGTCGACGCCAGCCTTTCGGTGCTTGGCGGCTCGAAGAAAGCCAAGAAGAAGAAGAGGTAAGATTCGTCGGCCGGGACGCCGTACGAATCTTCAAGCTTCGCTTTTCGGGGATGGGCCGCTCGCGTGTCGAGTTAAGGTCTCGCACAAGCTTGCGCCTGTAAACCGGCCTGCAAATCGACAAGAATTCGCCCGGGTGGACCGCTAGAAGCGGTCCGCTTGATTGATTCTTGCTCAGTTGTTTCTTCCGTCGGGACCGGGGATCTGCCCTCGGCCTGACGCAAAAGGCCCAATTGATGGCGGACGACAGAATTGAACTCTTTGTCGGACTGATCGAGTCCATCGACGCACCGGGCGCGGTCGAGGCGTGCCGACGGCTGCTCTCGGTCGACGAACGCGTCCGGGCCGATCGCTTCATGTTCGAGCGGCACCGACGGCAATATATTTTCGCGCATGCGATGCTGCGCCTGGCGCTGTCGCAGATCGCCTCCAACGTCGCGCCGTCCGACTGGTCCTTTGCAGCCGGCCGCTATGGGCGGCCGTTTGTCGCAGCACCCGCGACCTCGAGCGCGCTGCATTTCAGCCTGTCTCACGCCGACGGCTGCGTCGCCTGCGTCGTGTCGAAGCATGAGTCCGTCGGCGTCGACGTCGAAACCGTGTCGCGGCGGGTGGCGCCGCTGTCCACCGCACTTCGCTTCTTTGCGCCGGAGGAGGTCGAAACGCTGCGCGGACTGCCGGAGCCCGCGGCGACCGAGCGCTTCTTCGACTATTGGACGCTCAAGGAGGCCTATCTGAAGGCCAGGGGCTTTGGGCTCAATCTGCCGCTCGACGCTTTCGCGATGCAGGTCTCGCGCGAGGCCATCGAGATCAGCTTCAAGCCCGATATCGCCGACGATCCCGACGGCTGGCGCTTCTCGCTGTGCTCGCCCTCGCCCTCGCATCGCCTCGCGATTGCCGACGGCTCCCGCGCGAACGGCGGCCTTCCCATCAGCCGCAATGCCTGGCCGCTCCAGGAAGCGGCTGAATGACGCCGCCGCGGCTGCGCGTCTTTCCCGCGATTTCGCGCAACCGCGACCCCCAGAAATATATCGGCGAGCTGATGCGGGTGGCTGAGTTCGCCGACCGCAACGGCTTCGAAGGCATTTTGCTGTTCGAAGGCAACGACGTGTTCGTCGAGCCCTGGGCGATGGCCCAGCACATCATGGCTGCGACGACGCGCTCTTCGCCGCTGATCGCCGTCAATCCGGTCTACATGCACCCGTTCACCGCGGCGAAATTCGTCTCCTCCCTGGCGCAGCTTCACGGCCGCAAGGTCTATCTCAACATGATCACGGGGACGGCGGTCAGCGACTTGCAGGGGCTCGGCGACGACCAGTCGCATGCCGACCGCTATATCAGGCTCGGAGAATTCGTGGGGCTGATGCGGCAGTTGCTGGCGAGCCCGCGACCGGTGAATTTCGCGGGCCGCTTCTACCGTGCGCGCCATCTGCAGCTTCGCCCGCGCCTGCCGCCGGAGCTGATGCCCGAATTCCTGATCGCGGGGCAATCCGAGGCGGCCCAGCGCGTGGCGAAGGAGACCGGCTGCATCAAGATGCAGATGCTGCCGCCGGATCTCGATCGCGGCCTTGACGCGCCCGGCATGAATTTCGGCATCTTCGCCCGCGAGGGACGCGAGGAGGCGCGGCAGGCCGCAAAACTGCGTTTCCGCGACAACCCTGACGATCGCGAGCTTCTCGTGCTCACCATGGAGAACACCGATTCCGTGTGGAAGCGGCATCTCTATGCCGGCCAGAGCGGCGAGCTCGGGGACAATGGCTATTGGCTACTGCCGTTCCTGACCTTCCAGGCCGACTGTCCCTATCTCGTCGGCAGCTACCAGGAGATCGGCGCGAAGCTGAAGGACTTTGCGGCCAAGGGTCTGACCACTATTATGCTCGACATGGTCGCCGACGAGACCGAGATGCAGCACGTCTGCAAGGCGCTCGCGGCGAGCGGGATGTTTTAGATCACTCTCGCCGTCATGGCCGGGCTTGTCCCGCCATCCACGCCTTGCTCCACGCTCGAAGAACGTGGATGCCCGGGACAAGTGTTTAGCCCGGACAGATCACTGACGGGTGTTCGGAGACATAGCTGACACATCAACATTGGCTGGATTGGTCC